>NZ_JBSGCR010000039.1:0-46851 GCF_053601935.1 Streptosporangium sp. NPDC004631 | reverse complement strand
CGCCGACAACCGCACCATGTTCATGTTCTACGCCGTCGCCATGGTCCCGTTCATGATCCTGGCCATCGTGCTCGCCGCCGGACTGATCATCGGCCCCGCCGACGCCACGCTGCGGAGGCGGATCACCGGCGCCTCGGTGGTGGGCGCCTTCACGCTGCTCGCGCTCGTCAACTTCTGGTGGCTCTACCCCGTGCTCACCGCCGAGATCATCCCCTACGCGGACTGGAGCTCCCGCATGCTCTTCAAAAAAGGCTGGATCTGACCGTTGGGCATATGAGCTGCTTAGCATTGATTTCCTAGGGTAGGCGACGTGCACGATCCATTACGTCACGTTCATCGTCAGAGCAGGCCCGTATACGGCAGACTTCGAAGCATGCCTGCACCGGACGTGGCCGCGCTCCTCTCCGAGCTGGAGCGATCGGAGCCAGACTGCGCCGAGCACGCCCGGAGCGCGATCGACTGGTTGACCGGCGGCGAACCGCTGGAGACGATCACCGAGCTCAACGTGTGCGAGTTCCTCTGGTACACCCTGCCGACCAAGGTCGGCGGCGACCGTACCGCGATCGCCCGCGCGCTGGGCAGCCTGTTACGGCTGGGCGGGTTGGAACGCTACGCCGCGATCTGCCTCTCCGCCACGACCGCGCGGATCCTGCGCGTCTACACCCGCTCCGGCGAGGACGCCGGGATGGCCGCCTACCAGAGCGCGCTGAACGCCACCGGGGTGCTCCCGCCGGACGTGCCGGAGCTCCGGTGGAGCTCGATCATGGGGCCCGAAGAGCTGGGCGCGCACGGCGCCTGCTCCGCAGCCCTGGAGCTCGCCATCGTCTCGGGAGAGCTCCGCCAGGACTCACCCGAGCGGACCACGCTGACCAGGCTCTGGCTCACCACACCCCGCCCTGAGCTGGGCGGGGACAACTGGCTCCACCGGGTGCAGGGGGAGCGGCTCAACCGCTGGGTGCTCGGCCGGGGTACCGCCTGGCGGGAGCTGGCCCAGCCCTTCGAGGTGCGCCTGCACGCCCCGATCCCGGCCCCGGCCGAGGATCACCTGGAGGCGCTGCGGTGGCTGCTGCGGATAGGCCGCCGCCCTGGCGGCATCCCGCTGACCCAGCGGCACAACCTCGCCCGCTCCGTGCTCGCGGAGAGCACCTGGAGCGCCGCCGAGCTGGCGGCGGTCCGGGAGGTGGCCCAGGGGCAGATGGGCGCGCTGCGCCGCGCGGGCAGACGGCTGGTGACCACCGCGACCGGGGAGCGCCTGCTCGAAGACCCCGACCTGCTCTGGGAGACCGCGGCCGCCGCGCTGCTGGCCCCGGCGTCGGGGGAGCACGAGTTCAGGGCGTCCGCCAGGGAGGTGGCGCTGATGCTGCTGGCCGACGGCTCGCCGGCCGACCGCGACCGGGTCACCGCGGTGATCGACTGCGAGGAGTGGCAGACCTCCGAGGTCGACGCCTCACTGACCGAACTGGGACGGCGCCTGGACGCGTTCGGCCTCCGGGTGGCCGGCGGGCTCACCCCGGCGGGCCGCTCGGCCGCCCTGGCCGCCCTGCGAAACCACGCGTTGCGCCCCCGCCAGTACGTCAACCTGACCTGAGCCCGCCGGACCACCGTCGAGCCGGGGGCCGGACCCGAGGCCGACAGAAGCCCCACCATCACTTAAATCAGGATATTTCACTATCTGCTGAAGACAGATTGTTTCGTCCCATAAAGGGCAGTGCCCAGGCGTGTCCGAGCCCCTCTCCCCCAACCGTGCCGCCCCCTCCCCCGACCGCGCCGGCGCGCCGGAACCGCCTCCCACACCGGAACCGCCTCCGTCGCCGGGCGAGCCGACCCTCACCTCGGTCGGCCCCGTACCCCCGCCCGGCGCCCCGCGGACCGGCGCGCCCTCTCCCGACCTGCCCTTCGGCCCGCCGGGCCGGTCGATGCGCGGCAATCCGTTCGTGTTCGGCTTCACCGCCGCCCTCGGCGTACTCACCGCCTGGTGGCTGGTGCAGGCCGTGGTGAGCGCGAGTTCGGTGCTGATCCTCATCGTCGTCTCGCTCTTCCTGGCCATCGGCCTGAACCCCGGGGTCGAGGGTCTGCAACGACTCGGCCTCTCCCGCCTTGTCGCGATCACCGTGGTCTTCCTCGGCGTCATCGCCGTCTTCGCCGTCTTCGGCCTGGCCGTGGTGCCGCCGCTCACCGCCCAGTCGACCGACTTCGTGGAGAGGATCCCGCAGTACGTCCAGGAGCTGCAGAACAACCCGCTGATCCGCGACCTGGATCAGCGTTTCCAGCTCCTGGAGAAGCTCCAGCGGTATGTGACAAGCGGCGACTTCGGCACCCAGATGTTCGGCGGCGTACTCGGCTTCGGCCAGGTGCTGATCGGGGCGGTCTTCAACGCGCTGACCGTGCTGGTGCTGACGCTCTACTTCCTGGGCTCGCTGAACTCACTCAAGAAGATGACCTATCGCCTCATCCCCCGGTCCCGCAGGACCCGGGCCGGCCTGCTCGGCGACCAGATCATCGACAGCATCGGCGGCTACGTCGCGGGAAACCTGATCGTCTCGCTGATCGCCGGAGTGACGACCTTCTTCTTCCTGGTCCTGATGGAGGTCCCCTACGCCCTGGCCCTCGCCCTGATCGTGGCCCTGACCGACCTGATCCCCATGGTCGGTGCCTTCATCGGCGCCGGAGCCGCCTCCATCGTCGGATTCTTCGTCTCCCCCACCGTCGGCATCGTCTGTGTGATCTTCTTCACCGTCTATCAGCAGATCGAGAACTACTGGATCGCGCCGAGCGTGATGAAGAGCTCGGTGGACGTCCCGCCGCTCGCCACGATCGTCGGCGCCCTGCTCGGCGGCGCCCTGCTGGGCGTGGTGGGCGCCCTGCTGGGCATCCCGCTGGTCGCCGCGGTCCTGCTCATCGTCCGCGAGGTGGTCATGCCCCGCCAGGAACGGGCCTGACCCGCGGACGGATCAGGACGACCGGCACGTCGAGCGGCCTCGGGCCCACCGGCGCGAGACCGGCTGCGCCGCGGCGCGTTCCGCGCTCAGCTTGACGGGCTGTGCGCCTCCCCGGCCCGGGGAGACTCGTCTCCGGTCGCCGGGCCGGGATGTACCGCCACGGTGAGCAGAACGACGGAGTCGTCGATCGCGGTCAGGTTGTGTCGCTCCGACGGTATGACGAGGTAGTCACCGGCCGCCCCCTCCCAGGTGTCGTGGCCGGTCGCGAGGCGTACGCGTCCGTGTAGCACCTGCAGGGTGGCCTCGCCGGGGCTCTCGTGATCGTCAAGACCCCGTCCGGCGGCGAGTGCGAGCAGCGTCTGACGCAAGGAGTGCCGGTGTCCGCCGTAAACAGTGTGGGCGCTGCGTCCGCTCCTGGCCTGTCGCGCTGTGGTCAGGTGCTCGTTCGCCAGGGAACCCAGGGAGATCGACTGCATGGTGGTGCCTTTCGGTGTCGGTCGGTTCATCGAAATTCCTTGAGTGTGGAGACCCCGCCCTCAGCCGCGGGGAGGAGGTCAAGCCGCCAGCAGCAGGATGCCGGTGGCGAGCAGGGCCGCGACCTTGGCGATCTCGAAGGCGACGTAAGCGTGGTGGCCCCTTGATCGTGGAACGTCCTCCCCGGCGAGGACGCGGTCGGAGCGCCGGGTCAGTCGCGGCCGGACCGCGCCGAGTTGCACCGCCAGGACCGCGACCGCGACGACGGCGGCGACCACGGTCCCGACCGGCACTCCGCCAACGGTGATCATGATGATGAGCACCACGGCGAGAACGGCTTCGACGCCATTGAGGGCACGGAAGACCAACCGGCCGATCCCGAGCCCGATGCGCAGGTCCACTCCGGGCGCGCGGAATTTCAACGGTGTCTCCAGGAACGAGACGGCCAGTACCATCCCGAGCCACACGAACGTCACACCTACGGCAACGGCCGACGCGGAAGTCATCTCCAGGTCCTCTCTCTCCGGACGGTCTCTCCACAGGCCTGCCGGCCCGCGTGACCGGTCATCCTGTGCCGCCCGCTGCCGTGAGGTGCGCGAGGCACAGATCGGGCTCGGCGAACGGGTCGAGCCGGCCCACCGTCACCCGCGCGCCGAGCGCTGTCATCGCCCCCTGCATGAGCCCGAGGTGCAGCGGGCAGATCACCTGGGCCCGGGTGGCGACCAGCTCAAGGAACGGGCAGTGCCGCAACCCGATCTGCCTGTGATCACCATCGGCCGATCGTTCCTCGGGTGCGAAACCGAGGTCGTCGAGCAGGCTCACCAGCCTGCGCACCGCCTGCTCCCGGGTGAGGGCGACCGGCGGAGCCGACTGATCGATCAAGAGGCCGCCCCATACCCGGCCGGCCTCGGTCGCCCTGGTGGCGGGTTCCGGGTCGGCGGCCAGACCGCCGGCCAGGATCTCGGCCAGCAGGCGGTAGTTGCGCGGCCCGCCACGGTCCATTCCCGGCCTCGCCCGGAACAGCAGCGGTGGCCGGCCGGGGCCGGCCGACGCGGTGTGCACCCGCTCGACCTGGCCCGTGTCGGCCAGGGCGTCGAGATGGAACCGCACCGTGTTGGGATGGACCCCGAGCCGCTCGGCGATGTCGGCCACCCCGAGGGGTGTCTCGGATCGGCGAAGCATCGTCACGATGAGCCGCCGGCGGCCGGTCGCCGGCGCAGTGGGATGTTCGGCAGCCCGTGCCGACGTCGCGCCGCCCGGGACGTCGTCGCTTCCACGGGGTTTCCGCCGCCGCTCGGCCACGGCCGGCTCACGCCCCCTGCGGCGGCAGGGCCGCGACCATCGCCGTGTCGGCACTCAGCGCACCCAGTTTGGCCGCACCGCCGGGCGACCCCAGAGGCGTGTCCCGGCCGGGGAGGGTCTCGGTGAAGAAGCGCTCGTTGTCGGCCAGATAGGCACCCAGCGCGACCGGGAGATCGTCCTCGTAGTAGATCGCCTCGACCGGACAGACCGGCTCGCAGGCACCGCAGTCCACGCACTCGTCCGGGTGGATGTACAGGCTCCGCCCGCCCTCGTAGATGCAGTCGACCGGGCACTCCTCCACACACGCCCGGTCCTTGACGTCCACGCAGGGAAGCCCGATCACGTATGTCATGGCTTGAGTTTATACAAAAATGACTTGTATAAATAGAGCCGACGAGAGGAACGCCATGCCCGACCAGGAGCTCGACGTACGGCCGCTGCGCAAGCCCGACAAGCACCCCCGGATCTTCCAGGAGTTCGACGGCCTCGCCGTCGGCGAGTCCTTCGTGCTGGTCAACAACCACGATCCGAAACACCTGCGACAGGAGTTCGAACTCGACCATCCGGGCGACCACCGCTGGGACTACCTCGACAAGGGGCCCGGCGTCTGGCGGATCCGGATCGGCAAACTCGCCTCCACCCCGTTGCCGCGGGTCCTCACCGACGCCCACGCCGTCGCCGCCGGCCCCCACGCCTCCGACGCGGCGGGGGCGGTGTGGAAACTCCAGATGAGCAGGCGCGACCTCGACTCCAACATCGTCCACCTGCGGCCCGGCACCACCGTCGAGACGCACGCGGGGCCCGCCCTCGACGTCCTTCTCCTCGTGCTCAGCGGAGACGGCCGGCTGGACACCGAACTGGACACGCTTCCCCTGCACCCCGGAGCGCTCGTCTGGCTTCCCCGGCTCTCCCAACGCCGCTTCACCACCGGGGCGAGCGGCCTGACCTACCTCACCGTCCACCAACGACGCCGGTCCCTGGTCCTCGACATCGCCGACCGGCCCTGAACCGGCGGCGAACAGCACACCGCGTTCCGGCTGGAGGTCCCCGCCCGTTACAACGGACCGCCAGGGGCCGAGGCACCGCGCAGGTTTCCGGACAGCGGGGACCTCGATGACTCCTCCATGGCCGACTGGATCGAGGAACTCGGCGCCATCCCCAGGGTGAGGACATCGGAGGCAGAAGCCATCTCACTCGGCGAGACGGAGCGAGCGCCGTTCCGGGAGTTTCGCAAAGTTCAAAATATGATCATGATTGGTATGTAAGGTGACGGTTCTGCCTGGTCACGCCAGCGAATCGAGAGCGTGCCGGCCGCAGGTGGAAGTCTCGTTTAAGTCAGTTCTTCCTTCCCAAGGAGCAAACCATCTTGTGGTGAACTTAAGCTATGACTGAAACTGGCACCGGACCCTTCGAGCTGTACGCCGGTGCTCACGGGAAGGTGATGGCGGTGAGACTGTCAGACGGATCTCTTCCCGCGGTCGACTTCCTCAAGAGCCTGCCCTTGCCCGCTCAGGCCACCTTCAAGGCGCTGTTCGCACGGCAACTTGATCATGACGTCCTGCTCGCCAAAGAGCGCTTCCGAATGTTGGCGACCGACACCAAAGATCCGCGAGTGTACGAGTGGAAGGTTCACAGCCCTCGCGCTTGGCGGCTGTACGGCATCAGGGATGGCAGCATCTGGTACGCCACTCACGGCAGCGCGAAAGCAGGCGAGACACGGGGTGTTCCACGAGAAGTGGGTCGGGCACGAAAGATCTTCGGAGAAGGGAGTGACGATGAGCTGGTTTGACGACACACCCGAGACCCGCCGACTGTTCGCCGAGGAGGAACTCCTCCTCGCAGCCACAGAGCTGGTCGCGGAAGCCATCGAAACACGAGGCATCACCCGGCAGGAACTGGCCCGACGCCTGGATGTGCGCCCCTCTGAGATCACACAGCGTCTCGCCGGCGCACGCAACCTCACCCTGCGAACACTGGCCGGAATGATGGACGCCCTCGGCTTCAAGGTCGTGCTCGGCCGCTGCGACCACAACGCTCCCCCGGAGGCGGTTCGTTCCCTGTCCCTGCAGATGCAGGAGGAGAAGGTTTGCGAACCCGAGGTCCGCTACACCTCAACGGGCGCAAGACTTCATGTGGTCAGGCAGGCGAGCACAGCGGCATGACTCCCGAAGAGATCGCGACTGCCGCAACACGGGTGGAAGCCCAGCTGGGGCTCTCCAACATCCGCCTCGAACGATCAAACTCAGAAGTGGGCCTACCGCTCAAAGCCGGTCAGCTGACCGTACAGATGGGCATTGAAGTCACACCTGAGCAGACAGCCGAAAGCATCGCCATGCGAGTGGCGTACACCGTCGTCGCCAACCGCCTGTCCAGGGGCGGCAAGGAAGACCTCTGCTGGAAGGTGGAGGTGACATACGTCGTCGATTACAAGACTCCCGCAGAGGTGTCCTTCTCCCGCGAAGAGCTGGACATGCTCGGCGCGGTCTCATCCACACTCACAGTCCACCCATACGCGCGCGCCTTTGTGCACATGATGACCACGCAGATGGGTTACCCGTCGTTCGGCCTTCAGCCGCTGACGGCACACGAACTGGCTGAACTGTCGACCAGCGAAACGCCGGCGGACGTGTAAACATCCACTCGACGGGAGCCCCTCGCCCGATCAGGCGGGGGCTTTGCCACACGGAAACCGAGCGACCGATCACCGTCGGCGCCAAAATCGCCACCACCGACGTCCCATCCCAGACACCCGGCGCAGCTGCACCACATCCGCGCCCCGGTGGGTGGCCACAGCGATCAGGAGTGCCCCGGCGACCGCTACCTGTTCCCATCCCCCAGCGGGCACTACCAGCGGAGCGGCCGGCAGCTGATGACGTCTCCCCCAGGCGAACGGCCGCACCTGGTGAGCCGGTCGCCGATCCGGAAGGGTCTCGCCCCGCACAGGCTGAGGCACGGGCATCAGACGTGGATGGACGACGTGGGGGTCAAGAAGGCCCCGAAGGTCAAGCGGATGGGGCATGAGGACCCGAGCATGCAGGGCCGTTACGGTCACGTAGCCACGTTCCGGGATCGGGCGGCTGCGCCTCCAGCCTGGTCATGTCGACCGCCACGACGCCGCGGACGCACGGGTCAACCGGCGAGACATCACGTCGATCATCGCCCAATACACCCGCGATTCGGAAGCGGTCGGCAGGTGATCGTAGTCGCGGACCAGGCGCCGATGGAGCATCAAGGTGCCGTAGGTCTGCTCGACGATCCCCGTGTCGGCCGGGGGACGAATCCCTTGCCCGCGCGATCGCGTTCGACAATCTCCACATCGATCTCCAGACCGGCCCCGGTTCGGGGATTCACCGACGTGGCCGACGCGATCGTCGCGATCGCCGGCAGCGCGGAGCCGCCGCTGCGCCTGGCCGTCGGAGCCGACGCGATCGACGGCGTCCGGGCCGCGCTCGAATCCCGGCCGAGCTGGAGAAGTCAGCCCAGCGTGGCCGCCTTGCGCAGCAGCACTGAGCGTTCGCGCTGGTTGGCGCAGAGCCGGGCCGCCAGCTCCAGCTCGGCGCGCGCTTCCGGTCGCCGTCCGAGCCGGGCCAGCAGCTCACCGCGTACGGTCGGAACCAGATGCGAACCGGGGAGCCGGTCCGAGGCGATCAGCTCGTCCACGATGGCCAGGGCTTGCGCCGGGCCCGAGGCCATGGCAACGGCGACGGCCCGGTTGAGCTCGACCACCGGCGAGGGCGCGACCCGGCCGAGCGCCTCGTAGAGCACCACGATCCGGTCCCAGTCGGTCGCCTCGACCGAGGGCGCCGACGCGTGGGAGGCGGCGATCGCGGCCTGCAGGCCGTAGGGGCCGAGGCCGCGAGTCGATGCCCTGGCCAGCGCGGCCAGCCCACGGCGAATCGCCGAGAAGTCCCACCGCCGCCGGTCCTGCTCGTCGAGCAGGACCGGCGAACCGTCCGGACCGGTCCGGGCCGGGAAACGCGCGGCCGTCAGCTCGCACAACGCCAGCAGGCCGTGCACCTCCGGCTCGTCCGGCTGCAGCGCGGCCAGCGTGCGGGCCAGCCGGATCGCCTCGTACGCGACGTCGGGGCGCAGCAGCCGGTCGCCCGACGTGGCCGTCGCCCCTTCGGTGAAGATCACGTAGAGGACGCTGAGCACGCCGCCCAGCCGCTCCCGGCGCTCGGCGGCCGGCGGCAGCTCGAACGGCACCCCGGCCGCCGCGATCGTCTTCTTGCCCCGGGTGATGCGAGCCTGCACGGTCGGCACGGGTACGAGGAACGCGCGAGCGATCTCCTCGCTGGACAGGCCGCCGACCACGCGCAGGGTCAGCGCCACCCGGGCCTCGGGGGAGAGCACCGGGTGGCAGCTGACGAACATCAGCGCCAGCACGTCGTCGTCGATCTTGTCGGGATCGATTTCCTCGTCAACCGCCAAGTCGGCCGCCAGCAGGGCGTATCGGTCCTGGAGGGCGGTCCGGCGGCGGATCGCGTCGATCGCCCGCCGCCGGGCCGTGGCCATCAGCCAGCCGGCCGGATTGGCCGGAGAGGCGAGCGGCCACGACACCAGCGCCTCGGCCACCGCCTCCTGGGCCGCGTCCTCGGCCAGCCCGAAATCGCCGGTGAACCGGGTCAGCGCGGCGACGATCCGCGCCGACTCGATCCGCCAGACGGCCTCGACGTCGGCCGTACCCATCAGATCCGGCCGTTGCTCTCGCGCCCGGCCCAGTCCTTGATGATCACTCGTCGACCTGCGGGACCTCGTCGCTCCCGGGCACCCGCCGGACCTCGATCTTGGACCCGGGGGTCGCCGGGACCCGCTTGGCCCACTCGACCGCCTCCTGTTTCGAGGCGACGTCGAGCAGGAAGAAGCCCCCGAACAGTTCCTTGGTCTCGCCGTACGGCCCGTCCGTGACCACCGGGGCCTCGCCGCTGAAGTCAACCACGACGCCCTGGCCCGGATCGTCCAGCCCCTCCGCCGCGAGGAGAACGCCGGCCTTGACCATCTCCTCGATGAACTGGCGGGTCGTGGCCATCGCCTCGTCGATCGAAGCCATCATGGCCGCGTTCGACTCGTCGGTGCCCCGCATGATCAGTATGTACTTCGGCATCGCGTTCTCCTCATCCGGCGGGGCCGCCTCTCGACCCTCGCACCCACACGTCGAACGAGCGGCCCGCGGATCGACACGGCCCCGGAGAAATCTCTCGCCGCGACGCGGCCGATCCCTCCGACCCGCGTTTCGCCCGTCAGACCGGCCCCTGAGCGATGGCTGACGCGGACGCCCTGCTGATCAGAAAGCTTAACGTCGCAGCTTTGGAGGGCGGCATCGTGATGGGCGGACTCGGAAGCGAGGAACTGATGGACTACCGGCTCGCCAGGGGTCCCCGCTCCGGCGAGCCCGGCGTCGGAGGGGCTGTCGGGCCGAAAACGTGGTGGCGCACGCACTGCAACATCTGGCGCATCTTCTGCACAGCGATCCCGTGGTGAAGGCCGCCGAGGCGGAGTCCATGGACGTCACCTCGTGCAGGTACAGCACGGTGAGGACGCCCACGCCGCTGTGCACCGACACCATACTCATACCGGACAAGATGATCTTCTTCATGTACGGTTCGCGGAGCAGTTCCAGCCGCACGCGGGACGTGGTCGGCATTGGGCGCCGGTCAGGTGGGCGGCGGTAGAAGGCCATGAAGGCGACGGCGCCTGACAGTGCGACGAGCGCGCCGGCCACGAGCGTCGACCGCCGGCCGAAGGCCGTTGCCAGTGAGGGAAGTGCGAGGGCGGCGAGGACGCCCCCGAGCGGGAGCCCCGCCTGGCGGATACCCATGGCCAAGCCACGCTGCGAGGCGTCGAACCAGGACGCCACCGATTTACTGCCGCCCGGCTGAATGGTGCTGTACCCCGCACCGACGATCAGCAGAACGACGAGCAAGGAGACGTACCCCGGGGCCGAGCTGCCGGCGGCCAGCGCGACGGCGACCACAAGAGCACCGATCCCGACGACCCAGCGTTCGTCGTGGCGGTCCAGCAGTCGTCCCGCCACGAGTAGTCCGGCGAGAGGAGTAGCTGAGCCGCCGACAGCAGCAGGCCCAGTTGGGTCGTGTTCAGCTCCAGGTCTTGTCGCAGGTGGACACTCATCGCGCCGATGCCCTGGACGAAAAACGCGGCCGCGGCCTGAGTGAAAGTCGCGACCCCCAGAATGACCCAGCGGTACTGCGATGTCCTCACGGCTTCCAGCACAACAAGGGGTCGGGGTGGTCGGAGAAGCCGAGCTGCCGGTAGAGCGGTTCCGCCTCGTGGGAGGCGGTGAGGTCGACCCGCACGGCGTTGCGGTCACGGAACCAATCGAGCAGACCGAGCATGATCGCCCGGCTGTGCCCACGCCGCCGGTACGACGGGTCGGTGACCATGCCGATGACGTGGCCGATCCTCCCGTTGCGGGAGTGGGGGCCGGGGAACCACTGTTCGATCGTGCCGATGCCGCAGGCGGCCAGGCCGGTGTCGCCATCCACGACCAGGATCCGGCAGTCGGGTTCGGCCAGCTTCTGCTTGAAAACCCATGCGAGCGCGTCGCGCCAGTCGTCACCGGCGTTCGCGGGGTTGAAGAAGTCGCCGAGGTCGTCGAAGAGCAGTGCCCGGAGACGGACGAGCTCCGGAATGTCGTGCTCTGTTGCTGTCCGCGTCATGACGTACAGGCTGATGTAATGAGCTTGTGCACCTCAACCCTTACGGCGCGGACGTGGTGAACTTCGCCGCGGAACTGGCGAACCACCCACCGGCGAGCGCCGATGAGCTCGCCGGCCGCTGCCGCACGGCCGGTCTGGTACTGGAACGCCCCGTCGAACCGTCGGATCTCGACCAGGCCCTCGCCGTCATCGACGTCTGGACGAAGGTCGTCGACACCACGGGCGAGCGCGCGAAGGCCGAGTTGGTCAACGAGATGCTGGCCCGGTCGGCCGCCTACCCCCGGCTGACCGACCACGCTCATGGTTGGCACCTGCACTACCGCGACGACCTGCAGCCGCTCGGCGCGGTGCTGTTCGCGCTGATCTCCGTGGGCACGGCGATGCACTTCGTCAGCCGGGGCATGGACCGGCTCGGACGGTGTGCCGCCGCCGGTTGCGAGACGATCTTCGCGGACACCTCACGCACCGCACGGCAGCGTTACTGCTCCCAGCCGTGCGCCAACCGGGATGCGGTACGCCGCCACCGCGCCCGTCGGTCCACGCCCCCCACCTGACCGCCCGGCAGGCGACGGTAGCCGGCGTCGACAGGGTGGCCAGGCCGCGTCGGCTCAGCTTCCGCGCGGCGAGTTCACCGGGGAGGGTGGCGGCGATCGCCTGGACGACGGCGGCGGCCGGGTGCCCGGCCAGGTCCGCGTGGGGCCAGGCCTGCGGGTTGTCGGTCAGACCCCGGGGCGCGGTGGAGCGGGCTCGTCCGCCGACCGTCGGCGTTACCGGTGAAGGTGGTCGATCGCCAGGTCCGCGAGCCGTGGGTCGACCTCGGGAAACGAGCCGTCGCCGAACAGGATCCGCGCCGCCAAGGCACGACCGGCACGACCGCGCAGCACGGTCACCGCCGCCTCTGCCGCAGCAGGGGATCGGATGCCGGCGAACACGCGGCGCAGCAACAGTCGGCCTCGAAACCGGGTCCGCAACGCGTTCCCGTCGTACCGGCTCAGCATCCGCTGGTCGCCAGTACGCAGGTACCCGGCGGTGACCGCCGCGGCCAGTTCGGACATACGTAAGCAAGGGTCCAACCCACCGGCCGTCAGCGGTGACACCGCGCCCGCCGCGTCTCCGACGAGCAGACCGGCGGGGCACGCCAGCCGTCGCAGCACACCGCCGACCGGAATCGGACCACCTCGGCGCTCGACCGGCCCGGTCGGCGGTGTACCGCCGGGCGCATCCGCGACGAAGGCGTCCAGCAGGTGGCGGATGCCGGCGCGCATCGCGTTCGGATATCCCGCGACACCAACATGCGCGTGCCGGCCGTCGTCGATGACCCATCCCAGGTACCCCGGAGCGATCCGGGGATCCAGCACGCAGTGGAACGCCGGGGTGGTCGTGCCCGACGCGATCGGGTGGACGATCTCGGCACCGACGAGGAAGCGCCGGTTGACATCAAGGCCGAGATCACGGGCCACTCGGGAGCGGGCACCGTCCGCGCCGACGATGAACCGGGCCGCCACCGGTTCCGCACCCTCGAACCGCACAGAACCCATCGACGCGTCGACATACCGTACGCCCAGGAAGACCCGTGCCCCGGCCGACTCCGCCGCGCGGTGCGCGTGCTCGTAGACGGCCGCCATGTCGGCCACGCGGTACTCGTCCCGGTCGCTGGTGAGCCGGATCGGTGCCCGCCTCGACGGCGGATACAGCAGCACGTCCCGGACGCCTGGCCCGAGCAGGTGATCCGGCACGTCGAAGTCATCGAGGGTGCGGCGCACGAAGATCCCTGTCGTGCGGATGCCCGTCGACAGCGACCTGCGACGGTCGACCACCATCACGTTCAGTTCCCGTCGCGCGAGCAGGCGGGCTGTGCGCAGGCCGGCCAGGCCCGCACCCACGACCAGTACATCCACTGTCTGCATACCTTGCGACGGTAGGGGCGGTGCCCCATCCGTACGATGGTTTGCACGCTACCTGCCCCATACCTCCACACCGTCGCCACACTCAAGACCGTGGATTGCCCCTCTGCCGAGAGACGGCTGCAGAACCGGCGTCATGCTCCTCCCTGGGGCGCGAGAGGGGTTGCGAAGATCGCTTCCCGTGTCCAAGAAGATCGCTTCCTGCTAAGCCTCTAGTCGCAGCAGGGCAGCGTCTGAACGCTCAGGCCGTAGGTGGCCAACGTTCCGTCCCCGGAGGAGAGAACTGGCGCTTCCATTTCGGTGGGTCATAGGCTCACGGCAGGACGCTTATGTACACCATGTTGTCCATTGGCAGCCCCGTGGCTGCAACCTGCTCGCATAGGTCGCCGCTCATGTGCGTCTGTTTGAGCTGCTCCACGGTAACGAGGACAGAAGGCCATCTGGCCGACTCCAGCCAGATTTCAGGCGACTCCCTGCGCGATACGGACCAGCCGCTCTGGTTCAGCCGTTGCTCGGCTGCGGCGAGTATGTCGTCCTTCACCTTGCCGTCGAAGGAGATCACGAGGTCGTTCGTTTCGACGTACGTGTTCTCCCACTCGTGGAGCATACTGGCGTCTTCGCCGACAACTCGGCCGACGGTTCGTAACTCCGAGAGCACGGCCGGGTCTACGCGCCGCACATCGGGCCCGAAGAAGAAGTACAGCGCGGCCCATCCCAGGCCAACCACCAAGAGGACAGCACCCAGCGGAACCACGAGCGGGGCCACGACGCTCTTCAGGCAGTTGTTTACGCGCGACAGCGCCATGCTACCTGCACCTCCTCAACGCGCTTGAACGCCGTCGCGACACCGGCGGCGCGGGAGCCGGGGCCCTTGGTGACTCGCCGGCGAAGCCTGAGCCGGCGAGGAAGTTCCACGACAACACCGTGAGGTCTCTCCCGGAGGAGCGCGCCGCCGAGATCGCGGCCCGAACGCCCGCCCTTCCTGACGCTCAGAGCGTCGAGGGTCTCACCTCACTGCTGACCTCGGCGGGGGAGCGCTGAGGTCGAGACAGTCACCGCTCCCGGACTGCGTAGGTCAGGTGGGTCACCCGCTGCGTCGGCTCCGCGCGGACCGGCTCCAGGGCCACACGGTCCGCGTCCACGCCCTCGAACAGGCGGATTCCGGAGCCGAACAACACGGGTGAGAGCGCGATCGAGAACTCGTCGATCAGGCCGGCGTTCACGTACTCCAGGATCGTCGCGCCGCCGCCCGCGATACGGACGTCTCGGTCGCCGACGGCCTCGCGGGCCTGGTCGAGCGCGGTCTCGACGCCGTCGTTGACGAAGTGGAAGGTGGTCCCACCCGGCCGCTCCCAGGGGGCACGCTTCTCGTGCGTCACGACGAAGACCGGCGTGTGGAACGGCGCCTCCTCCGGCCACGCCTGCTCGCCGGCGTCGAACATGCGCCTGCCCATCACGCTCGCGCCGGTGCGCTCGAACGTCTCCCGCGCGATGTCGTTGTCGCGCCCCTCCTCGCCGCCCTCGCCGAGCTTCAGGTTCTCCCGGAAGAACCGCTGCGGGAATATCCACTGCTGCAGTTCCATCCACTGCGCCGCCCAGCGCTGGAGCTGCTGGTCGTCCTGCCGCTCAGGCGAGATGAACCCCTCCAGCGACTCCGGCGCGATGAAGCCGTCCAGCGACATGGACACGCTGAAGAACACCTTTCCGGCCATCAGTCCTCAACTCCCTTCCGAACGATCTCGGTGACGTAGGCAGCCAGGTTGCTCAGGGTCTGCCGGCCGCCCTCGATCGCGTGGTACTTCTCGACCGCCTCGTCGTGCAGCTCCTTGGTGGGGAACACCGTGCGCATCTCGATCCGGGTCGCCGCGCCGTCGGGCGCGAACGTGAGGACCGACTCGAAGGCGTTCGGGTCGCCGCGGGACTCACCGTGCAGCAGCGCGATCCGCTCCGGCGGGGCGATCTCGGTCCAGGAGATCCACTCCTGGTAGTCCGTCCCGTCCGGTCCGTGCATCACGAAGTCCCACTCCCCGCCGACGCGGAACTCGAACGCCCGCGTGGTGGTGGTGAACCCCTCCGGTCCCCACCATCGCGACAGGTGCCGGACTTCGGTGAACGCCTCGAACACCAGCTCCCGTGGGGCACTGATGACCCGGGAGATCACGATCTCGCGGTTGGCCGTCGCTGACTGCGCCGGCGTGTCCCGTCCCGTTTCCGCCATCGGTCACTCCTCCTGCCTTGCCTGCTTGAGGTCCTGCACGTACGCGTCCAGCCGGTCGAAGCTCTCGTTCCAGAACCGCTCGAACCCGCCGGTCCACTCGTGGACCGGTCGCAGCCCGCGGGCGTCAAGGCCGTACAGACGCTGCTTGCCTGCCCTGCGGTCCCGCACCAGCCCGACCTCCCGGAGCACCCGCAGGTGTTTGGACGCCCCCGGCTGGGTCATCCCCAGCTCCTGGGCCAACTCGGTCACCGGCCGCTCACCCGCCCGCAGCAGCACCAGGATCTCCCGGCGCTGCGGCTCGGCGATCGCGTTGAAAACGTCCGACGTCGTCGCTGCTCGTGCCATGGGCGCCATCATATGCCCATATCGGCATGCGTCAAGCTGGAGGAATCAGGCGGGTCTTGTCAGATGACGATCGTGACCCTTGTCAGCGGCTGCGGAAACGCATATCCGGAGACGGCACGCGCGACGGCGACGACCACTAGAACGGAAGTCACTGGAGCCGGGCCTTTCGATCTTGTGGAGATGAAGGGATTCGAACCTCTGACCCCTTCGATGCGAACCCCGGTGGGGCGCGCCGGGCCTGCTCGCCGGATGCCGTCAGGTGTCGTCAGGTACCACGCCAATGCCGTCTGGTGATCTCGGCCACGTCCACGTGTCAGCGGGTCCGCTGACTTTTCGCTGACTCTCATCAGCCCTCCTCGGGCCAGTTCCGCCTGTCGGTCACGGAGCTTCCATGCCGGGGCAGTTCGATAGCCTGCCGCTGTGGATCACATGGAGCGTGTCGCCGGGGCAGTCGTCGGTTCGGCAGTGGGTGACGCGCTGGGCGCGCCTTTCGAGTTCGGTCCAGCGGGCGCGTTCTCCGCCCGCTTCCCGGCACCTGGTGCCGGAGTCGAGATGTGCGGGGGCGGTGGCTGGGACGCCGGGGAGGCCACCGACGACACTCAGATGGCCGTCCACGTGGCCGAGTCTCTGCTGGAGCACGGCGGCCTGGACCTGCCCGACGTTTTTACCCGCTTCCAACGCTGGGCGGCCGACGACCCCAAGGACATCGGCCTGCAGACCCGGGACGTTCTCACCCGCGGCCTGCCCTGGGACCAGGCCGCCACCGCTCATTACCGCGCCGGCCACCGCGCCGCCGGAAACGGCTCACTGATGCGGGCCACCCCTTCCGCGGTCTACTTTGCCGCCCACGGGCGACAGGCCACCATGGACGCCGCCCGTCGCATCTCCGCTCTCACCCACGGCGACCCCGCAGCCGGAGAAGGAACGGCGATCTTTCACGATCTGGTGCGCCTCGCCCTGAGCAGCGCGGACCCCCTGGGGGAGCTCTCGCAGACCCTCGCCGCCGTTCACCCCGGCCACCGCGAGCGATACGCCACCATACTGGCCCCTGACTGGCATCCCGGTCAGGCCACCGAGGTCAACGGCGCCGTCTGGCCCTGCCTCGGCTCCGCCGTATGGGCCCTGCGCACCACCCATAGCTACGAGGACGCAATCCGTACCGCGATCGACCTGGGTGGCGACACCGACACCGTCGCCGCGATCACCGGCGGCCTGGCCGGCGCCTTCTACGGACTGACCGCGATCCCGGCCCGCTGGACGGAACCGCTCCATGTCCCCCTTCCCGGAGGCGGCGGCCGGATCCTGCACCTTCCACATCTGCTTGACCTCGCTCACGCGCTGGTAGAGCGGCATTGATCAGTGACGACTCCGAACGACGGACGGTGACTCAGAAGACCAAAGGACCGCCTCTGATTATCGAGGGGTCCCTCCGCCAGTGCCCACACACCAGTCATCGAAAAAGGCCGCCTCTACCGCCCTCTCGCGGATCGGACATGACCCCGGCCCGTGGCGGCCGGTGACGAACGGCCGGCCCCGGACGGCTCAGCCTCGCCAGGCCCACCCCCGACCTGTTCACTCTTCCCGGCGGCGAGGCCGGCCTGTCCGCCGCCGCAATCAGCCGTCGCACTCACCATGGGAGGACACCAGATGACCAGCCGTAACTCCGTTGCGGACAGCGAAGTCCGGGACCCCTTCGACACGTTGCACCGCGCATTGTGGATCGGCGGTGGCCAGTGGGCCGGAAAGTCGACCGTGGCCCGGCTCTTGGCCGTCCGATACCGCATCACCGTCTATCACTATGACTACCACGACGCCCGCGGTCACAACGATCGCCGGATCGCCCGTCGCGTCGACCTCGGCGAGCCGGCCACCGAGCCCAACCCGGACAAGGTATGGGTCCACACCACCCCAGAAGAGATGGCCGCCACGACCCTGGCCGGTTTCCCGGCCCGGTTCGAGTGGGCCCTGGACGACCTGCGCGCGCTCGTCTCAGGCCACCCGATCATCGCCGAAGGCTGGGGACTCCGCCCCGAACTCGTCGCGCCCATCATCAACTCACCGCGCCGGATGGTCGTCATGGTGCCCACGCCAGAGTTCCGCCAGCACCAGCTCCAAGAATTACCGCGCGCCGCCTCGCTCGGGCACCGCGTCAGCGATCCGGCCCGCGCACAGGCCAACCGCCTCACCCGGGATCGCCTCGTCGCGGAGGACGCCGTCCACACCGCCCACCAGCTCGGCATCCGCGTGATCGAAGTCGACGGTTCCCTCGACGCCGCTGCGATCGCGGGGATCGTCGCCGACCATTTCAGCCCCTACCTCCCAGAGCAAGATCGCAAGTCCTGACCAACGGAGGAATTCAGAGGGTTTCAATACCCGGCGTCACCACTACATGCCTCGCGCGACCGCGATAGCAGGGCTCGCGCGGTGTCCGCTGACTCCGTCTCCCACATCTCTCCCAAAGGCGGCTACCAGGGGGGCGAGGAACGGGCGGGCGGAGAAGGACATTGAGCAGAAAATCAAGCTCTGAACAGCGAAAAGGCCCGGCTCCATGTTCTGGAGTCGGGCCTTTCGTCTGGTGGAGATGAGGGGATTCGAACCCCTGACCCCTTCGATGCGAACCCCGGTGGGACGTACCGCTTCCGATCATCGGATGCCATCCGGTGTCGTCAGGTGCTGCGGGAATGACGTCCGTTGATCTCGACTGCGCTCCCGTGCCAGCAGGTCCGCTGACTTTTCGCTGACTTCCTACAACGTTTCCAACCTGCTGGCGATCCCTCCGCCACTCCAGCAACCGCACACACGCTCAACCCATGGCCTGGCACAGCGATGAGCGAGCTCTTTCGATCGTGGCGGTACTGGTCAGGATGATTGCGTTCAATGAATAAGCTATACAGCTATTGGCCAGATCCGGATCGCATGCTCACTCTCGATAAATTCGAGCTCGCGTTCCTCAGAATCGCTCAAGACTAGTACGTCGTAGATCTCGCCCACAGGAAGCTCTCGTATTGTCTCCGCCAGATCATGTCCGCGCAGCAAATCGCCATCGGCATAAACGAGGAGCAAGTCCACATCTGATGGGAACGCTTTGCCTCCAGTCGATGATCCGAATAGATAGAGTTCAATGTCGCCAAGTTCAGCGACATGCTCCTCAATGCCGCTTAGGAGGCGTGTAAGTACGGAGTTGATCTCCGTCATAATTCAGTGCTCCCATCAGTTCGCTGATCTTATAGATCGGCACCCGTGCATCACGAGCGTGTGAATAAGCGGCCGTTGTTGCTCTCCCATTGGGGTTCGCATTCAGAATGATGTCTGCATCCGGGTGTCGACTGATAGCACGCACAGTTGCTTCTTCGCTAAATTCATACTCGTATTCGATGGCAATGACGACATCGCTAAGTGAACCTTCTCGTCGAAGACGCAGGGAACTCTCGCAGATCATGTCACACTTGACGATCCGAGAATGCTGCTCCAAGCGCTCGCGGTTGTAGCTGACATTCTTATCCAAGAATGGGCGCAGATCCGCCTCATGCATGAATGTGTATAGCTCTTTGACGGTGAGAATAGTTGAACCTTTTGCCATGGCGAGTTCCCGAGCGTCCCAGTCATAGTGACCAGACTTAGAAATAAGAACAATCGCCGTGGGAAGTACCTCAGCTAGCACCGCTTCGACGATAAGCTTGTCGATCCGACGATCACCCAATGGTGCCACGGTGATCGGAGAGACCTTCTTCCGCTCAATTCTGACCAGTCCGTCAGTCGAAATCGTGGCATTGGTCACCTCTGAATGTTTACTAAGCGTTGAGGCGAACCAGCTTGATCGAAAATCAGGACTCGTCATACTCATCCTCGACAAATAGGTTCTCTGTGGCTACCGGGAAGCGGCGAGCCGGAGCTGTAACAGGTTGACCTCGATGCTTCTCCCCGAGGTCACGCGTATGTAACCGCAATAGCTCGGCGGTCTCCCGATCTTCAACGGTTGTGATTCGTTCGTTGATGCGCACTATTGCAACAATGAGCTCGTTCCCCGGCACGATGTCTTCGAGAACATGCCGACTCCATCTCTCCACTTCTTCGGTAGAGGGAATCGATCCGTCATCGACGTCCGGCCCATAGTTGCGAAATATCAGGCGGTTCCGTTCGAGAACTTCCTTCACTGCGCGACGTGCATCCATCCTCGTCTGGAAAACTGGTGTGCCGCCAACCAGCGCGACCGCAGCCGCGCGCGAGGCCTTTTTCGACAACAAAACCTCAGCAGGAAAGTTGTCCGGCAGCTTGTCAACCTGCGTATGACATGTTGGGCACAGCATGACAATATTTGCTGGGTCGCTTCGGTCTTCTTCAGATAGCGTCTGATCTGCACGAGGTCCCAAGTCCGAGTGCGCAACCACATGGGCCCGTTCCGCGATCGAGACCGATCGAGAACTGTCGACTATGTCCACAAAGAGACGAACACTGCAAAGTAGGCACGTACCAGCAGACTCCGCGAACAGTCGACGGTCCTGGTCCTGAGTAAGTTTCGGACGACCGTTGTTACAAGCCAACCCAGCCCCACTTTCGTCGCCTGTCGACATCGTACTGCCGAAAGCGGATGGAAGCCGCCTAACGCTGTGACAGCTGTTCTCTCTCGGGCATGTGTGCTGTGAGAACTTCTCTACAAACTTAAAGCGGCCCTGACCGGGCCGCATGCGACGCCGACTCGTCGTGGGCCGGGCTCATCACGGTGACGGTTGATGAGCTTGAACTGCGCCAGCTCATCGAAGCACTCCCGCCGCGTGATCTCGAAGGGCGAGAACTCCTCCAGGTCGAAATCCGCGTACATCAGGGCCCCGTACTCGTCCTCATCATGCTCATCGTCGTAAGCGAGGACCACACCGTTGGCGTACACGATGACCTGCTGATGCGCGGTGCCGGCGTCATCGATGTCGCGGCCGAGATCAACGGGCAGATCTCGATCAAGCCATATCCCAAGTCCAGGGCCGGACGACGAGATCCCGCTGCCCGGCTTCGCGCTCGACCTCCTCACAGCACACCGGAAAGCCTTCCCGGTCGGTCCGCCCGGCGAGGTCTTCACCGTCCGGAGCGGCAACCTGATGAGCCGCCACACCTTCCGTGTCCGAGTCTGGCGACCCTCGCTCGTACGTGCCGGCTTCCTCGGCTCCGTCACGCCGGCAGGAGACGGGTTCCTCGGCACCTGGACAAGCAAGGTCGGTGCGGAGCAGAGCAAGCACTTCACGACCAGAGGAGGCCGTCGCCTATATCGCCCAGCACGCCGGGGAAGGGCTGCGCTTCCACGACCTCCGACACTGCTACGCCACCTGGCTCGTCTCCAGCGGCGTGCCGGTCAACGACGTCGCCGGGCTCATCGGCCACGAGCAGATTTCGACCACGCTCAACCGCTACACGCACGCCTCACGCGACCGTAACAGCAGGGCTCGCGCGGCGTTCGCTGACTTTTCGCTGACTCCGGCCCCAAACCCGCGTCCCAAGCCGGACACCGAGCAGGAGCGAACGAAAGACACCCAGTAGCCGAACAGCCCCTCTAAGCAGCGCAAAGGCCCGTCCGATCATGGCGCATCCCGGACGGGCCTTGCTGTCTCTGGTGGTGATGAGGGGATTCGAACCCTTGACCCCTTCGATACGAAGCCAAGTCACCAGGTCCGGGACCGTGGCCGACGTCGCCTGACGTCGGGGAAACAGTCCCCGGTAGTCCATGGTCGTCCGGCCTCGTCCGTGGCCGTTGTCACTCAGTTGGTCACTCAGTCCAGAGAACATGGCCGTACCTCGAACGGCCCGAACCGCCAGTTAGGCGGGGTAGTGTTCCTTCCCCTCTCCCGGCTTCGCGCTCAGTCCTTCGCCGGCCAGCTCTCCTTGTCGGCCACGAAGCTTCCGCGCTGCGGCAGGGTGATCACCCACCCCTCCTCGCGGAGCATGGCCACGGCCTGGCGAGCGGTGTCACGAGCAATGCCGTGATCCCGGACCATCTCCGACTCGGACGGTATCCGGTCGCGAGGCTGTAGCCCGCTGCTCTTGATCCGCTCCCGGATGATCGCCGCCACCTGCTGGTAGATCGGTGTCGGATCGAACCTGTCCACTTCCACGAGGGCGACGTTACGCACGTTGCCCACGCTGCTCATATGGGCAACGTAGTAGACGAGGTAGACAAGATAGACGTAGGGTCAGCTCATGACTCGGGCTTACCACGGCATTCGCGTGGGGCCACTCGCCGCTGATCACGAAAAGCTCGTCTGGCAGGTCTCGATCGCCTGGTCGGACCACGTGCGCGTGCGCGAGCACACCTGCATATGCCAGGCCCAGAGCTACGAGCTTTGCGCCTCCGGCGGCCTGATGTTCATCCGCCGTATCACGACAAGATCAGGCAAAACCGTCGTCCACGAGACAGAACGCTGGCTCAGCAAACGTGCCGTGGAATTTTCGGTAGCTCGGTTCTCCGACAGGCCGCCCGCCCCCTGATCACCTCGTGCGCCGTCGACCCACCGCGGAGCGGCAGCGGGCCGGGGACGGAGGGGCAAGCTCGGCCTCGCGTGTACATCAGCCGGCCGCCGTTCCTCGATCATTGGATGCCATCCCGCACGGCCGGGCTTGCCCCGGAGGAGCCGGTCTGCTGGGCTTGCCTGGGTCGACGGTGTGCGAGGTGATCAGCCCCAACCACCCCACAACCTGGGCTCTTGCTCGGCGATCACCTCGGGGCCGGAGTGCCCCCGCCGGAGGCATGCCTTGACCTCCGCTGTCTGCGTCGCTGTACGGCTGTCGTGTCGCCGTTCCCTGTCCGGCCTGCTGGTCTTCTTCCCCGTCTCTGCCTGGCGTCCGATGTGCGGTGGGCCGGTCGGGCGGGACCGGCCCGAAGAGGCCGCACGCCCGCCCGGTTCCGGCCCGACCGCCCGCCGCCCACCGGGCGGCGGCTTGATGACGTAGGGAAGGTTTGAACCACGCTCTCCCAGAGTCGGGGCTACCGGCTCGCCCTGACCACCGCGGCGAGCTCCTGCATGCTCCTGGTCACCGCTTCCGCTCCTGCCTGAACAAGGCGCGTCTCCTTGCCCGGCTTGTTGGCGTAGGCGATGCTGCGGGCTCCCGCATTGGCCGCGGCCTGCATGTCGAAGTCGGAGTCTCCGATCAGGACGACCTCTTCCGGCCGTGCGTTGACCAGCTCACAGGCTTGGAGCACCAATCGAGGGTCCGGCTTCATCTCGGCCGGGTTGCCGATCGGGCGGCCGACGACTCCGGCGACTCGCTCCTTCAGCTCGACCAGATCAAGAAACGCCTCGATCGCTCGCTCGGAGTTGTTGCTCACGATCACTACGGGACGGCTCGTCTCGGCACAGGCTTCGAGTAGATCGCGCACTCCTGGTGTGATCTCGGCGCAGTTCACCGCCTCGACTTCGTAGCCCATGAACAGGGTCTCCATCTTGTCGACCAGGTCCGGCGCGAAGACCGCCGTACGGCGTAGCACCTTGAGCGGGTCGTCCAAGGCCACAGCCTCCGGCGGGACTTCCACACCCTCGTCCTGGAGCAGCTGCTTGAGTCGGGCCGCGACCACAGGTGCCGGCAACCCGGCGAAGACGTCGCACACCGGGCCGTCGAAGTCGAGCAAGATGGCGCGGGACTCCCGAAGGATCTCCGCCAGTGTCCCGGCGGTCACACCTCGACCTCACGGCTGATCGTCGACCACATGCTCTCGAACCACAGGCGGGTCTGGGCGACGTACTGCGACTGCATCGACGATGCGTCCTCGGTCACCTGGTAGTGGAACAGCACCGCGTCCTTGCCCATGACGTCGTACAGCTCGTGCTTCTCGCCCTTGATCCGGACCGTGTGCTTGACCACCGGGTAGAAGCCGAAGAACACCTGTTCCCGGTTGATCACGTAGAACTTGAACGACGGGGTCGTCTGGTGCACGCGGATCTCGACGGAGGCGGACTTCACCAGTCCGAGGTCTGCCAGCTCGTGAACGGCATCCGCGATGGCCTGGGTGCTGCGCTGCTGGATGCGGTGGGCTCGTTCCCGGATCACCGGATCGTCACTGAGGTCTTCGGCCCGGCACGGCAGGGACATCGGGTGGTCCATGTCCGGGACCAAGATCCGAATGGCGATGGATTCGGGCGTGAGCCGTCCGAGGCGGATCTTGTCCAAGGGCTCCTGGAGCATGCCCTGTAGCGTCTCCCCGGAGAAGCCCGCGAAGTCGATGGCCACGTTGGTCGCCTCGAAAGCGCGCTCGATGTGCGGTCGGAGCTCCACCGGGCGCTCGGTGCGCTCCCGGACGAACACGCCGCTCCCCTGGCGCGACACGATCAGGCCCTCATCCCGGAGGAGTCGGATCGCCTGTTGCACGGTCATGCGCGCCACGCCGTACTGCTTGGCGAGTTCGGCTCCTGAGGGCAGCTTCTCCCCCGGCTCGAACTTCTTCGTCAGGATCGCCGCACGCAGGGCGTTCGCCACCTGCTGGTAGGGCGGGCGCGGGTCGTCAGGGTCGAGACTCATCACGCAAATCAGTCTAGTTCTCCTAGGTCGCCTAGGCCAGTTGTTCCGAGTTACTTGACATGGCTAGGCAACCTGGCCAACATTGAGCCATGGCCGACATGGCTAGGCAGGTTAGGCAACTTCAAGGAGTGATCATCATGCGTAACATCCCCGTCGACCTCTCGGCCCTGGCGTTCATCGTCGCGGGTGAGCCTGAGCCCAAGATCGTGGATCGCGCCACGGGTGAGGTGAAGAAGGACGCGGAGGGGCGGGAGCTCTACACGATCCCGCTGCTCCCCAAGCCGAACGACGACCGGCGCAACCCGGTGATCGTGGTGACGTTCCCCAGTGCGACGTTCCCGCAGATCCCCGAGGGTGTCTCGGTCGTTCCGGTCGGACTGGCCGCCTTCTTCTGGTCGATGAACGGCCGTTCGGGGCTCGGCTTCCGAGCCGAGACGATCCGCCCGGCCAACCTCAAGGCCGCCTGACCGGCGGACGTGATGCCCCTGGAGCGGGCTCGCCTGGCAGCACCGCCCGCTCCGGGGCCTTCCTCTCGCCTTACGAAAGGACTGCTCCATTATGTTCGAGCGTCTGCTCTGGCTGGCCGTGTTCGTCATCGCCGCCGTCATCTCGCTCCGGTGCTGGCGCACCTGGCACCGGCGCTCCTACTGGTACGTGGTCGGCTACCCGCTCACCGCGATCATCGTCCGCGCGACCTGGCGCAAGGTCGCCCTCGGGTGCGGGCTCACCAAGAAGCGCCAGCGGTTCTGGTTCACCACTGTCCCCGGTCTGATCTCCTCCACGGGCACGGTCCGGGTCAAGCGCAAGTTCCAACGGGTAGCGGTGGATACCAAGCCGTGGATGGGACTTCCCCTGCCTACCCGGCACGGCTGGCGGGTCACCGTCCACACCCTGGAAGGTCAGATTCCCGCCGACTACAGCGCGGTGGCCGAACGGCTGGCGCACTCGTGGGGTGTGCACGCGGTCCGTGTCTCCTCACCCCGGCCGGGACGGGTGGTGCTGGCCGTTACCATCCACGATCCCCTCATTCGCATCGACGACCTGCCACCGTCACCCGGCCTGCTCAAGGTCACGGTAGGGCGTCTGGAGACCGGTCATCCGTGGGTGATCGACTTCCGTACCGTCCCGCACTGGCTGAACGCCGGGGCCACCCAATCCGGCAAGTCCAACCTCGCCAATGCCCTGATCGTCGGCCTGGCCCCGCAACCGGTCGCACTGGTCGGCTTCGACCTCAAGGGCGGGGTGGAGTTCACCCCGTACAGCCCGCGCCTGTCTGCCCTGGCCACCACGCGGGCCGAATGCGCGGCTCTGCTGGATGGCCTGGTGGAACTGATGATCACCCGTATGGAGACATGCAAGGAGGCCGGAGCACGCAACATATGGCAGCTCGACGACCACGAGCGGCCGATACCCATCGTGGTCCTGGTCGACGAGTTGGCAGAGCTGTACCTGATGGCCGACAAGGCTGAGAAAGACGAGATCGCCCGCACGTCCACAGCCCTGCTCCGTGTCGCCCAGCTCGGGCGGGCCTTCGGGATCTACCTCTTCTGCTGCGGCCAGCGCATCGGCTCCGACCTCGGTCCCGGCGTCACCGCGCTCCGTGCCCAGTGCTCCGGGCGCATCTGTCACCGGGTCAACGACCCCGAGACCGCGACCATGACCCTTGGCGACCTCGACCCCGCCGCGCTCGTGTCGGCACGGGCGATCCCCTCGGAAACCCCCGGCGTCGCGATCGTCGCGTCCCAGGACGGCCAGTGGTACCGGGCGCGCTCCTTCTACGTCTCCGAGGACACCGCCGAGTACGCCGCGCACAGTCACGCCCACCTGACTCCGGCCTGGGCCGACGTCATGGCCTCCCACGTCGGCGACACCGTCCCCGACCTGCACGCGGCCTGACCTGGTCTCCCCTCCCGGCTCGGCGTGAGCCCCGATCACGCCACGTCCTTACCCGACCCATGCCTGAACCCGGAAGGAGGTGAACCGCGATGACCACTCGCAAGCTCGGCCGCTTCCGCTCCACGCTGCTGGACTCCGCGCCGGTCGTGGTCCTGGCCGTCATCGCGGCCGTGGGCTCCTTCACCCACATCTCCGAACTGGCCGCCGAACACGGTCAGTACGGCTGGCAGTCCTGGGCGGTCGCGGTGTGCATCGACCTGATGTGCGTCATGGCCGCCCGTGAACTCCAACGCGACAAGCGCACCGGCCGTCCCCGGCGGGGGCCGCTCTCCTGGCCCGCTCTCGTGCTGGCCGGCGGGATCGTGCTCACGCTGGCCGCCAACCTGGCCCGTGCCGAGGCGTCGGTCTGGGGGTGGATCTGCGCGGCGATGCCCGCGGTGGCCTTCCTCGTGGCGGTCTCCATGCTGGAACGCCGCGCCTCACACCGGCCTCCGCCTCCGGCCGTATCCGTCGTCGACCTGGCGACGGAGGCCGCTCCCGAGATCGACACGACTCCCCTCCCCTCGTTCGACATGGCCGAGGAACCACCGGGCAACCCGCCTGGGCCGTCCCCTGCCCTGCTCACCTTCGCCCGACGGCTGGCCGACGAGCACAGCGCCAAACACGGCCGTCCCATCACCGCCGACCTGCTCCGCACCCGCATGGGGGTCTCCGGCGACCTCGCCGCCGACCTGCTGCGGCAGATCACCACCCAATCCGCCTGACCGGAAGGAACGACGTCATGACCTTTCCCAGCCTCGCCCACCTGATCGAGGCGGCCCGTGCCTGGGTGCGCGGCTCCTACGCCACCGAAGCCGCCGTGGAGCTGCTGGTCCACCACGGAACCTGGCTGGAGCGGAGCGACTTCCTCCGCATGGCCGTGGAGTACGTTCCGGGGGTCTACGCCGACGCCCCGTACGCCGTCATCTCCTGGGACACCATCCACTCCGCGATGTACAACGGCCTCCTCCCCTGCTCCGGTGCCGAGGCCGCCATCTTGCGCATCGCCCTCAGCCTCGCCGAGGGGCACCCCGTCGACCTCGGCCCGGCGATCATCCGCCTGGACAAGAGGAACCTCATGTACGTCCTGGCCGCCATCCGGCACGCCAGCGGTGACCGGTCCTCCTGGGGCACCATCCCGCAGGACACGCCATGACGCGGACCACCGCCGACAGGCCGAAGCGTCCCCGCCGTACTCGCGCCTCCACCCCGATCCCCTGTCCCGACTGCGGCGGAGAGGGACAGGTCCCGGCCTCGGTAACCATCGGCACCGGCAAACGACGCGCCACCTTCGACACCTGGGCGTTCTGCCTGACCTGCTCGGGTTCGGGGCTGGCCTCCGCCACATGATCCGGCTGGTCTGTCCCTTCTGCTCGTGCTGTGCCCGCTACGGCTGCGAGTTCGACGGTGACCCGGACGACTGCGATCGCCTCGACAACGCCGACGACACCCCCTGTCCCTGCCCTGACTCCGACTCCGCGGAAGGAGGAGACACCTCGTGATCCACGCCTACGCCTGCGGCACCTGCAACGGCACCGGCCTGATCAACGACGACAGCGACAGCAGCGCCTACCAGGTCGCGGTCACCTGCGATGACTGCGGCGGCACCGGAATCAACACCTGATCACCCTTCACGACGCCACCACGGGGCGGCTCAAGCCTGGCAGCCCACCGCCTCGTGGGGCGTCGTCTCCTCCACTCACTCGCAAAGGAAGCACCAGTATGCGCCATCGGCCATACGCGGACGGTGACAACCACGGCTCCGTCCGCGTCCGCCTCCCCCACAGGAACAACCACCTGACCACCGTCGACCACCCCGACCACGAGAGCACCGGGAAGGAGGAGAAGTGACCGACCAGCCCACACCCATCGGTGATCTCATCGGCCCGGTCATCCGGGACCTGGCCCACCGCTCGGGGCAGGACCTGAACCGCTGGCTACAGCAGGTCGACCGGCTGCGCGGCTGCTCCGCCCCTGTCCGCCTGGTCGGGGAGGTCTCCACCCTCGACCCCGGCACCGGGGAAGTCCTGCACCACTACTCCACCGGTGGGGAGCCACACGGCCAACTGCTCGTCCGCTGCGGCAACCGGCGGGCCTCACGCTGCCCCGCCTGCGCCGAGACGTACCGGGCCGACACCTTCCACCTGATCCGCGCGGGCCTGCTCGGCGGAGACAAGGGCGTCCCGGCCACCGTGAGCGCTCACCCGCGTGTCCTGGCCACCCTCACCGCTCCGAGTTTCGGCCCGGTCCACCGTGGCCCCGGCAAGGACGGCCAGGCCGACATCTGCCACCCGCGCCGCAACGGCCCGGCCTGCTTTGAACGGCACGGCTCCGACGATCAGCGCATCGGCCAAGCGCTCGACCCTGACGCCTACGACTACGTGGGCCACGTCCTGTGGAACGCCCACGCGGGCGCGCTGTGGCACCGCTTCGGGGTCTATCTCCGGCGGCACCTGGGCAGTTCGGCCGGGCTCACCCGCGCCGAGTTCAGCCGACGGATCCGGCTCTCCTTCGCCAAGGTCGCCGAGTACCAGGCGCGCGGAGTCGTGCACTTCCACGCCGTGGTCCGCCTCGACGGCCGTACCGAGGACGGGATCACCGAACCACCGGCCTGGGTCACCGTGGAACTGCTCACCGAGGCCATCGACTCTGCGGCGAAGACCGTACGGCTCGACGTCCCGGACCCGTACGGCGGGGCCATGCGAGATCTGTGCTGGGGCGCGGTCGACGTGCGGCCGATCGCCTCGACCGGCCCGGACGGGGCTTCACTCTCTGAGGCGGCGGTGGCCGGCTACATCGCCAAGTACACGACCAAGTCCGCCGAGACCTCCGGCACCCTGGACCGGCGGGTCAAACGCTCCGACCTCGCCCAGCTCGAACAGCGCGGCGTCACCGCGCACGCCACCCGGCTGATCCGCACCGCGTGGGAACTCGGCAACCCCGAGACCCACCCCGACCTCGCGCCGCTCCGGCTCCGGCAGTGGGCTCACACACTCTGCTTCCGCGGCCACTTCTCGACCAAGAGCCGGGCCTACTCCACCACCATGACCGCCTTGCGCCGCGTCCGCCTGGAGTACCGCCAGGCCCGTGACCTTGAGCGGCTGCCGTACAACCCCGCCACCACGCTCACCCTCGCGAACTGGAGGTACGCGGGACAGGGCTACACCGCGGGGGAATCCGCGCTCGCCACCCAGCTCACCGATCGCTCCGGCAGGAGGTAACCATGCGCCGTAACGTGATTCAGCTCGTCCCCCGGCCCTCTGAGCCGTCCGACCCGGTCCCGGACTCCAGCCGGGCCGTCTACACCGTCACCGAGGTCGCCCGCCTCCTGTCGCTCTCTCGGGGCACCGCCTACGCCTCGGTGCGCGACGGCACGATCCCGGCCCTCCGGGTCGGCGGCCGGTGGGTGATTCCCAAGCGGCGCTTTCACACCTGGCTCGACGGACGGGCGGAAGGCGAGGAGCGCTGACATGGGCCACATCACCAAGACCAAGGCGGGCACCTACCGGGCCAACTGGCGCGACCAGAGCGACCGGCAGCGCTCGAAGACCTTCGCCACCAAGCGGGAGGCGACGGCGTTCCTCGCCGAGATCAACAGCTCGCTCAACCGAGGGACCTACGTCGACCCGCACGCGGGCAAGGTCAAGTTCGGCCCCTACGCGGAGAGCTGGCTGAAGTCCCGTAACCACGAGCTGGCCACGGCCGCCCGCGACGAGTCGATCATGCGGAACCACGTTCTGGCTCGCTGGCGGGACGTCCCCCTCGGCAAGATCGACCACTCGGCCGTCCAGGCGTGGATCACCGACCTGGGCAAGCGGCTCTCTCCGGCGAGCGTGATCGAGTGCAACCGCCTGCTCTCCGGCGTGCTGCGCTCGGCCGTGCGAGACCGCATCATCGGTGCCAACCCCTGCGAGGGGGTGCGACTGCCCAAGCGTCGACGCCAGGACGACGATGACCGGATCATCACCCGCGAGGAGTTCACCGCCCTCCTCCGTCACGTCCCCGACCGCTACCGCGCGGTGGTCGCCCTGGCGGCCGGAACCGGGCTGCGCTGGGGTGAGTGCGCCGGTCTGCGGTGGGACGCCGTCGACCTCGACGCCGGAACCCTGCGGGTGCTCCGGGTCGCCGTGGAGGTCAACGGGCACGTCACCATCAAGCCCTACCCGAAGTCCAGGGCCGGACGGCGGGAGGTCCCGCTTCCCCAGTTCGCGGCCGATCTCCTCACCCGGCACCGGGACACCTTCCCCGCGGGGCCGCTCGGCGAAGTCTTCACCGTCCGCAGTGGCAACCTGATGAGCCGCCACACCTTCCGTGCCCGCGTCTGGCGGCCGTCCCTCGTCCGGGCCGGGCTGCTCGGCTCGGTCTCGGACCTCGGTGAGGGGTTCCTCGGTACCTGGAGCGACAAGGGGGGCACCGAACGGCGTAGGAAGTTCGCGACCCGTGAGGAGGCCGTCTCCTACCTCGCCCAGCACGCGGGCGAGGGCCTGCGCTTCCACGACCTGAGGCACTGCTACGCCACCTGGCTCGTCTCCGACGGCGTCCCCGTCAACGACGTCGCCGGGCTCATCGGCCATCAACAGATCTCGACCACGCTCAACCGCTACACGCACGCCTCCCGCGACCGCAACAGCAGGGCTCGCGCGGTGTTCGCTGACTTTTCGCTGACTCCGTCTCCCGAATTTCTCCCAGAGGCGGCTACTAAGGGGATGACAAGCGGGCGAGCGGAGGAGGACACCGAGTTGTAGATCAAGCTCTGAACAGCGAAAAGGCCCGGTTCCATGATCTGGAGTCGGGCCTTTCGTCTGGTGGAGATGAGGGGATTCGAACCCCTGACCCCTTCGATGCGAACGAAGTGCGCTACCGGACTGCGCTACATCCCCAAGACGCCCCCTAGGTTAGCAAACTTCCGGGGCGGCTCGCGCCATCCACGGCGCACCGCACCGGCGGGGCGAGCTGATCAGTTACCGACCGCTCGGCGCGGCGGTTCGGCGTACTGGTCGAAGAGTTCGTCGCGGTGCGCGTCCAGGTCGATGATCTCCGCCACCGGGCGCCGGGCCTCCAGTTCGGCCCGCCTGCGGGCGCGCCTGACCCGCTCCTTACGGGCCCGGACGGCCGCTCTGTGGTGTTCGGCGTCGATCTGGGCCGAAACCCGGAGGACGGCCAGATAAAGCCCCAGAAGGAACGCCGAGGGCGTCACCCCCCACCAAGGGATCACCTGGATGGCGGCCGTGACCGCGGAGGCGAGGAGCAGCAGCACGGAACAGAGGGTCAGCCGCCGACGCTTGGCCACCCTCCGTGACCGGCGGCGGCGTTCGGCGCGGCGGCGCTCCGCCCGGTGACGGTCGGGCCGGGGCCTTCGGGGCGGCGGTTCGGGTCCGCTCCCCTCCGGTGACCGGCCGGACGCCGGAGTCGGGGACGACTGGCCGGACATCGGGGTGGAGACCCGGGAAGGCGTCCGGGAGCCGGACCCCATGGAGAACGCCTGAGTGGGCGATGACGGAGACATCTGTGGAGGCGGCGGCGCGGACGCGGTGCCGGCCTCCTCCTGAAGAGGTTCGTCCTCCATCTGAACGTACGGCTCGGCGCTCTCGTGAATCTCGGCGAGAGTGGTCCGGTCGCGGCGTAACCACATGGGCACGAGCACGCACAACCACATGACGACAATGGCCAGGTACAGAAGAACACTGCTCACGGCCACCTCCGGGCAGCATGAAAACGCCTGGGGTCCCTTGGCGTCTTCCATGTGCTCACGTCACGCACAGTAAGACCGCGTGTCACTATTTGACGAGTATTCGGTGCGGTGTGTCGCGAGATCTTCAAACCTCTTCATGGGGAGAGCCACCATGAGCGGCCGACTCGCGGGCTCTCCGCCATCGCACCAGCAAACCTCTTGGTGCGTCTTCGACCGTGAGCGCGTAACAAATGTGGTCGCGCCAAGCACCGTCGATGTGCAGATGCCGCCGTCTGATGCCTTCTTCCCTAAAGCCAAGCTTTTCAACCACTCGGCGGCTCGCGTGATTTTCCGGGCGGATATTCGCCTCGATACGGTGCAACCCGGTGGTAAAGAAACAGTGGTCGACCGCCATGGCCACGGCGGTCGGAATGACACCCCGTCCCGCGAGGGCGCCGTCCACCCAGTAGCCGATCTGGGCCGACCTGGCCGAACCCCAGACGATGGCGCCGACGGTGAGCTGGCCGGCGAAGGCACCTCGGTAGGTGACCACCCAGGGCAGGGCGAGCCCCTGCCTGGCCTCGCGGCGGAGCGTGCCGGCCATCGAGATGTAGGGGCCGAGGCCAGTGCGGAACAGCGGGGTCTCGGGGTTGCTCGGCTCCCAGGGGCGGAGCCAGCGGGCGTTGCGCAGCCGCGTCTCACGCCATACACGCACATCTCTCAGGCGCAGCGGCCGAAGTCCCACAGGGCCTTCCGTCAGGGTCACCGGCCAGCCACGAAGTCGATCCACGCCTCCATCATCCCCCCAAGACACGCCGACGTGCCATGTGACGACCGGGCCGGTGAGCGGGCATGGTCACGGATGGTCATGGGTGGTCAGGGGTGGTCAGCGCGGATGGTCTCCGCCGCGGATCTGCTCCACCGCGTGCCGGAGGACCGGGGAGAGGACGGCCATGCCATCGCGGACCCCGCCCGAGGAGCCCGGCAGGTTGACGACCAGGGTGTGACCCGCCTGCCCGGCGAGGCCCCTGGACAGGATCGAGGTGGGCACCCTGTCGCGGTTGGCCTGGCGGACGGCCTCGGCGATGCCGGGGATCTCCCGGTCGAGCACCCTGGCGGTCATCTCGGGGGTGAGATCGGCCGGTGTGAGGCCGGTGCCGCCGGTGGTGACGATCACGTCGTAGCCCTCGGCCACACCGGACCGGAGCGCCGCCTCGACCGGCTCACCGTCGGGGACCACCCGCGGACCGTCCACGTCGCATCCGACCGCCGCGAGGAGCTCGGCCAGCAGTTTTCCCGACTTATCCTCGTATATCCCGGCGGAGGCCCGGTTGGACGCCGTGATCACCAGAGCTCTCATGCCGTCATCCTCCCAGCTCCCCCGGCCGCGTCCGGGCTCCGATGTCCACCCGGCGCATCCGGGCTCCGATCCTCACACCGTCACCGACCACGGCCGGACCTCCCCCGCGAAACCCGGTGGACGGAGCCGCCCCGCCTACGGCCTGGTCCAGACGCCGGTCTTGCCGCCGGTCTTCTCCTCGACCCGGACATCGGTGATCATCGCCGCCGGATCCACCGCCTTGACCATGTCGATCAACGCGAGCGCCGCGACCGAGACGGCGGTCAGCGCCTCCATCTCCACCCCGGTACGGTCCGCGGTCCTGACCTGGACGCCGATCTCCACTCCGTCGTCGACCACGGTCAGCTCGACCTTCACCCCGTGCAGCGCGATCGGGTGGCAGAGCGGGATCAGGTCCGGGGTGCGCTTGGCGCCCATGATGCCGGCGATCCGCGCGGTGCCCAGCGCGTCGCCCTTGGGGACCTCCCCCGAGCGGAGCAGGGCCACGGCCTCGGCGCGGAGCAGCACCTTGCCGGTGGCGGTCGCCGTACGGACGGAGACGTCCTTGGCGGAGACGTCCACCATGCGCGCCGCGCCGGTCTCGTCGATGTGCGTGAACCCGTTCATGCCGACCCCCTTGTCCACGGCTCCGCGCGGGGTGACCTCGGCGCGGACCCGGTGCCGCCTGTCTGCTCGCTCACAGCGGGATGACCTCCACGGTCGCGCCCTCGGGCACCTCCGTGACGTCCTCGGGGACCACCACCAGGGCGTTGGCCAAGGCCAGCGCGGCGAGCTGGTGCGAGCCCTGCCGGGGCACCGGGGCGACCGAGCCGTCGGCGGCCAGCACCCCGCGCAGGTAGGAGCGCCGGCCCGCGGGCGAGCGGAGTGAGGAGGTGGTCACCGCCCGCACGGTGGGCGTGGGGCCCGCGGGCAGGCCGCGCATCTTCCGCAGCGCCGGCCGGACAAACAGCATGAACGACACGAAGGACGACACGGGGTTGCCCGGCAGGGCGAAGATCGGAATCTGGTCCTCGCCCACGACCCCGAAGCCCTGGGGCATGCCCGGCTGCATGGCGACGCGGTCGAATCGGACCGTGCCAAGCGGGGCGAGCGCCTCCTTGACCGGCTCGTAGGCCCCCATCGAGACGCCACCGCTGGTGATCACGGCGTCGGCCCGCAGGAGTTGCGCGTCGAGCTGGTCGAGGAACCGCCCGGCGTCGTCGGCCGCGATCCCGGACCGGTACCCCTCGCCGCCGGCCTCGCGGACGGCGGCGATCAGGGTGTAGCTGTTGGACTCCCAGATCTGGCCCGGGGCCAGGGGGGTGCCCGGCTCGGCCAGTTCGGCACCGGTGGAGATGACCACCACGCGGGGGCGGGGCCGTACCACCACCCGGCGGCGGCCGACACCGGCCAGAATGCCCAGCTGCGCGGGGCCGATCAGGGCCCCCGCGGCCAGCACGACGTCGTCGGGGCGGACGTCCTCGCCCACCCTGCGGATCGCGTTCCCCCGGGCCGCGGACCGCCCGATGACGACGTGCTCGGTGCCGCCGTCGGTCCACTCGACCGGGATCACGGCGTCGGCGCCCTCGGGCATCGGGGCGCCGGTCATGATCCGCATGGTCGTACCGGGGGCGACCACGAGGGGCCGGCCGTCGCCGGCCGCGATGTCGCCGGTCACCGGCAACGTCACCGGGACCCGCGCGACGTCCTCGGCCCGTACGGCGTAGCCGTCCATGGCCGAGTTGTCGAACGGCGGAAGCGGGACCGGGGAGACCACGTCCTCGGCGAGCGTGGTGCCCAGCGCCCCCTCAAGTTCGATCTCCAGCGAGGCCAGCGACCGCACGGTGAGCAGAATGTCGGCGAGGTGCTCGTCGACCGATCTCATCGGACTCGCCGGGCCGGTGGGATTCATCGGGCTTGTCGGGTTCATCTGGAGGCCAGGAACTCTCTCAGCCAGGGAAGGAACTCCGGCGCCAGGTCGGAGCGGTCGGCGGCGAACTGGACCACCGTACGCAGGTAGTCGAGCTTGTTGCCGGTGTCGTAGCGGCGACCGCGGAACAGCACGCCGTGGACGGGGCCACCCTCCTCGGAGCCGCGACCCGCCAGGGTGCGCAGGGCGTCGGTGAGCTGGATCTCGTTGCCACGGCCAGGCGGGGTGTTCTCCAGGACCTCGAACACCGCCGGGTCGATCACGTAGCGGCCGATGACGGCCCAGTTGGAGGGGGCCTCCGCCGCCGGGGGCTTCTCCACCAGGTCGGTCACCCGGACCACGTCGCTCTCGGCGGTGGGCTCGATGGCGGCGCAGCCGTACAGGGAGACCTGCTCCTTGGGCACCTCCATCAGCGCCACGACGCTGCCGCCGTGGGCGCGGCGGACCTCGATCATGCGTTTGAGCAGCTCGTCACGGTAGTCGATCAGGTCGTCGCCGAGCAGGCAGGCGAACGGGTTGTCGCCCACGTGCTGCTTGGCGCAGAGCACGGCGTGGCCGAGACCTCGCGGTTCGCCCTGCCGTACGTAGTGCAGGGTCGCGAGGTCCGCGGGCTCGCGCACCTGGGAGAGCCGCTCGTCGTCTCCCTTGGCCTCCAGCATGTCCTCCAGCTCGATCGCCCGGTCGAAATGGTCTTCGATCGAACGCTTGTTCTTGCCGGTGACCATGAGGACGTCGAGCAGCCCGGCGGAGACGGCCTCCTCGACGACATACTGGATCGCGGGCTTGTCGACGATGGGCAGCATCTCCTTGGGAGTCGCCTTCGTCGCCGGTAGGAAGCGGGTGCCCAGGCCCGCGGCAGGAACGACGGCTTTGGTCACGAGATCGAAGTCGGCCATACCAAAACCTTAGTGGAGGGGTTGTGGACAAGCTGAGGCTGCGGTCGGCTATCGAGGCCACACGTGCCTCGATCCCGGAGGCCGAGCGGCACGCGGCCTCCGTCAGGACGCGGGAGAACCTGCTGGAGCAGCCGTGGGTCCAGATGGCGGGGCTGGTCGCGTGCTACTGGTCGGCCGGGACGGAACCCGCGACCCACGGGCTGGTCTTCGCGCTGTGGAAGCACGGCGCGACCGTGATCCTGCCGGTGCTCCGTGACGACAATGATCTTGACTGGGCGGTGTACGACGGGCCCGACACCCTCGCCCCCGGCCGATTCGGGATCATGGAGCCGGTGGACGTCCGACGCGGCGTCGACGCCATCAGGACCGCCGCGCTGGTGATCGTGCCCGCGCTGGCGGTCGACCGGACCACCGGGGTACGGCTCGGCCGCGGCGGCGGCTCCTACGACCGGGCGCTGGCGAGGGTCGGTCCGAACGTACCGACGGTAGCGCTTTTGCACGAGGGCGAACTTCTGGAAGACGTGCCCGCCGACCCTCATGACCTGCCGGTTCGCTATGTGGCACAGTCCAACGGGATCACCGATCTGGTTACGGGGCGTGTCTGACTAGTGGGTCGAATACGACACAATGGTCCCGAAGCCGGAGAGGGGGCCAGATCCAGATGGGGTTGGATGTCTGGCTGCTTCTCGGTGCCGCGATCGTCATCGCGGCGATCATCGCGGTACGGATCGCTCACGGGAGCGGGCTGCCGAGCCTCCTGATCTTCCTGGGCTTCGGCCTGCTGGTCGGGGAGTCGGGGCTCGGGCTCCAGTTCGAGAACCCGGTGCTCGCCCAGCAGATGGGCATGAGCGCCCTGGCGATCATCCTGGCCGAGGGCGGCCTGACCACCAACTGGCACCATGTGAAACGCTCCATTCCCACCGCGCTGATACTCGGCACCGTCGGGGTCGGGGTGAGCATCGTGGCCGTCGCGGTCCCGGTGCACCTGCTGCTCGGCATGGACTGGCGGACCGCGCTGCTGCTCGGCGCGATCCTCGCGTCCACCGACGCGGCGGCCGTCTTCTCCGTACTGCGCCGCCTGCCCCTGCCCTCGCGGCTGGCCGGCGTGCTGGAGGCCGAGTCCGGTTTCAATGACGCGCCCACTGTCATCGCGGTGGTGCTGCTGAGCGCCGCCACCGCGCCCAGTCTGGGCGGCGCGCTGCTCCTGGTCGTCTTCGAACTGCTGATCGGCGCCGCGGTCGGCCTGGCGGTGGGCCCCCTGGGCGTGTACGCGCTGCGGCGCATCGCGCTGCCCGTCTCCGGCCTGTATCCGATCGCGGTGCTGGCGCTGGCGTTCGTCGCCTACGCCGGCGCGACGCTCGTGCACGGCAGCGGCTTCCTGGCGGTCTACCTGGCCTCCCTCGTCATGGGCAACTCCCGGATGCCGCACCGCGCCTCCTCCCGGGGGTTCGCCGAGGGCGTGGCCTGGCTGGCCCAGATCGGCCTGTTCGTCATGCTCGGCATGCTGGCCAGCCCCTCGGAGATGCCGTCGGCGATCGTGCCCGGCCTGGTGACCGGGCTGATCCTGGTCGCGGTGGCCCGCCCGCTGTCGATCGTGGTCTCGGCCTTCCTGGTACGGCTGACGGGGCTCGACCGGCTGAACTGGCGGCAACAGGCGTTCCTGTCCTGGGCGGGCCTGCGCGGCGCGGTGCCCATCGTGCTCGCCACCATCCCCTGGGCCGCCAACTCGGTGCACAACGGCGTCGCCAAGCTCGTGTTCAACGAGGTCTTCGTCATCGTCGTGGTCTACACCCTGATCCAGGGGCCGACGCTGCCCTTCGTGGCGAAGCTGCTCGGGCTGACCACCCCCGACGAGGCCCGTGATCTGGAGGTGGAGTCGGCGCCGCTGGAGGAGCTCAACGCCGACCTGCTGCAGATCAGGGTGCCGCCGACCTCCAAGCTGCACGGCGTGGAGATCTTCGAGCTGAGACTGCCCACGGACGCCCAGGTCACCCTGATCGTCAGGGACGGCAAGACCTTCGTGCCCGCGGACTCGACGAGGATCAGGGTCGACGACCAGCTCCTGGTGGTGACCACCGCGACGTGCAGGGAAATGGTCGAGCGGCGGATGAAGGCGATCAGTCGCCGGGGTAAACTCGCCGGCTGGTTCGGTGAACAGGGCGCCTGACCGGGGCCGGGCCGACCGGCGTGGTCCGGGAGCGGGGCGGGGGTGCGGGCGCGCGCCGTACGGGAACATGCGGGAACATCGGGAAGCCGCGTGCGCGGCGGCCGCCGATTAGCCAGAATTCCGCATGGAATGGGATAGATCCGACTCGCGTTTATGCTTGTCGGCTGCCTATCATTAGCAGTCGCGTCAGTAGAGTGCCAATCGGCGCGAACAGAAAGAGGAGGAGCGCGTGCCCACCTACCAGTACGCCTGCAGTGCCTGTGGCAACGAGTTCGACATCGTCCAGAGGTTCTCCGACGATGCGCTCACCGAGTGCCCGGCCTGCGCCGGTGAACTACGCAAGGTGTTCTCCGCGGTGGGCATCGTCTTCAAGGGCTCGGGCTTCTACCGGACCGACAGCCGGTCCTCCTCGTCCAGCACCGTCGGCTCGGGCGCCCCCTCGGCGTCGGGTTCGACCACGGAGCCGAGGTCCACCGACTCGAAGTCCACCGAGTCCAAGCCCGCGGAGTCCAAGCCCGCGGCGGCCGCGAGCAGCCCGGCTCCGGCGGCCTCCTGACCCTGACGCCCAGGACACCACCGGGTCAGCCGTTACGGGGGCGGTCGGAGGTCGAGCCGAGCATCTCGTGCGGAAGCCTCTCCAGCAGCTCGCGGAGCCCGGGGTGCTCACCGGGGTTCCAGTCGTCGATCAGCCGCCCCAGCCCCTCGCGCGCCTCGGCGACCAGCTGGCCGGCCACCCGCTCTCCCTCCGGGGTGAGTTCCAGGGACGCCCCGCCGTCCATCCGGCGGGCCAGCCCCCGCGCGACGAGCAGGTCCGCGTACGGCCTCCCCTGATCGACCGTCACCCCGGCCCGCCTGGCCAGTTCCGCGCCCGCCTGCCGGCCCCGGGTGCTCAGCCGCGCGATCAGCCACACGGAGCCGGGCGGCAGGTCCAGGCGCGCCAGGTCGCCCAGGCGGCGGTAGTAGTCCCGGCGCATGTCCACGTCGGCCAGCCGCCACAGCCCGCGTTCGACCACGGCGAGCGAGGACCGCTCGGTGGGGACCGCGCCGTAGCACTCGCCCAGGTCCGTGGCCCTGGTGGTCTCCCGCAGGGGTGGTTCGGGCAGCAGCCAGGCCGCGGCGAAGGCGACCAGGGTCACCGGCGCGCTGTAGAGGAACACCTGCGCGATCGCGTCGGAGTACGCCGCGAGGAACGCCGTGGCGGTCTGGGGCGACAGCCTCCGGATGACCGTGGGGTCCGACTGGACCGCGTTCTCCAGGGCGGGCGGGAGCCGTACCGTCCGCGCCAGCCGCGCCAGGTCCTCGGTGAGCCGTGAGGTGAAGATCGAGCCGGCGATCGCGACGCCGAAGGAGCCCCCGATCGAGCGGAAGAAGGTGGCCCCCGAGGTGGCCACTCCCAGCTCCTCGAAGCCGACGGCGTTCTGCACCACGATCACCAGCACCTGCATCACCAGGCCGATGCCGACGCCCAGCACGAGCAGATAGACGCTCAGCTCGAAGGTGGAGATGTCCGGCCGGACGTGGGAGAGCAGGTAGAGCCCGAGCGTGGTGACCCCGGTGCCGACGATCGGGAAGATCTTGTATCTCCCGGTGCGCGTGATGACCTGCCCGCTGACGATCGAGGTCAGCAGCAGGCCCGCCATCATCGGCAGCAGGTGGATCCCCGACATCGTGGGCGAGACGCCCTGGACGACCTGGAGGAACAGCGGCATGTAGGTGAGTGAGCCGAACATCGCGAAGCCCACCACGAAACCGATGAGCGAGGCGACGTTGAACGCCCTCAACCCGAACAGGTGCGGGGGCAGCACCGGCTCCGCGGCCCGCTTTCCGGCCTGCCACCACAGCACCAGCAGCATCGCCGAGGCGACCGCCAGCCCGATGACGACCGGATGACTCCAGGGGTATACGGTCCCGCCCCAGGTGGTCATCAGCACCAGGCAGGCGGCCGCGGCTCCGAGGAGGAGGATGCCGGGATAGTCGATGACGTGGCGCCCGCGGTCCGTGTCGGAGGGCAGCACCGAGAAGATCACGACCAGCGCGACGGCCCCGATCGGCAGGTTGACGTAGAAGACCCAGTGCCAGGACAGATGATCCACGAAAAGACCGCCGAGCAGCGGCCCCGCGACGCTGGAGACCGCGAACACCCCGCCGAAGAACCCCTGGTACCTCCCCCGCTCCCGGGCCGGCACGACGTCTCCGACGATCGCCTGGGCCAGCACCATCAGGCCGCCGCCGCCCACCCCCTGCAGGGCGCGGAAGCCGATCAGCTGGCCCATGTTCTGCGACAGCCCGCAGAGCGCGGAGCCGATCAGGAAGATGACGATCGCGCTCTGGAACAGTCTCTTCCTGCCGTACTGATCGCCGAGTTTGCCCCAGAGCGGGGTGGAGACCGTCGAGGCGAGCATGTAGGCGGTGACCACCCAGGAGAGCTCCTCCAGGCCGCCCAGATCGCTGACGATCGTCGGCAGCGCGGTCGAGACGATCGTCTGGTCGAGCGCGGCCAGGAGCATGCCGAGCATGAGGGCGCCGATGACAAGGCCCAGCCCCCTCGCGCCAGTCCTGCGGGACTCCTGAACGCTCATCGCGCCCGGCGTCCGGACTCCCCGGCGCTCACTCCCGGACGCTCACTCCCGGGCACACGTTCCCAGCCCTCATCTCGCCCCCCCGATCGATATATCGCAGGTCATACCCAATGTGATCAGATCACCACATCGGATCCGGGGTTATCCACAGGGCGGGGGCCGGGTCTCCGCACTGTCCACAGGACGGGGCCGGGCCTCCTCAACCGCTCCCCTGTACGGCTAGCCTCTGCGCCATGGTCACTCACGTGGATATCGGGGTCATCGGCGGCTCGGGCCTCTACTCCCTGCTCGACGACGCGACGGAGGTCGAGGTCGCCACCCCCTACGGCCCGCCCAGCGACGTCGTCACCGTCGGGCGGATCGGGTCCAGAGCGGTGGCCTTCCTGCCCCGCCACGGCCGCGACCACCGCTTCCCGCCCCACCTCATCCCCTACCGCGCCAACCTGTGGGCCCTGCGTTCCCTGGGCGTCCGCCAGGTGCTCGCCCCCAGCGCGGTCGGCTCGCTCCGCCCCGAGGTCGGCCCCGGCACCCTGGTCGTCCCCGACCAGCTCGTCGACCGCACCTCGGGCCGCCCACAGACCTACTACGACACCGGCGGCGTCGTCCACGTCGCCTTCGCCGACCCCTACTGCCCCTCGGGTCGCGCGGCGGCCGTCTCCACCGCCCGGTCCACCGGCTGGGACCTGGCCGAGGACGGCACGCTCGTGGTCATCGAGGGCCCCCGCTTCTCCACCCGCGCCGAGTCCCGCTGGTTCACCGCCAACGGCTGGACGATCGTCGGCATGACCGGCTTCCCCGAGGCGGTCCTCGCCCGCGAGCTGGCCATGTGCTACACCACGCTCTCCCTGGTCACCGACCACGACGCCGGGGTCGAGGCCGGGGACGGCGTCACCCACGAGGAGGTCCTCGCCTTCTTCGCCTCCAACATCACCCGGATGCGCTCCCTCATCGCCGACGTCGTCACCGCCCTCCCCCAGGACCGGACCTGCCCCTGCCCCAACGCCCTGGACGGCCTCCGCCTCCCCTTCCCCCTCCCCGGCTGATCCCCCTCTGAAGCGTGTGCTCCCCCGACGGAGCCGACCGTCCACGCATCCCCACGAAGTCAGTCATCCGCGCCTTTCTCCCCTGGAGTCGGTCATGCGCGTCCTCCGCCGTCTGGTCGGCCGGCGCCACCGCCTGGTCGCCACCGCCGTCGCCGCCCTGGCAACGGTGTGCGCCGTGATCGGGCTACGGCCCGACACCGCCTCGGTCGCCGTCCTCGCCGCGGCCAGAGACCTTCCGGGCGGCATACTCCGCACCGCCGACCTCAGGGTGGTCGCCCTGCGACCCGGCACCGTCCCCGACGGCGCCCTGAGACCCGGCGCACCGATCGCCGGAAAGGTCCTGACCGGTCCCGTCCGGCGCGGGGAGCCGCTGACGGACGCCCGCCTGCTCGGCCCCGGCCTGCTGGCCGCCCACGGCCGGGGAACGGTCGCCACCCCCGTCCGCGTCGCCGACCCGCAGACCGCGCGCCTGCTCTCACCCGGCGACGTCGTGGACGTGCTCGCCGCCGCCGCGCGCTGGGACGGCTCCACCCCCGCCAGGACCGTGGCCGAAGACGTCACGGTTCTCGCCGCCCCCGCCGGCGAGCCGGACCAGGGTTCCCTGGTCGTGCTGGCCACCACCTCGGCGCAGGCGGTCGAGCTGGCCTCGGCGCAGGCCGACGGCCGCCTGTCGATCACCATCGGCGCTCGTACGGGATAGTTTTCCCGACAGCCGGAACACAAGGTAGTTTCCTCGATACCCAATGGAATGAAACCCGCGCGACGCCGGACACACGGACGACGGGCGGGGCACGGAGCAAGGAGTGACCATGATCGATGGATTCAAGAAGTTCCTGCTACGCGGCAACGTGGTGGAACTCGCCGTCGCAGTGGTAATCGGCGCCGCCTTCACCGCCATCGTGAACTCGTTCGTCAAGGACGTCCTCACACCGTTGATAGCGGCGATCGGCGGTCAGCCCGACTTCTCCAAGCTCACCCTCTGGATCGGCTCGGGCGAGATCAAGTACGGTCTCTTCCTCAACGCGCTGATCTCGTTCCTGATGGTGGCGTCCGTCATCTACTTCATGGTCGTCCGCCCCTACGAGAAGATCTCCTCCTGGTTCGCCAAGGAGGAGGAGATCACGATGCGCGAGTGCCCGGAGTGCCTGTCGGAGATCCCCAAGGCCGCCGTCCGCTGCTCCCACTGCACCGCCTCGGTCACCCCCGTACTGTGACCCGGCCGTGACGGCCTACAGCACGGATCCCAGCTCCGGGTCATACTCCCAGTGCCACGGCTCGAAGGGGCTGGAGTAGGCCCACTTGGGGTGTATCCAGCCGAACTGCTTGCCGTTGGCCTCCAGCCAGGTGAACTCGGCCGACCGGAAACGCTCCACCCCTCCGCACAGGTCGACGGCGAGCCCCAGGCCGTGGTTGCTACGGCCCGGCACGGCGGCGAAGCCTGGCCGACGGTAGTAGACCGACTGCTGCTCGGCCAGGCTCCGGTAACTGTCCGTAACGCACATGGGCCTGCCGAAGCGTTTCCGGTAAGCCTCGTTGAGGCTGATGAACGCGATCGCCGCGTCACCCCGCAACTGGTTGCCCCGCTGCTGGAGCGGACAGAGATAGGCGGCCGGGATCAGGCCGTTGGGGAAACCGTTCGCCGAGGAGGCCCTGGTCGGGTCACACCCGGCCGAGGGGTTACCGGACCTGTCGACCTTGACGCCCAGCTTCACCAGCGCCTGGGTCAGCGACTTCACGATCTTGGCAGAACGCGCCCTGAGCGTCTCGATCTCGGCGCCCATCTGCGCCTCCGACAGGAGGTTGCCCGCCCGCAGTTCCTGCGCCTCGGCGGTAAGCCGCTCCCGCTCGGCCTGTAAGCGGCCGGCGTCCTCAAGGACCTGGTTCCGCTCGGACACCAGGTGGGTGACATCGGCCATGGCCCGGAGGGTCGACTCATCGGACGCGCCGGACAGGAAGGCCGCCGCGTCGTCGCTCAGAGGTCGCTGGTAGAGCTGACTGACCAGATCCGAGAGCGGCTGCCGTACCTCGGCGAAGGACTTCTCCGCGGCCTGCAGCTCGCGCAACTTGACGGCGAGCTCCCTCTCCGAGGCCCGGATCCTGGCCCGCCGCTGCTCCAGCGCCTTCGTCGCGTCTTCGAGGTCCTTGGCCGCCTTCTCCGCCTCGCGACGCAGTTCGGTGAGGTTGACGGGGTCGCGGAGCAGCCCGGTAAGGCGCACCGGCTCACTGACGACGACCGGTCGGGCCTCGATCGGCGCCTGCCTCGCGACAGCCACTCCCGGGAGAAGGGAGGACATCGTCGCGACGACGGCGACCAGACCCGCTGATCGACGAGGTGGCACGTTCGACCCCTCCGTTTGCGAACTCGTGACCTGGGTCAGGCACGCACGTTACTACAGCCAGCCAAGTGTCTGGGTCAGACTCTCCGCAGCCGATATGCGCCGAACACCCCATTTAGCAACCCCCTCATTCATGCCATTCGTCGCGATTGCTCCTTGCACACCTCCCACAACCAGGTCTCCCGCCACTCAGCCGGGCAGCCGAACCCCGCTTCGGACCGCTCCTGCCGCGGCGCCCGCCTCGCCCTCGGCGCCAAAGATTTCCGGGGCACGGCCCTCCGTACGGCCGGCGGAGCCTCCGCCGGCGTGGCATCCTCGGTGGACCGGTGTACGTCCGTCACGACCGTCGGAGGCATCAACCCCCCGTAGGTCCGGTCCGGCCCGTACGGCGGAGGCACGATCCTCGGCTCCATCACCACCCCCCGGCCGGGCACGACCGGAACCACGCCAACCGCCCCCTCCCGGCCCCTCACCCCGCCCCCCTCCACCCCGTTCCCAACCCCCTGCGCCCCGTTCCGGGGCCCCGACTCGGCCACGATTCCCTGAACAACCGCCCGATACCCGGTAAGCTCAGCCACCAGGAGCCCTACCGCCAGAAGCGCGGGTGCCAGCATCGCCCCGCACAGCACCAGAGGCCGCAGCGCACGCCGCCCCCGGATCCGCTTCCGTCGCCGTTCCATCACAGACCGCGACACTAGCCACGCCCACCCGGCCCACTCAGGCGCTTGCCGCCCCTTTACCGCAGCTCAGCAAAGCGATAACCCGCCGATCGCCCCCCAACCCCCCTCCAACCACACATCCACTCCCCACTTTCGCTACTCTTACAGGGAGCCCCTGCCTCCGTAGCTCAGGGGATAGAGCACCGCTCTCCTAAAGCGGGTGTCGCATGTTCGAATCATGCCGGGGGCACCTAGTTGATCTTTTAATTTGCTTCGTGACCTGGGAGTTCTTCCCGGGTACGACCTGCACCGCGTGCAGCCGTGGGCCGCCGAACGCAGCCCTGAATCGCTGGTCGCGGTCTATTCACGGGATGATCTTCGAGCTGTTTGGCCAGCCCACACGGGGCGAGAACGCCTCGGAGGGTCAGACTGGGAAGCCGGTCGGCCTCTGGATCTCAGTCGTCGGCGGCGACCAGGAGCGACAGGGTTCCGGCGATGCGATCAACGAGAACCAACTCGTGGAAGTCGATGTGAACACCGCCCCAGTCGTGAAATGCCCCATGGCCGAGATTCTTCAGCCGGTATCTCTCGGCGGCCTTTGCGACCAGCGGGTGAACTTCGTTCTCCAATCGGACGAGCAGTTCCACGGGCAGGGGGCCGAACTGCTCCGCCCAGCCGCGCAGAATGGCGCTCGCGCTCACCTCGTCAGTCCGCTCGTATGCAGCCGGGCTCACGTTCCGCAGCCAGTAGGGCCCGTGGCGGAGCCCGCCGGCATCGACTCCCCCTCCGGCGTAGTCGTCCCTGTACCGCTCATGGCCGATCAGTTCCGCCAGCAGACGGGCATCATCGGCGTCCGGGCCAGACAGGCCGAAGCGCTTGATGTCGACCCAGCGGTACGCATGATGATCGAAGTCGAACTCACGGAAGTTGATGAATATCTGATCTTGATACCTGAGTGTCTCTTGCATGTCCAAACAGTAAGAGCAGCCGAATCAATGGATTCGGCTGCTCTCCTCCCTTCCGGTGAAGGCCGGTCTCATGTCTCCAGAGCTTTGGTGATCTACCCGTTGGCACGCGCTTTCTGCCCCTCGATGCACTTGGCGTAGACGCGAAGGAGCACGTCCACACCGTGCCCGGCACGCTGAGCCACCTCGGTCGGAGGAACGCCCGCGTTGAGCCATAGAGACTGAGCTTCCCCCTAGAGAACGGACACCTTGCCTGAGTTGGCCCTGGGTCAGCTGGGAAGGAAGGGATCCGTGCCCGCACCACATCCACCTGAGTTTCGGGGTGGAAGAAAAGCATCGGCTCCTTCGCCTGCCCGGTCAGGTAGCCGAGCGTCTTCCCATAGAGGGGGTTGTTGCCGCCGAAGAGCACCGAAGGCGGACCGAAGGTCTCAAGCACCTCGCTGAGCACGCGGTCCTGGGCAACCCAGGTGCTCAGTTTCTGGCGCATGGACTCATGCTCGTCGGCCGTAAACACCCTGTCCGCCTCCAGCCACCCACGAGCGCGGACGAACTCCGCATAGACCGACGCCACGCCGTACTCGTAATCACCTGGCACCAAAGCTCTGAACGCTCCCGTCACACCGATCGAGGTGAGGGTCCCGCGAGACTCCATCGCCTGCCGCTCCTCGGTCCACGCCTCGTCCTGGCGCTCGGCGTAGACGAGGTGATCGAGTATCAGCCGCAGAGCCATCTCCCCGCCGAACATTCCAGGATGGCGAAGTGCCTGGTTGAGTTGGTCGACGAGGTAGCCACGAATCTCGGAAGGGGAGCGTGGTCCGCAGGACGCTGTCATAACACCATCCTCGCCTCAGGAGGTGAGACGCCGGGGACCTCGCGTAATCGGGCCCTCTCCCCAATGTGTGGACACCTTGAGTGCCGGATGATGGACATCCGGAGGCAAGGAGTTCCACGTGGCGATGAAGTCGTATCCGCCGGA
>NZ_JBSGCR010000038.1:0-54244 GCF_053601935.1 Streptosporangium sp. NPDC004631 | reverse complement strand
GGCGCCGAACCCGGTCGACACCCCGTAGGCGGGGGTGGGGCTCTCGGCGAGCTCGACATCGACGACGGCGCCGACGACGGCCTCGGTGGCGATGGCGGTGTCCGTCGGTGTCCTCCGGCGTCAGAGCCAGGACGGCAGCGCGGGTATCCCTCCCGCCGGGCTGTACGGCAGAGGGCCGGGTCTGCCGGTCATCCAGGGCAGCACCCGGTCGAGGTCGCCGCGCACCTCGACCGGGGCTCCCGAGCCGAACGTGACCGGTGCGCCGCCGGGGACGCGCACGGTGACCCGTACGCCCGTCCTGCCGTCCAGCCCGGTGGCGACGTCCTGGACCAGGGCGTGGCCGAAGCCGTCAGGCAGCGCGGCGAAGCCGTACCCGGCGTCCAGGTCGACCAGGTGGACCCAGAGCTCCCTGGCGCGGAGCCACAGGACCTCCCGCGCCGGGATCCGGCGCCCCCGCCCGCTGACGACGGTCCGCGCCCAGTGCTCCTCGCCGAGCGAGCCGGTGGCGGCGGCGAACCGGGCCGAGCTCTCCGCGACGTCCCGCAACTGCTCGGCCAGTCCGCGTGCCGCTCCCTGCTCGATCTGCTCGGCGCGATCTCCCGCGGAGGCGTACATCGGCGTCGGCAGCCCGGTCCGGGCCCAGTCGAGCAGGTTGACCAGGGCGTCGGCGTTACGGGCCACGTGGGTCAGCAGGTGGCCTCGGCTCCACCCCGGCAGCGCGCACGGCGCGGCGACGTCGGCCGGCCGCAGGCCACGCGCCGCCTCTTCGAACACCAGCCGGCCCGATTCCACCCATTCCGCCCACGCCGACGCCCTCTCCGGTGCCGGTGCCGGTGCCGGTGCCGGTGCCGGTGCTGACGCCGATGCCGGGGCGCGTTCCGGCGGTGTCGCCGGAGAGGGGTCAGACATCGGGCTTCTCCTCGACGCAGACGTTCACACACTCGCCGATTCCCTCGATCGCGGTGCGCAGCACGTTGCCCGGCCGGAGGAACACCTTCGGATCACGGGCCGAGCCGACGCCGCCGGGCGTCCCCGTCGCGACGAGGTCCCCGGGCTCCAGAGTGGTGATCTGGCTGATGTAGGCGACCAGCTCGGCCGGCGGGAACAGCAGATCGGACGTCCTGGCGTGCTGCATCTCCACGCCGTCGACCTCGCAGCTGACCTCCAGGTCCGCGGCGTCGCCGATCTCGTCCGGAGTGACCAGCCACGGTCCGACCGGTGTGCTGGCCTCGAACGTCTTGCCGGACAGCCACTCCTGGGTGCGCCACTGCCAGTCGCGGGCGGTGACGTCGTTGAGCACCGTGTAGCCGGCGATCGCCGCGCGGGCCTCGCCGGTGGAGGCTCTCCGCACCGGCCGGCCGATCACCACCGCCAGCTCGACCTCCCAGTCCCACTCGGCGGTCACCGAGGGAACGGCGAGATCGTCCCGGGCGCCCAGGAGGGAGTTCGCGAACTTGGCGAACAGTGTGGGGTGCGTGGGAAGCCGGCGGCCCATCTCCAGAATGTGCGAGCGGTAGTTCAGCCCGACACAGAAGATCTTGGCGGGCCGCCGTACCACCGGGGCGAGGTCCAGTGTGGACCGTTCGTGCACGGGGCCGGCCGCGGCCTCGGCCCGCCGTCGCCAGTCCGGATCGGTCAGCAGCGTCTCCACGTCCGCCGGCCCGATCTCGACGGCCGTGTCATGGTCCACCCGGACCGCCGCGTAGCCGTCACCGCTGCGAATGGTCGCCAGTCTCATCGGTTTTCTCCCCTGTGGTTCGCTGTCTCGGTCTGGGTGCGCGCCAGGTTGAGCGCCTCGTACACCGGGGCGTCGCTGAAGGTGAACAGGTCCAGGTCCGTCTCCGCCTGGACGCGGAACCGGGTCCACGAGGGCACCGCGACGAGATCCCCGGACGTGATCCGCTGTTCGGTGCCGTTCAGGCTCACCACGCCCTCCCCCCGGAACACCTGCCACACCGAGGACCCCACGGCGCGTGTGGGAACGGTCGCGGCGCCGGCCCGGATCCGGTGCATCTCGGTCCGGAGGGTGGGCAGCGCGTCCCGGCCGGTGGTCGGATTGCTGAACCGCACGCCGGCGTGGCCGGGGGTGACGACTCCGGGATGCCCGTCGTTCTCCAGCTCCAGCTGCGCGGTCAGCGCGGCGTCCGTGTCGGTCCAGCGGTAGGCCATCAGGGGTGAGGCCGGGGCGTCCGCGGCCGAGATCGGGCGCAGGCCGGGGTAGGCCCAGAGCGCCTCGGACCGGGAGCGCGACGGCGTCGCCCGCTCCGTGACGCCGTCCTCGCCGAACTCGAAGAACGCCGCGTCGAGTTGCCCGACGAGCGGGATGTCGAGGCCGTCGAGCCAGGTCATGGGCCGGTCGCCGACGTGGTGATGCCCGTGCCAGTGCCAGCCGGGGGTGAGCAGGAGGTCACCGGCCCGCATCTCCACGGGGTCGCCGTTCACCACGGTCCAGACGCCCTCGCCCTCGAGCACGAACCGGAACGCCCCCTGCGAGTGCCGGTGTGCCGGGGCCACCTCGCGGGGGCCGAGATACTGGATCGCCGCCCACAGGGTGGGGGTCGCGTACGGCCATCCGGGCAGCCCGGGGTTGGACAGGGCGATCGCCCGGCGCTCACCGCCCCGCCCGACCGGCACCAGCTCACCGGCGCGTTCGGCCAGAGGGTACAGCTCACTCCAGTGCCAGACATGCGGGCGCGCGGCGGGCGTCGGCACCAGGGGCATGAGGTCCTCCCGCTGTGTCCACAGGGGGAGGAGCCCGGCCGTGTCGAAATCGGCGTACAGCCGGTCGAGTGCGGGGTCGGTGGCGGTCATGGTCCCACTTTCCGTCGGGAGCGCCGCAGGCTCCCGGGCCGAACAGGTGCGATTGTCGTCTTGCTGGGAGAACGTAGTCAGCACCCGCCGGGACGCCCTACCCGTTGAACGAAAACCGCTCGGCCGGAAAGCGAACGCTCAGCCGCGTGGACGGCGCAGCGTCTGGGAGGGGCGTTCGCCGTACCGCTGCTCGTACAGCTTGGCGAAGCGGCCGAGGTTGTAGAAACCCCAGCGCATGGCGGCGTCGGTCACCGAGGGCTCCGGCGGCCCCTGGACGCGCAGCTCCTCGTGCACCCGGCGCAGGCGCAGGTCCCGCACGTAGGTCATGGGCGAGACGCCCAGATGCTGCCGGAAGACCATCTGCAGCGCACGGGCGCTCACCCCGCCGACGGCGGCCAGGTCGCCGAGCGTGGGCAGCTCCTCCAGGTGCTCCTGGACGTAGTCGACGACCGTTTCGAGCACCGACGGCCGTGGGGGTTCCTCCACCCGGACCAGACTGCGCAGATGACCTCCGGCGCCCGCGAGGAGAAGGCTCGTCATGATGAGCGATTCGAGCTGCCGCCGGGCCGCGGGGAAGCGGGCGAGGGCGCCGTCCTGATCCCATTCCCGCTGCACGAACTCGGCGGCGTTGAGCAGGCTCACCCCCGCCGGGGTGGTGAGGTCCAGCGAGACGTCGAACGGGATGGGGTGCTTCACGTCCTCGTTCAGCAGCAGGGACAGGTGCCGTTCGAGGGACTGGCGGGGAAACTTCAGGGCGAACTGGCGGGCGTCGGCGGACCAGCGGACCGTGGCGCTGCGGTCCGGGAGCAGGACCGTTCCGCTGCGCCGGGCCACGGTCGTCGCGTGCTCCCCGTGGCCCCGGTCGACGGCGCTGTGCCCGTTCAGTGTCAGGTTCACGTGGTAGCACGTGGTCAGCGGCGGCAACGTGATCCGCGACTCGACCCCGTAGGTGAGATATCCGAACGTCATGACCTTGGACTCGACCGCGTTCAGGCGCGCGTCGATGTCCACTCCGCCCGCGGTGTCCAGGCGGTGTTCCACATAAACCCTGCTGACCACATCCTGTGCGTGGGACACGTCCGTGGTGCGGAGGACGCCGTGTTGTGCGAGCGGTTCGGAGAGAAACACAGCTGCCATTGACGGCTCCGTGGTGCGGTCGGCGGGGATGCTCGATAAATCGTACGTATGCGTACGATAAGCCGGACTAATCGGACTTTCAACCAGCTCCCGGCAAAACCCCGTCGTCCTCCTCGCCGCCACCAGGCCCGCGGCACCCGATCAGATCTGATCCGGGTGTCGTGAAACCCGGCCGGAACAGGGGCTCCGGTGAATCCGGCGCGGTACGTCGGCGGCCGGGGGCGGCGGTGGATCCGGCGGGAGGGAGGCGGGGCAACCTGGAAGATGCGCGGGGCGGGGCGCGGATGCGACGGTCGGAGCGTGAGCATCGCGGGACGCCGCCGGACGGAGGCCGACAGAGGCCGACGGAGGTGGGCGGAGGCGGCGGTATGGCCTGGTGATCACGCGGTGACAACCGGTTAACCGGCGACGTCGCCCGCCCGGTGCTCTTTCCCCGAGGAGGCGGACATGCCCGACCGTTCCGATGTCGTCGTGGTGGGCGGCGGGGTGATGGGTGTCTCGCTCGCCCTTCACCTGCTTGAGGCCGGGATCGAGAACGTGCGTCTCCTTGAGCGGGACGGCCTGTTCGAGGGCACCAGCGGCGCGGGCGGAGGCTTCCTGGCCCCGTGGACCACGATCTCCCCGCTGCACGGGGCCGAGTCGAAGGCGCTGCCCATCGAGCGCTACGGCATGGACTTCTACGCGGGCCTGCACGCGGCGGGATACGACATCGACTACCGCCGCAACGGCGTGCTCTGGGTGGCGGCCTGCGAAGCCGCGTGGAACCAGGTCCAGCAGCTCACCTGGTACGCGGCCGACCCCGGCAGCTTCGAGGTGGAGCCCGGCCGGATGGCGGAGCTCACCGGCGGCGTAGTCTCCGGCGACGGGGTGTACGGCGGCCAGTACGTCCCCAGCGGGGCGCAGGTCACCACGGCCAAGGTCGCCGTCGCGATGGCCGACCGGATCACCGAACGGGGCGGCGTCATCGACACCCGGCGTCCGGTGACCGAGATCCGCGTCCGGAACGGCCGGGTCACGGGGGTCGAGACGCCCGGCGGCGCGGTGGACTGCGAGACCGTGGTGGTGGCCGCCGGTGCCTGGAGCAACCGGCTTCTGGAGCCGCTGGGCGCCTTCCTGCCCGCCGTACCCCAGGTCACCTCGCGCATCATCACCGAACCTCTCGGCATCCCGGAGACCATGCCCGTGCTCATGCTCCAGGGCCTGATGCCCGGCGAACCCGGCGGGGGCACCGTGCTCTGGGTGCGAGGGCACCACGGCGGCCTGCTCTGGGGCGGCATGTACACGACCTACCCGAGGAACATCCTGGTGGACGCGCCGGTGCCGGACCGGCTGGACGAGCTGCCGACCGACGGCGTCCTGGAGAACCAGCGGGTCGCCAGGGCCGCGACCTTCATACCGGCCCTGTCCCGCCCGGCGAGCATCAGGGTCAAACACGGCGCGCCCTGTTACACCCCGGACGACATGGCGCTGGTGGGCCCGGTGCCGGGTATCGAGGGCCTCTACGCCATGGGCGGGGACAACGAGCTCGGCGTCACCCACGGTCCCGGCTTCGGAAAGGCGCTGGCCGACCGCATAGCGCACGGATCGAGTGACCTGGCAGACCTGGCGCCCTGGAGGATCGACCGCTTCGGAAATCGGTTCACCAACCAGGCCGAGACGTTCCAGGCGGTCATGGAGTCGGTCGGGCAGCTGCTCGTGGGGGAGGACTTCGCCGCCGCCGGTAAACCCCGCTGACGGGCGGGGGACTCACCGCCCGTGCGACCCACCGCCCACCGGCCCGCGAGAGGATCAGCCGCGTACCGCGACGAGGAGGCCCCGGGCGGTGAAGTGGGTGTCGTGCTCGACGTGTTCGGCGGCGCAGCCGGCGTTTTCGAGCGCGGAGAGATACTGCGCCCGGGTGAACAGCGTCAGCGGCTGGATGTGCGTGAAGTGCCGGATGCCGGTCGCGTCCGCCACGAGATAGTGCGCCTCGTGCCGGACGGAGTCACCGTCGCGCCGGGAGTGTGACAGCCGTGCCACCGTCCGGGTGCCGGCGCGCACCACGTCGTGCGCGATGTGACCGTCCAGGAAGGTGCCGGGCGACCACCAGGGGTCGATGACGAGCACGCCCCCGGGGACGAGGTGGCGCGCCATGGCGGCGACGGCGGCGCCGAGCTCGTCCACACCGGACATGTAGCCGAGCGAGCTCGTCAGGCAGCAGACCGCGTCGAAGGCGCGGCCCAGATCGAATCCGCGCATGTCGCCCTGGTGCACGGGTGTCCCGGGCCGCTTGCCCCGGGCCAGCGCGCACATGGCGGGAGACATCTCCAGCCCGGCGACCTCGTCGAAGTGGGTGGCCAGCCACCGCAGGTGCTCACCCGTCCCGCAGGCCACGTCCAGCAGCGAGCCCGCGTCCGGCCTCCTGCTCCGTACGGTCTCGGCCACCACCGCGGCCTCGGCCGCGAAGTCCTGGCCACGTCCCCGGTAGAAGAGGTCGTACACCTCGCTGACGTCCTGCCCGTAGACCGCGGTGGCCGGGAGCGGCCTGCCGTTCCCGGCCACCGGCGCCTCGTTCCCCGGCGCCCCGGTGATCCGCGTCCCGTTCTCCGATGTCCCGGCCGCCGGGGGCCTGTTCTCCGGCGTCCCGGTCGCCGGCGTGTCCGTCATCCGGCGTTCCCCGCGGCGCTCGCCGAGCCCAGCGCCGCCGAGCGCCGGGTGACCACCTCGCGCAGCGCGGCGACCGTCGTGTCGACGTCGTCGTCGCTGAGCGCCTGGTGCAGGGGCAGGCAGAGGGTCCGGGCCACCGCGGCCTCCGCGCCGGGCAGCCGGGCGTCCGACCCGTACGCCCTGACGCGGTGCAGCGCCGCGTAACGGAAGGTGGTGTAGATGCCGCGCTCGTAGAGGTCGCGGGCGACGTCGTCGCGGATGCCCTCGTCCATCTGCACCCAGTACAGGTAGTGGGAGGAGGCGTGTCCCCTCGGCAGCGGAGGCGGCGTCACCACACCGGTCAGGTCGGCCAGCGCCCTGTCGTAGCGTGAGACGATCTCGCCGCGGCGTTCGACGAACCCCTTGAGCCTGCCCATCTGCACCACACCGATGGCCGACTGGATGTCGTTCATGATCGAACGCCGGGAGAACGACGAGATCTGAAAATCCCACCAGCGGGTGTTGTTCTCCTTGGCCTGGGAGAAACCGCTGAACTGCTCCAGGCCGAAGTAGGCCAGCCTGCCCGCCTGCGCCACCAGCTCCGGGTCCCGGGCCGACAGCATCCCGCCGTCGCCGGTTGCCACGATCTTGGTGCTGCCGAAGCTCCACACCCCGAGGTCGCCGATCACGCCGCACGCCTGGCCGTCCACCCGGGACGCCACGGAACAGGCGGCGTCCTCGATCAGGAGGATTCCCCGGTCGCGGCAGAGCGCCGCGATCTCCACCACCTCGCCCGGATAGCCGCCGTAGTGCAGCAGGATGACGGCTTTCGTCTTCGGGGTCAGCGCCGCGGCCACGTCGTCGACGGTTGGGTTCAGCGTCCGGGGGTCCACGTCGCAGAAGACGGGCCGGGCGCCGTGCGCGGCCACCGCGTTGCCCGCGCCCACGAAGCTGACCGTCGGGAGCACCACCTCGCCGCCGGGGCCGGCACCCGCCAGGCGGGTCGCGATGAAGAGCGCCTCCGTGCACGAGTTGACCGAGGTGACCCGGTCGTGGCCGACACCGAGGTGATCGGCGAAGGCCGCCTCGAAGTCCGCGGTCCGCCGCCCTCTGCCGATCCAGTTGCTTCTGAACACCTCCGCCACGGCGGCCAGTTCCTCGTCGGCGAGCGTCGGCTGAAAGACGTTGATCATCTCACCCTTCCTGGAGCTCTCAGGCGATGCGTGATGCGCGGCCCAATGTAACGTTTGTCGATTGCACTCGGTAGAAAGACCGAAACTCTGAGCAATCCAGGAGAAATGTCGATTGTGGCGACATCCTGACGAGCTGAGTTGCCGACTAAGGCGATTTTATCGGGCAATTCATGAGAAGCCTAGATTTAGGGCGCCAGGATAAGATTGACGATGATGAGAAAGGGTGCCGGGGCGAATCCCGCTCCTGGATTTTCCCGCACGTCCGAGAGGCTGCCGCGGAACACCCCACCCTGAGGAGAGATCGTCATGAGGGCTCTGGCGCTGGGCCCTGAGACCGTCAGGCACCGTCGAGGCGATGGAGAAGGAGGCGGAGATGAGTGATCGGAAGGCGCTGCTGCTGGACGAGGTCCGCAAGTATCACCAGGACATCCAGGCCGACGCGGGGTTCGTGCCCGGGGTCACCGAGATCTGGCCGTCCGGCGCCGTGCTCGACGCCGACGACCGGGTGGCGCTGGTCGAGGCCGCCCTGGACATGCGCATCGCCGCCGGGCGCAGCGCGCAGAGGTTCGAGTCCGCCTTCGCCCGCCGGCTGAACCATCGCAAGGCGCATCTGACCAACTCGGGGTCCTCGGCGAACCTGCTGGCGGTCTCCGCCCTGACCTCGCCCCTGCTGGAGGAGCGGCGGCTGCGGCCGGGCGACGAGGTGATCACGGTCGCGGCGGGCTTCCCGACCACGGTCAACCCGATCCTGCAGAACGGCCTGATCCCGGTCTTCGTCGACGTGGAACTGGGCACGTACAACACCACGGCGGACCGGGTCGCGCAGGCGATCGGGCCGAGAACCCGCGCGATCAACCTCGCGCACACGCTCGGCAACCCCTACGAGGCCACGGAGATCGCCCAGCTCGCGACCGAGCACGACCTCTTCCTCATCGAGGACAACTGCGACGCGGTGGGGTCCCGCTACGACGGCAGGCTCACCGGCACCTTCGGTGATCTCGCCACGGTGAGCTTCTACCCCGCGCACCACCTCGCCATGGGGGAGGGCGGGTGCGTCCTGACCTCGAACCTCGTCCTGGCCAGGATCGTGGAGTCGCTGCGCGACTGGGGCCGCGACTGCTGGTGCGCTCCGGGCGAGAGCGACACCTGCCTCAAGCGCTTCAAATATCGGCTGGGCACGCTGCCCGAGGGCTACGACCACAAGTACATCTACTCCCACGTCGGCTACAACCTGAAGGCGACCGACCTGCAGGCGGCCCTGGGCCTGACCCAGCTCGCCAAACTCGACGACTTCTGTACGGCCCGGCGGCGCAACTGGCGGCGGCTGCGCGACGGGCTGGACGGTGTGCCGTACCTGCTGCTGCCCGAGCCGGCACCGCGCAGTGACCCGAGCTGGTTCGGATTCGTGATCACCGTCGATCCGGGTGCGCCGTTCGGCCGGCGGGAGCTGGTGGAGTTCCTGGAGGGCCGGAGGATCGGCACCCGCCAGATGTTCGCCGGCAACCTGACCCGGCACCCCGCCTATGCCGGCCAGCCGTTCAGGGTGGCCGGGGAGCTGGCCAACAGCGACATCGTCACCGACCAGACCTTCTGGGTCGGGGTCTACCCCGGGCTGACCGGCGAGATGCTCGACTACGTCATCTCCTCGATCAAGGAGTTCGTCGGGAGGCGCGGCGGTGCCGGGGGGTCGGGCCGTACCCTCGGCCGCCCGGAGAGCCCGGAGAAGTCGGAGAAGTTGTGAGCCGTGCGGAGGGTTCGGGCGGTTCGGGCGGTTCGGAGAAGGAGAAACGGCGGCCGGACGTCCGGAGAAGTGGCCAGGGGAGAGAAGGCGCATGTTCGAGCAGCGGCTGGCCGGTGTGTGGGACCTGATCTACCGGGAGGGGCGAGGGAAGGACTACCGGGCCGAGGCCGATCTGGTGGCCAAGATCATCCGGGACCGCAGGCCGGACGCCGCCTCGCTGCTCGACGTGGGCTGCGGCACCGGCGAGCACCTGACCGCGCTGAGCGGGCTCTTCGACCACGTCGAGGGCGTGGACCTGTCCGAATCCATGATCTCGGTGGCCAGGGCCAAACTGCCGGGGGTGCCCCTTCACGTCGGGGACATGCGCGACTTCGACCTGCGCCGCACCTACGACGCGGTGGTCTCCCTGTACACAGTGGTCGGCTATCTCCCGTCGCTGGAGGCGCTGGGCGCGGCGGTCGGGCGGATGGTGGGGCACCTGGCGCCCGGCGGCGTGCTGATCGTCGAGCCGTGGTGGTTCGCCGAGAGGTTCATCGACGGCTACATCGCCGGTGACGTGGTGCGCGGGGAAGGGTGCACGGTGTCGCGCGTCTCGCGCACCCGGCGACGGGAGGACCGCGCCCACATGGACATCCACTACGTGGTCGCGGACCGGCACGGCGTCGAGCACTTCACCGAGACCCACGTCTTCGGCCTGTGGACGCGCGAGGAGTACGTCCGGGCGTTCGAGGAGGCGGGCTGCGCCGTGGAGTACGTCGAGGACACGCTGTACTGCGGCATGTTCGTCGGGCGGCACCGGTGAGAGGGGCTCATCCGGCGGTGGCGCTCAACGAGGTACGCGGGGCGGTGCGGGGGCCGGGTGTCCGGCGGGTGGCGTCGGCGGAGCGCCGCCGGTGAGAACCGGCCGGCACCGGACCGGCGGGCGCGCCGATCCGGTGCCGGTGGTGGGCGGTCCCGCTCGGAGGCCCCGGAACTCCTCGCGGGCCGCTCCTACCCCTCCTGCCTGCCGAGAGGCGTCAGGTCGAGGTAGTTCAGGGTGAACAGGAGGATGTCGAGGCCCCGCAGGTAGGTGGAGTAGGTGTGGAAGACCCTGCCGCCCTCGCCGCGCAGGAAGACGCTCACCCCCGGGATTTCACGACTCCCGGCGCCCCAGGGGCCGACGGCCTCCTCGTGCTCGGCCCTGGTCCTGAAGTTGATCAGAAGCGGCGCCTCCGCCTCGTCCAGGGTGACGTGGAAGTCGTAGTTGAAATCGCCGCCGAACGAGGAGTAGTACGGGACGGTCCAGCCCATCCGCCGCCGGTAGGCCTCGATCCTGTCCTGCGGCGCCCGGGAGACCAGGACCAGTGTGGTGTCCTTCTCGTGCAGGTGCGGCAGGTGGCCCAGATCGCGGATGGCGTGCCGGCAGCTCGGGCAGCCCTCGTCCCAGGCGGGATCGAACATGACGTGCTGCACGATCAGCTGTCGGCGCCCGTCGAACAGGTCCGGCAGCGTGGCCTTGCCGTCCGGGCCCTCGAACACGTACTCCTTCTCGACCTCGACCATGGGCAGTGCTCGGCGCTCGGCGTTCAGCGCGTCGCGCGCCCGGGTGAACTCCTTCTCCCTGACGAGGAACGCCCTGCGGGCGGTGAGCCACTCGTCCGGTGAAACGATCTTCGGGAGAGCTGTCCTCTCGCTGGTCATCGTGGTGTCCCCTAACTGATGATCACTCTTGCCGACGGTACTGGCCGGCCGCCGCTCAGTCCGCGGCCGGTACGGACCGCACCTCCTCGGAGTCGTGGTCGGCCCGGTGGGGAGCCGCGGGGTCGCCGTCGCCCTGGGCGGGCTGCATCCGGCCGAAGGGGGGGACATGCCGGATCATGACCGCGATGAGGACGGCGAGGGCGAGGAAGACGACGACGCTGATGCCGGAGACGACGTTCAGCCCGGTGGTGTACGCCTCGCGGGCCGCGGTCACCACGTCGGGGAACCGTCCGGCGGCGGTCACCGCGCCGTTGACGCTGTCGCGGGCGGCCTCCGCGATCTGGGCGGGGACGTCGGCGGGGATGGCGTCGCTCATCTGGTCTCGGTAGACGGCGGTGCCGATGCTTCCCACGGTGGCGATGCCCAGCGCGAGGCCGAACTCGGTGCTGGTCTGCTGGATCGCCGACGCCGATCCGGCCTTCTCCGGCGGGACGGACCCGATGACCAGGCCGATGCCGAGCCCGGCGGGCAGACCGTTGCCGCCCAGGGCGATGGCCCAGCCGGTCACCAGGACGGCCAGTCCGCCGACGCCGTCGACCTGGGTGAGCACCAGATAGCCCAGGGCCGCGATCGCCATGCCGGCCGCCATGACGTAGGCCGGGCGGACCTGCCGTGCGACGCCCGGGGCCAGCATGGCGCAGGTGGTCATCACGATGATCGACGGCACCAGCCAGAGACCCGCCTGCAAGGGGGAGAGCCCCAGGACCAGCTGCAGGAACTGGGTGACCAGCAGGGTGGTCCCCCCAAGGAAGATCCCGCCGAACAGCATCATCGCCAGAACGGAGCTGAAGGAGCGGTTGCCGAACAGGCGCAGGTCAAGCAGCGGGTCGGCCAGGCCGCGCTGCCGTATGACGAACACCACGCCCACCAGCAGACCGGCCACCAGGGCGGTGATGTAGATCGGCTGCCAGCCGTACCTGGCGATCTCCTTGAGGCCGTAGATGGTCGCCAGGATCGCGACCAGGGACAGCGCGACGCTGGTCAGGTCGAGTTTGCCCGCCTGGGGGGCGCGGAACTCGGGCAGCAGCATCGGCCCGGCCACCAGCAGCAGCAGCATGATCGGCACGCCCAGCAGGAACACCGAGCCCCACCAGAAGTTCTCCAGCAGCACCCCGCCGACCACCGGGCCGACGGCGTTGCCGCCGACGAAGCAGCTCATCCACGCGGCCATGGCCGTCGCCCGCTGCCGGGGATCCTGGAACATGGTGCTGATCAACGCCAGGGTGGAGGGCGCCAGCGTCGCCCCGGCGATCCCCATCAGTGTCCGCGCCGCGATCAGCATCTGCGGGCTGGTGGACAGGGCGGCCAGCACCGAGGCGGCGCCGAACACGGCCGCCCCGATCATCAGCAGCCTGCGGCGGCCGATCCGGTCCCCCAGGGTGCCCATCGTGACCAGGAAACCCGCGACCATGAAGCCGTAGACGTCAGTGATCCACAGCTGCTGGACGCCACTGGCCCCCAGATCCGCGCTCAGGCTCGGCAGCGCCAGGTACAGCACGCTCAGATCCAGGGCCATCAGCAGGGTGGGCAGGGCCAGTACGGTCAGCCCGATCCACTCCCGCCGTCCCGCCTTGGGTGCATCGACAGTCACGATCTCGCTCTCCTCTTCGTCCGGAGCTGTGCCCTTATCGAAGCCGTCATCGAAGTGCTCACCCACCTAAGACGGGGACCCGGCTCGAAACTCATCGCGCCCCGCTTGTTGGAGCCCCAGGTCATCCGGCGGCGGTCAGCTCGGCCCGGACCGGCGCGACGGCCCCGCGGCGGCGGGGAGCGGTCCCGGAACAGTCCTGGAGCGCGGCGGAGAACGGCGGAGCGGGGTGGGGAGCGGCAGAGCGCGGCGCGGCAACCTGGAAGATGCGCGGCCCCGGCCACGGGTGCGACGGTCGGGTGGTGGACGTCGGCGGACGGCCACCGCCGACAGGCGGCCACGGGAGAGAGGACTCGGTGATCGTATGCTGATACTCGGCGTGAATGGGAACTTCTCCGCTGAGGACGTCGATCTGGTCCCCGGCATGCCGGACTACTACTTCCACGACGCGTCGGCCTGCCTCATCAAGGACGGTGTGCTGGTCGCGGCCGTCGAGGAGGAGCGGCTCAACCGCATCAAGAAGACCACCAAGTTCCCGATCAACGCGATCAGGGCGTGCCTTGACAAGGCGCGGGTCTCGCCCTCCGACGTCGACGGCGTCGGCTACTACTTCCGCGAGGATTTCGCCGACCACGCGCTGAACCAGTGGTACATCGAGAACCCCGGGGTGGAAATCCGCTACTCCCGCCAGATCATCACCGAGAGGCTGCGGGAGGCGTTCGGCTGGGAGCTGCCCGGCGACCGTCTCGTCTACACCCCGCACCACGTCTCGCACGCCCTGTCGAGCGTGGCCAGGTCGGGCATGACGGAGGCGCTGGTGCTGGTGCTGGACGCCCGGGGGGAGGAGCACTCGGGAACGGTCTTCCGCGCCGACCACGGATGGCTGGAGACCCTGGCCACCTACTCCATCTCGAAGTCGCTGGGAACGTTCTACGAGAGCGCGATCCAGCTGATCGGATACCGGTTCGGCGACGAGTACAAGGTGATGGGGCTGGCGCCGTACGGTGACCCGGGCACCTACCGCGAGCTTTTCGACAGCCTGTACCACCTGGGGGAGAACGGGGACTACGAGCTCAACCCGGCCGCGCCGGAGATCAGCCTGGTCGGCCCGACGTTCTTCGCCGAGGGGTTCCGGCCCCGCCGCAAGGGCGAGGAGCCGACCCGCCGGCACATGGACTTCGCCGCCGGTCTCCAGGAGATGCTGGAGAGGATCGTCCTGCACGTGCTGAGCCACTGGGGAGGGTCCACCGGGCTGCCGAAGCTCTGCTTCACCGGCGGCGTCGCCCACAACAGCAGTCTCAACGGCGTGATCCTGCGGTCCGGCCTGTTCGAGGAGGTGTTCGTCCACCCCTCGTCGCACGACGCGGGCGCGGCCGAGGGCGCGGCGATCTCCGCCGCCTACCGGCTCGGCGCGGCCCCCTACAACCTGCCGCGGCTGCGCAGCGCGAGCCTGGGGCCGTCATTGGGCGAGGCGGCCCAGATCAAGGAGACGCTGGAGTCGTGGCGGGCTCTGATCGACTTCGAGTACGCCGCGGACGTCGTGGAGAGCGCGGCCGGGCTTCTCGCGGCCGGTGCCGTACTGGGCTGGGCGCAGGGCGAGTCGGAGTTCGGTCCCCGGGCGCTGGGAAACCGCAGCATCGTCGCGGACGCACGCCCGAGCGAGAACCGGCAGAAGATCAACGCGATGGTCAAGAAGCGGGAGGGCTTCCGGCCGTTCGCCCCGGTGGTCACGCCCGAGGCGGCCCACGACTACTTCGACCTGCCCAAGACCTCAGCCGACTACGACTTCATGTCCTTCGTGGTGGACGTGCGCGAGGACCGCAGGGACGAGCTGGGCGCGGTGACGCACATCGACGGAACGGCGCGCCTGCAGATCGTCGACCCGGCGACGAACGAGAGGTTCCACCGGCTGATCGAGCGGTTCGGCGAACTCACCGGGACCCCGGTGCTGCTGAACACGTCGTTCAACAACAACGCCGAGCCGATCGTGCAGACCATCGAGGACGTCCTGACGTGTTTCCTGACGACCGGTCTCGACGCCCTGGTGATCGAGGACTTCCTGATCCGCCGCCGTTCGGAACGTCCCCTGGCGTTCGACGACTTCGTCCTCCGGTTCCGGCCGGTGACCAGGCTGGCCAGGTCGTTCCGGCTGACGGCCGACGGGGAGCGTGAGGTCGTCCGGGAGATCTACCTGGACTACTCGACCGGCCCGCGGGCTGAGATCTCGCCCGAGGTCCACGCCCTGCTGGAGGCCGTCGACGGATCGTCCACGGTCTCCTCACTGGCGAGTCGTGCCGGTGTGATCCTGAACGACGACGTCAGGACGGAGATCCACGCCCTCTGGCAGACGAGGTTCTTCGCACTCGGCCCGAACCCGGCCTAGAACGGCGTCCGCCCTCCGCCGGGAACGCGCGGAGCGGCCCGTCGCGAGAGCCGGAACACCCGCAGTGACCCGGACCGCGGGACACCCGTTTCCCCAGCGAGAGGACAGAACCGTGACCGATCCGCAGGACGTGTTCTCCGACCTGGCCGCGGAGGGCGACGAGGTCGACGGCCTGGTGGCCGGCCTCGCCCCCTCCCAGTGGGAGCTGCCCACCCCCGCGCCCGGATGGACGATCGCGCATCAGATCGCCCACCTGGCCGCGACCTTCCGGATGGCCGCGCTGTCGGCGTCCGATCAGGAGGCGTTCAACGCGCTGCTCGCCCGGCTCGGCGACGACTTCGAGGCGAACGTCCACGGCGCGCTCGCGCCGTTCCTGGCCGACCCGCCGGAGGTACTGACGGCCCGCTGGCGGGCCGAGCGCGAGGCCGCGATCAAGGCGCTCGCCGCCGTGCCCCCCGGCCGGACGGTGCCCTGGCTGGTCAGACCGCTGCCGCCCGCCGTTCTCGCGGCGGCCGGGCTGATGGAGCTGTTCGGACACGGCCAGGACATCGCCGACACGCTCGGAGTACGGCGGGAGCCGACCGACCGGATCCGGCACCTGGCAGGGTTCGTGGTGCTGACCAAGGACTTCGGCTACCTGGCCCGGAACCTGACCCCGCCGCAGGTGGGGTTCCGTTTCGAGCTCACCGCCCCCTCGGGGGAGCTGTGGGAGTTCGGCCTGGCCGACGCGCCCCAGAAGATCACCGGTCCCGCGTTCGACCTCTGCCTGCTCGCCACCAGGCGCCGGCACCGCGACGATCTCGCGCTCACCGCCTCGGGGGCCGAGGCCGATCGATGGCTGGACATCGCCCAGGCATATCGGGGGCCGGCCGGGCCGGGCCGTACCCCCGGAGAGTTCGCGCACCTGACCCGCTGACCTCCTCCCCGGCGGGAACGCCGGGGAGCCCGCCCGTCCCCGGCTCAGCCGGGCGGGTGGGCGAAGGCGCCCGCCGTCCGCTGTTCCCCCCACGCCGTCGGCCGGCGCCTCGAATTCCGCAGGACGCGGAGGACCCGGTCGGGCCGCATGAGCGACATCGGGGAGTCGATGAGGCCGAGCGCCCGGATGAGCGCGGTGGTGAGGCTGGGGTCGTGCACCGCGGCGGCCTGGAGCCGTGCCATGTAGGCGTTTATCAGCCGGACCTTCGGCGTGCGACGCCCCACGACCTCGGGGTAGCTGAGGTCCGACGTGGCGGAGATCTCCCACGGCGCGTCGAGGGCGGCGGCGACCTCGTGGAAGAACCGGCGTGGCTGCGGCTGAGCCTCCTCCCGCAACCGCCGGCGCAATGTGGCCGCGCCGATGGCGGCGGCGGTCATCCCCTGGCCGTAGACCGGGTTGAAACTACACACCGCGTCGCCTATCGCGAGGAGACCGGTGGGGAAACGGGTCAGCCGTTCGTAGCGACGCCGGACGCTCACCGGGAAGCGGAACGTCACCGGGTCGTCGAGCGGTTCGGCGTCGCGGACCGCCTCGAAGATATCCGGGACCGGCAGGGACCTGACGTAGGCGAGGAAGCCGCCGGGGTCGGCCGGCGGATGGTCTCCGAGGATGCCGGTGAGGGAGAGCTCGGCCCGCGTCCGGTCGCCGGGCAGCGGATAGAAGAAGGCGCCACGCGGATACGCGGGCGTCGCGACCGGGATGATGCCCAGGTCGGTGCCGAAGGGGTTGTGCGACAGCCGGTAGTGGCGGGTCGTGTAGGCCAGGCCGATCTTGACCTTCTCCTCCCCGGGGCGGGAGTAGCCGAGCTCCTCCAGCCACGCGGGGGTCCGCGAGCCCCGGCCGGTGGCGTCGACCACCAGGTCGGCCTCCATGATCTCCTCGACCTCCTCGGCGCCGTTCCCGGCCTGCCGCCGTACCCGCACCCCGGTGATCCGGTCCCGGCCGGCGGCCGCCTCCAGGCCGAGCACGTCGCACCGCTCGGCGAACGTCACGTTGGGGATGGCTTGCACCCGCATTCGCACGTGGTGCTCCAGGACCGGGCGGGTGGCCGGAACGCAGACGAGTCCGGTGTGGGACGGGCGCAGCCGCCGGCCGTTGAAGTACCAGCGGATGTCGCCGCCGAGATCCCCGGTTTTCACCCCGGCCTCGACCAGATCCGCGGTGAGCCCCGGAAGCTCCTCCTCCAGGATCCGCTGGCCGAGGGCCAGCAGCCCATGGGCGTGGCGCCCGTGCGGGACGCCGCGCCGAGGGCTGGTCACCCCGGTCAGTTCGTCACGGTCGATCACCGTCACGTCCGTGTACGACTCGGCCAGCACCCGGGCGGCGAGCAGCCCCGCCATGCTTCCACCGAGCACCACCGCGTAGTCTCTCCGTTGCCTTTCCATCGCCACGGTTCCCCCTGGGAGTGCGAGTCCTAGACGTACATGGTGTTGGGGCCCAGTCCGCAGAGGACCCTGCCGTACAGCTCGAAGTTGGTGTCCGGGTGCATCAGGGCGTGCAGGTTCAGGGTCTGCACGTCGCGCTCTATCCGCTGGATCGGCGCGCCGGTGTAGATCGACGTTCCGCCGCTCGCCGTCTTGAGGATCCCGGTGGCCTCCTTCGCGAGGTGGAACACCCGGCCCAGGGCGGCGCGGGCGCCCACCCGCTCCTCAAGCGTCCACGGCTCGCCGTTCGCGCCCTTGGTGTCCATCAGGTGCGCCAGGCGGTGGGCGTGGAACTCCGCCTCGTCGATCTTGAAAGTCGCCTCGGCCACCTGGAGGTGGGTGAGCGGCGCCTCGCGCTGACTGGCGTAGTCGGTGTAGGTGATCTTCCGGTCGGGGAGTCGTTCGAGGAAGGTGCTCCTGGCGGCCTTCGCCAGGCCGACGGCCGTCCCGATGAAGGAGGTGCAGCCGGTCGCCATCATCGGCAGCCGGTAGACGGACGTGTCGGCGTTCAGCTTCGAGGCGTACTGCTCCTGAAGCACCGCGACCATCGGGATGACGCGCTCGTTCGGGACGAACACATCCTTGGCGACGGTGGTGACGCTGCCGGTGCCCTTGAGGCCCGCCGTGTACCAGTCGTCGACGATTTCGAGGTCCCGCATCGGGACCAACGCCATGATCGGCCACTGTCCGCCGTCCGGCGCGGGTCCCATCGCGATGATCACCTGCCAGTGGCTGTGCAGCGCGCCGCTCATGAAGCGCCACCGGCCGTTCACCACGAAGCCGTCGTTCCCCGGTACGGCCAGCGCGGTGGGACTCAGGACTCCGCAGACTCGGACATCGGGGGTCGAGAACACCTCGTCCTGGACCTCGTCCGGGAACAGGCAGGCCAGCCAGCCGCTCATCGACCAGACCGAGGCGTTCCACGACGCCGAACCGTCCCCCTGGCCGAGCTGGGTGAGCACGTCGACAAGGGTCCGCCCGTCAACCTCGTATCCGCCGTAGCGGGCCGGGATCCTCATCCTGAAGATGCCGGCGTCGGTCATCGCCTCGATGGACTCCTCGTGCAGACGCCTGTTCTCCTCCGACCAGACCGCGTGCGACCGGAGAGTGGGGACCAGCTCCGACGCCCGGCGGACGAGTTCCGTCTGCGGTGGAATGTGCGTTCTCGTCACTGTGCACTCCTTGAGGAATTGCGGCGGGGGAATACGTCGCGCGCATCGTGCACCGCCACTGCCGGTGAATGCCCGGCGTCGTGACGGCCGGGGCGCCGACAGAGTCGGCGAACCCGCGACCCCACCCATGACCCTCGCATCCCACGCGTTTCGGGGCATCTTCTGAGTTGCTGTGTTGACAGCCTGTACGGAGAGTGAAGTCCGCAATATCGAATAAATGGATGGGCGATCCCTTACATACGATTCTGTCGATCGTTAATCCACCCCGGCGCCCGGCGGACACCAGGCCGGCTGTGCCTTTCTGTGTGTTCCGAATTCCGGAGGGGCGATGTCTGGCTTACGGTTTCCCGTTTCCCCGCGTCGACGAACAGCCGTGGTTCTCGCCACGCTGTCCGTCCTGGCCACCGGCATCGTCGCGAGCGCGCCCCTTGAGGCGGCGGCCGACGGCGGTGTCGTCAAGGTCGGCTCCGAGGTGGTGGGATCCGACGGCAAGACCTACTCCGCGACCAATCACCTCACCGAGCAGGCGTTCGCGCCCACCCCCGGGAACCGTCCCCGGAAATGGCTGCTGACCTGGGCGGGCGACGCGGAACCCGGAACCGGGGGATCTCCCGACCCCGACTTCCTGGCCGTCGTCGACGCCACGCCCGGCACCCCCGGCTACGGCAGGGTCGTCAACACCCTCACCCTCGACTCGGCGTTCGGCAACGAGCCCCACCACATGCAGTACATGTGGCACAAGGGCGACAGGGTCTACGCCGGAGGGCTGCTGAGCGACACCACCTACGTCTTCGACATCGCCCGGCTGCCCCAGGTCCGCCTGGCCGGAGTCACCCTGCCCGCCGACACCCCCTGCGGCTCGGCCCCCGACGCCTACACGGTCCTGAAGGACGGAACCGCCTACGCCACGTACATGGGCGGCCCCGACGTCACCGGGCCGTGCCGCTACACCGACGGCCAGGTCCGCAACGGCAACGGCTACGCGGGCTCCCCCGGCGAGGTCGTCCGCCTCGACCGGAGCGGCAAGGTCCTCGCCGAGGCGCCCGCGGCCACCAGCGCCTCCGAGGACCCCGAACTGTGCGTCAACATCCCCGTGCTGCCCGAGGCCACCTGCGCCAACCCGCACGGCATCGCCGTACGCGAGGACCTCAACCGGCTGATCACCAGTGACTTCGCCGAAGTCCGCAACATGGTCACCCCGCCGGCGCCGCCGCCCGCGAACGTCGGGCGGAAGACCGTCAGGATCTTCGACATCGCCGACCGGGGCAGGCCCCGGCTGCTGTCGGTGTCGCGCCTGCCCGACGGGCCCCGCCAGGAGACCAACCCCATCGCCGAGGAACCCCACATGGTGATGGAGACCGCCGTCACCAACCAGCCGCACCACCGGGGGGCGTTCGCCTCGACGATGAGCGGCGGCGCCGTCTTCTACACCCCCGACATCACCGACCCGAACCCGAAGTGGCGCGAGGTCTTCGACGACAGCACCGCGTTCAAGGCGCTCTTCCCCACCGACACCCCTCAGGCGGGCACCGACGGCGGTAGCTGGCTGATGCCCAGCCCCGACGACCGATACCTGTTCCACGTCGTGCTGAGCGGCGGGCTCTCCTCGCCCGCGGCCAACAAGGAGGCCGGGATGGTGTACGTCCTGGACATCCAGCCCCTGCTCGCCGCGGGCAGGGGCACCCGGTGCAGCATCGACGACATGCGGGAGGTCTTCGCCGGTGGCCGCGAACGCGACTGCCCCCGGCTGGTGAGCGCCCTGCCGATCAAGGACCTGACCTCCGGTGGCCCGCACTGGGCCGCGATGGACACCTTCGGCCTCGACCGCCAGGGCTACCGAGAGACCCAGCAGGTCAGCAGGCTCGCCGTCTCCAACTACTTCGTCTCGTCCACCTACGTCGACGGCGACCACCGGGTCTGCCTGGTCAACGTCGGCCCGCACGGCGAGCTGTCGCTGGACCAGACCTTCCGGGACGAGAACCAGGGCACCCCCTGTGTCGGCTTCGACCGCACCCGGTGGCCGCACGGCGACCACGGCGGCGCACGACCACACGGTGTGCTGTTCGCGGTCGCCGACGCCGACATCCGCTGACCGCCCACCCGGAGCGCCCATGTACGGTTCCCACGGTCGGCGGCGTCGGGCGGTCGCCGCCGTCGCGGTCCTCGCCTGTCTCCAGATCCTCGCGCTCTCGCTGCCCGCCTGGGCGGACACCCTCGCGGGGCCGCACGGCCCGCACGGGCCGGTCTCGCCGCCCGAGGGCGCGGGCGCCGTCATCCGGGGCCTGGTCCTGGTCACCACGTCGATCGCCGCCGGTGTCGCGATGCTGCCGCCGGTGGCGGGGCCGCCCGGCCGCCACGGGCGGACCCTCGCCCACGCCGCGGCGGTCACGGCCGCCGCGGGCCAGTTCATGGTGGTCGTGGCCGGTGGGGCGTGGCTGGTGACGATGGCACTGGCGACGGCGACCCTGGCGCTGCCGACGATGCTGTCCCGCCCCCGGTCGGCGGCGGCCACCGCCGTGCTGATCACCATCGTCCTGGCGGCGTACGGTCGGTTCTCCGCCGCGCAGGACGGCACCGCGGGCGTATCCGGCGCGGTGCGCGGCGGCGCCGCGCCGGATACGGGGTTCCAGGCTGCTGTCACGCCCGGTGCCACCGTCCACGGCGCCGGCCTCGGGCTCGCGGTGGTCCACGGGCTCGCCGCCACGGTCTGGGTCGGCGCCGCGGTGTATCTGGCGACCGCCGCCCCCGCCGACCGCCGCGCACTGGCCCGGCGGCTGACACCGCCGGTTCTGGTGTCGGCAGCCGCCCTGGCCGTGAGCGGCGCCCTGTGGGCGTTCCTCGACGGGGTACGGCTGGACCGGGGCGTCTGGTCGGCGTTCGGCGCCCTGCTGATCGTCAAGACGGTCGCCGCCGCCGGGTGCGTGGTGGCGCTGTCGGTGTTCCTCAGGGGCGCCGGACGCCGGAGGGGGGCGGCGAGGTCACCGGCCGTCCTCCTGGCCGGCGCGGTCGCGGCCGGGACCGCGCTCACTGCGGTCCCGCGGCCCGCCCCGCCGCCGGTGCCCGGGGTGCCCCTGCTGGGCGACGTGACGGTCGCGGGCCACCGGCTACCGGTCCTCGTCGCGCCCGCGCGGCCCGGCTGGAACCTGGTGCACATCGGTGCGGACCAGGCGTCCGCCGGGACCGACCCGGCACGGCTCACCCCGGCGACCGCCCAGCCGGGCACCCGGTACACCTGGGCTCGGATCTGGCTGCCCGCCGGCCGTAGCCCGCTCTGGATCGGGCTCCGGGGAGCCGTCGCCGAACTGCCGGTCGACACCGGCGACGACGGCGCGGGCGGTCCCGACCTGCGCGGCCCGGACGGACCCGAGTGCGCCCATGTCGCCCTGGGCCGCGCGGTCGCCGGAGTGGGCGCACCGCTGCGATCCTGCCCCGCCGACCGGCTCACCGCGGCGGACGCCGCCGATCTGCGGGCGATGGTCCGCTTCGTGGCGGCGAGAGGGGTCCGTGTCATCGGCCTGGCCGGCGACCCCTCGCCGCGAGGGACGCGGGCCGCCGCCGAGGTCCGGGCGGAGGCCGGGCGGCAGCGGCTCACCGTCGTGGCGCCCGGTGCCGCCCGCGCCCCTCTGATCGTCGTCTCCGGCTGGGCGGACGCCGACCGGGTGGTCCGCGACGTCGGCACCGGCCGCGTGGCCGCGCTGGGCACCTATCTCGCGCCCTGGCTGCTCAGCGCGCCGCTACTCGGCCCGTCCGCCGGGCAGTTGGTTCCGCTGCGGTTCCACCCCGGTGACCCGCGGGGGCTGTCGTACGCCGCGGCCCTGAACCTCCGGTTCCCCGGCGAGCCCGCCACCGCCGCCGGATACCGCGGCTGGTCGGGGGAGCCCGGCAGCCAGGCGCCGCCACGGTTGTACGCGGCGTCCACGCTCTCCGTACCGGGCCACGCTCAGCCCGGAGGGGCCTCGGGCGGACACGACGGACACGGTGGGGGGCGCTGGCTGCCCGGTGGCACGATCACCCCGATCACCGGCCCCCTTGCCCCTGGCCCCCTTGATCCCGTTTCCCGGTACCCGCCGTCGTGATCCTCGTCAGCCGGCGGTCTCCAGCAGCCGCGCGAGATACCGGCCTCTCTCGGACGAGGGCCCGGCGCGACGGATCAGCTCTTCGAGCCCGCGCGCGTCGATGTACCCCATCCGGTACGCCACCTCCTCCAGGCAGGCGATCTGCACCCCCTGTCGTTTCTCCAGCATCTGCACGAAGAGACCGGCTTCGAGCAGGCTGTCGGGTGTTCCGGTGTCCAGCCACGCCGTGCCGCGGCCCAGATAGACCAGGTGTGCCCGGCCTTCGGCGAGGAAGCGCCGGTTGAGGTCGGTGATCTCCAATTCGCCCCTGGCCGAGGGGGTGAGTTCGGCGGCGTAGCGCAGTGCCTCGTTGTCGTAGAAGTAGAGACCGGTGATGGCGAGGTTGCTGTGCGGGCGGGTCGGCTTCTCCTCAAGCCCGATCAGCCGTTTGGCGCTGTCGAGGACGGCCACGCCGTATCTCTCCGGGTCGGCGACCGGGTAGCCGAAGACCGTGCAGCCGTCCAGTTTCGCGATCTCCTCCCGCAGGATCATCGGGAGCTCGTGACCGTAGAAGATGTTGTCGCCGAGGATGAGGCACACCTGCGCGCCGCCGACGAACTCCCGGCCGATGATCAGAGCGTCGGCCAGACCGCGCGGAGTGGGCTGCGGGGCGTAGTGGAGACGGATCCCGAGGCCGGAGCCGTCGCCGAGCAGATTCCGGAAACCGGGCAGCTGGTCGGGGGCGCTGATCAGCAGGATGTCACGGATGCCCGCCAGCATCAGGACGGAGAGCGGATAGTAGACCAGCGGCTTGTTGTAGACGGGCAACAGCTGCTTGGAAGTGGTCGTGGTGAGCGGCATGAGGCGTGTACCCGAGCCTCCGGCCAGGATTATGCCCTTCATCGGCTCTGTCCAAATCATTGTCGGCGGACACGTGAGGGAAGATCGTCATCTCGTGGTGCGGCACCGTCTCGGCATGGTGGGGTCCCTTTCCGTCACATCGAGGCGGAAGGGGGGAAGGGCGGCCCGGCGGCGATCGAGGTGGCCGGGCCGTACGGGGGGGGCACGGCCGTCAGCGGCCGACCGGCCGGGACCGGGAGCCCCGGTGCCGGGCCGTCAGCCTCTCCAGCGTCGGGACGATGTCGTTCGGGGTCGGCATCCCCCTCACCTCCGTACCAAGTCGGGCGGCGTTCTCCCCGAACGACGGTTCCTCCAGCACCCGGACGAGGTTGTCGCGCAGCCTGTCGGCGGTCAGCCGGTCGGAGTCGCACACGTATATGCCCGCGCCGCGCTCCTGAAGCCCGTTCGCCATCGCCACGGGGCCGTACCACTTCTCACTCCACCAGGTGCTGGGCACGATGAGCTGCGGAACCCCGTGCTCGACCGCGCCGGCGAACGTTCCGGCACCGCCGTGGTGGATGATCGCCGAACAGGACGGCAGCAGCACGTTCAGCGGGATGAAGCTCGTCGTACGCACGTTGTCCGGCAGGCTTGGCAGCGGATCGACCTGCTGGGCGCCGAAGGTGGCGATCACCTCGATGTCGAGGCCGTCCACCGCCTCGATGAGCGTGCCGACCGGGGCCTCGACCCGACCGGCGTCGCGGTGCGAGTTGCCGAGGGTGATGCAGACCCGCCGGCGGGCGGGCTTCTCGTACAGCCATCGCGGAGCCATGGCGGGGCCGTTGAACGGCAGATGCCGCATCGGGAGGTAGTGAATGCCCGCGGGGTGGTACGTCCACCAGGGCATGGGGTCGATGGTCCACTGGCCGACCGCCATGTCCTCGCCGAAGTCGCAGCCGAACCGCTCCAGCTTCGGCTCCAGCCAGTTGTACAGCGGGCCGCCGGAGCCCCTCAGCTTCTCCGGTATCGCCGACCACAGCTGCCCCACCCCGTCGGTGGCCAGCAGCAGCCGGGCGTGCGCCGCGCCGCCGGCACGTGCCACCACCGGGCCGGCGTAGGTCAGCATGTCCCAGATCACCAGATCCGGCTCCCACGCGCGGGCGAAGTCCACCAGGTCGTCGAAGAAGGGGTCCGGGCACATGACCGGGAAAAGGTTCGTGACCAGCGACTCGAACTCGGCACCCGGGTCGTCCCTGGCGTAGTCGCTCTGCCGCGGATTACGCCGACGCCGGTGCTCGGGGGTGTCGCCGGCCGGCTGTTTCGAGGCATCCCCGGCCGCCGCTCGCACGTCCGGCTCCCGCCCCGGACCGCGCTCCAGATCCTTCTCCGGCTCCTTCTCGTTCATCCGTGAGGTCAGCCGGACCTCCTCCGGTTCCCCCAGTTCCACGCCGGTGAGGCCGGTGGGGGTGATGACGTCGGCCAGGCCGGACTGGCCGACCACGCACACCTCGTGCCCCGCTGTCTGGAGCGCCCATGCCAGCGGGGCCGCTATGTGCAGGTGTGACTTGTCGGCGACGGTGAGAAAGAGGACGCGCATCGGGATCCTTCCATCTGCTGACGAGCGGTCAGGAACGGTCGCGTACCGGTGGGGGCGGGGTCGCGTCCGGGGCCGGGAGCGCGGCCGGGTGACACCGGCCGCCCTGAGCGATCGCGCGGCCTGTCACCGCAGCGTCCGGGAGAACGCCCGCACATCGCCGACCAGCAGTCCGGGCTGCTCCATGGCGGCGAAGTGACCGCCGCGATCGAACTCGGTCCAGCGGGTGATCGTGGGGACGGCCCGCTCGGCGAAGGCCCGGATGGGGCGGGTGGCGTCCGCCGGGAAGACCGCCACCCCGACCGGCACGGTGAGCGGCCACGGCCCACCCCACGTTCTCGCGAAGTCGAGGCTGAGGCGGGCGGACTCGTAGTACAGCTGGGCGCTCGATCCCGCGGTCGCGGTGAGCCAGTAGATCATGACGTTGGTCAGCAGCCTGTCGCGGTTCACCGCGTCCTCCGGCGCCTTTCCCGAATCCGTCCACTCCCTGAACTTCTCCACGATCCAGGCGAGTTGCCCGACCGGCGAGTCGGTCAGCGCGTAGGACAGGGTCTGCGGGCGGGTGGACTGGATCCGCTGCCAGCCCAGCCCGTCCTGTGCGAACTCTCCCGCGTGCTCCAGCCGTGCCCGATCGTCGTCGTCCAGGTCCGCCGGGCCGGTGAAGTCCTCGGGGGGAAACGTCACCAGCATGTTGACGTGCACACCGGCGACGTGCTCGGGGTCCGCGAGCCCGAGCCGCAGGGAGATCGGCGAGCCCCAGTCTCCGCCCTGCGCGACGTACCGGCCGTAGCCGAGGCGGCGCATGAGCGTCGCCCACGCGCGCGCGACCCGGGGGACGTCCCAGCCGGTCCGGCCGGTGGGGCCGGAGAGTCCGTACCCGGGAATCGATGGGATGACCAGGTGAAACGCGTCGGCGGGGTCGCCGCCGTGAGCGCCGGGGTCGGTCAGCGGCCCGATCACGTCGAGGAACTCGGCGACCGAGCCGGGCCAGCCGTGCGTCAGGATCAGGGGCAGGGCCGTCGGCTCCGGCGACCGGACGTGCAGGAAATGCACGTTCACCCCGTCGATCTCGGTGACGAACTGGGGGAACCGGTTCAGCTGCTCCTCGGCGGCCCGCCAGTCGTAGGTCGTCCGCCAATAGTCGGTGAGCTCCCTGAGATACCCCAGGGGCACGCCCCGCTCCCAGCCGACGTCCGGCATCTCACTCGGCCAGCGGGTCGCGGCAAGCCTCCGGTGCAGATCGTCGAGATCGGCCTGCGGGATTTCGATCCGGAAGGGACGCATGCGGGCACCTCTCAGGTTCGCTCACCGGCCGTGCGGCCACGGTTTCCGGGGCGTGCGGGCGCGGTGGTGACGTCAGCTGTTCCTCATTTCCGCACCGTCTCATCCGGCCGTCCGGCGACGCATCTCCCGCCTTGCCCTACCGGAGGCGGGGCCGATGTGGTCTCCCCTCGCCGTGCGGGCGGCTCACCGGGCGGCCGGCGGCCCGGTCTGTCGCACGGTGAACGATGAGTTTCACACCCGGCGTCCGTCATACGTGTCAGCCGGGCTGTGGTCCCAGGTCACGATCCACGGGGGGACGGAGAGGCGATTGGTGAACATGAACGACGATCCCGGTCGGCTCCCCTTTCTCGGCAAACAGCCGCCGAGCGCGTTCGAGCTCCGGCGGATCGTCCTGGCGCCCGGCTTTTCGGCCGACTACGACGAGTCCGAATGGCGGGACGCGATCGTCGTCGTGGAGCAGGGGGAGTTCGAAGCCGAGGGCCTGGACGGCAGGCGCCGGCGCTTCGGGCGGGGAGACGTGCTCTGGCTGGCCGACCTGCCACTCCGCGCCCTGCGCAACCCGGGGCGGGCGGCCGCCGTGCTGGTCGCCGTGTCCCGGCGTCACCGTGATCCGGACGCGGGGCTCCCCGGGGCGCCGCCTCCCCGTCTCGCCGGAGAACATCAGGGCCTTCGCTGATCCCGGTGGGATTCGGAGTGGCGAGGTGTGCCGGGCACCACGCCGGATGTGGAATCGCCTCGCGTGACCACTCCCGTCCGTTCCCGGGCGGCACACCTCGACCGCGCCCTCACCGCACGCCGCCCCGTGAGCCCGGGGCTCACGGGGCGGCGTTCGGAAAAGGCCGGTGTGCCGGGGTCAGCGGGTGGGGTCGAAGTCCCGCAGGGCGGCGGGCTGCTTTCCGGTGGTGATCTGCTCGGCGAGCATCCGCCCGGTGACCGGGCCGTGGGTGAGCCCCCACATGCCGTGCCCGCCGGCGACGAACCGGCCCGGGGCGTTGGTGGCTCCGATCAGCGGCCGGCCGTCGGGGGTGACGGGGCGGGGGCCGACCCAGGTGTCGGTGCGCTCCTCCCACGAGACGCCGGTGAGCAGCGACCGGGCGGACTTGATGATCGCGTCGACGCGCCTCGGGAACAGCGGGGCGTCGGCGTCGCGGAACTCCATCGTTCCGGCCACCCGCAGCTTGCCCTGGTACGGCGTGCAGGCCACCCGTACGGCGGGCAGGTAGATCGGCCCGGACACGGGTTCGTCGGTCGGTACGGTGAACGAGTAACCACGCCCGGCGCGCACGGGGACGCGGACGCCCCAGGACTCGCCGAGGCCGTTCAGCCAGGCGCCGGTGGCCAGGACGACGGCGTCGGCCGTGATGGAGTCTCCGGTGCTCGACCGGACGGTGAGGCTGGTGGAGTCGTCGTCCACCGCCGTCACCGGGAAGCCGGACCTGACCGTGCCGCCCCGGGCGATGACCGACTGGGCCAGCGAGTGGGTGAACCGTCCGGGGTCGACGTAGCGCTGCCCGTCCAGCCGGATCCCGGCCGTCGCGCTGGGGGAGAGCTGCGGCGCCTGCTTGCGGAGGTCGTCGTCCTCGAAGGCGGTGTAGTCGATGTGCAGCCCGGACCGGTTGATCCGCTGGAGCTCGTGCAGGAGGGCCACGGCCTGCCGGGGGGTCTTGAACGCGGCCATGATCGGGGCCTCGACCGTGGGTGCCTCGACGCCGTTGGACGTCAGCACGTCGAACGCCTCCAGGCACTCCTCGTTGAACGGGAGGTTGGCCTGTACGGCCCGGCCCCAGGACTTCCAGGTGCAGTTCACCGCGAACCGGGTGAGGAAGGACCAGAGCTTCAGGTCGGGGGTGGCGGGCACGTGCAGCGGGGCGCTCGGGTCGAGGAGGGAGCGCAGGCCGTAACGGAGGATCCCGGGCTCGTTCAGCGGGATGGCCAGTCCCGGGGAGAGCCAGCCCGCGTTGCCCCACGACGCGCCCGAGGCCACGCCGTCCCGATCGACGACGGTGACGTCCACACCGCGCTCCTGCAGGAACCACGCGGTGGACAGCCCCACCACACCGGCGCCGATCACCACCGCCGTGCGCGGTCCACCGTCGATACCCATGACCACTTCTCCGCTCCGAAATCGCCGCCTGTGGCGGGCATCGCCCGCGTGATACGAGCATCACCGGTAAGGGCGGCGAACGGTTTGTCCGCTTTGGACAAGCGACAGAGGGGGCTCTGTCCGGCCTCGACAGATGGCCCGACCGAATAGCCTGATAAATGCCGCCGAACGGCCTCGATAGACGGCCCGGACAGACCGTATCGACAGAGGGGCGCGGGTGAGGGGGCGGGGGTCAGGGCTGTCTGTCCTGGCCCGCGGCCAGTGCGATGATCATCGCCAGCCGTTTCTCCGGCAGTTCGAGCCGCAGGTCCGTGATCTCGGCCATCTTCCTGAGCCGGTAGCGGATGGTGTTCGGATGGACGCCAAGGCGGTCGGCGGCGACGGGCAGATCCCCCTGGGCCTCCAGCCAGGCGCGCAGCGTCGCGATGTGGTGGGTGCCGTGCTCGGCGTCGTGCCGGCTCAGCTCGGCGACCGGCCCCCGGGTGGGGGCGCGTCCCGCCGAGGCGGCGGCCCGGAGACGTTGCAGCAGGATCTCGTCCCACGACTCGTCGTAGACGACCGCCAGGGGACCGCCGGACCGTCCCGCCCGCAGGGCGAGGCTCTCGTCGGCCTCCTGTCTGCTCGCCGGGAGCTGGACGGGGTCCGCGGCCCCGCCGACACCGGCGAACACGGTGACCCGCCGGGGCAGGACGTTCACGATCGCGGCGAGCCAGTCGCGGGCCGGCGTGGCGTCGTTGTCGCAGGGCAGCAGCGTGTAGAGGGTGTTGCCGAACAGTGTGCTCCGTCCCGGCCGTGACCAGCCGAAGCCCGTGGTGGCGCGTTCGAAGGCCAGCAGGACCGCGGCGTGCCTCTCCGCGGCGATGTGCGCCTGGAGCGCGATCACCCGGAACCGTCCCCGGGGCAGGCCGAGCCTGCTGATCACCGACGGCGCGTCGGCCGTACCCTCCAGCAGCCGGATGACGAGGTCGGACTCCACCTGACGTTCCAGATCCGCGCTGACCCGGGAGCGGAGCAGGTGCAGCGCCACCGCCCGTGCCCCGTCGCCCAGGACGATCCGCCGCGTGTCGGACAGCGGGCGTTCGCACTCGACCCAGATCGAGCCCAGCAGCTCGCGCCCGGCGCGCACGGCGACCACCATGCGGCCCCTGAGTCCGTGCTCGGGCGACGGGTCGACGAACAGCGGCTCGTCGGAGGTCGCCAGGTGCGCGAAGACGCCCTTGCGCTGGAGCAGCCGGCGCATGGCGTCCGGCACCCGCCTGCCCAGGATCGTCTCCAGCCGGACCGGGTCGGAGGTCTGCTGCGAGCCCGAGTAGGCCAGGACGCGCGACATCTGGTCCTCGATCGTCACCGCGGAGCCGATCTCGGACGCGAGCATGTCCGCGAAGGCGAACAGATCGGTCGGCCCCCGCCCGGCCTCGGTCTCACGCCCTTCGAGCACCAGGCCGTACACCACGCCGAAGAGCTGGCTCCAGGACACCTCCGGTTCCACCAGCAGTACGGCGATCCCGCCGTCGCGGGCGTCCGCCAGGGCGTTCTCCTCCAGCGGCGGACTCCCGCGCACCAGCACCGTGGCGGCCCGTGCCGACCGGGCCAGGCGTACGGCGTCGGCCGCCGAGTCCACGCCGACCGCGAGGAACACGTCACCGGTCGCCGGACGGGGGTCGGTCGGATCGTGCACCACCACGCTGCGCAGCCCCACCTCCCGCGACGCCGGAGCGGAGCAGAGCCGGGCCCCGTACCCGCCGAGGACGTTCACCAGCCGGTCCAGTCTCAGCATCCCCTGCCCCCGTCCGCCGTCACGGCAATCCCGGCACCGGGAACCCCGCCGCGCCGGCGCTCCGCCACGGACGGCCGCGCGCCGCCGAGGAGCCGTTCGCGACGGCCGTGAGCATGCCCCGGTGTCGGGGGCGTCCGGGCGCGGGTGAGAAGCCGCCGGTGACGCCTGCCCGGATTGATCCGTTCCACACCCTTGATTCTCCCCCGCTCCTCCGGCTTACCGTGAGGGCATGCGCCTGACCGTTTTCACCGACATCTCGCTCCGGATCGTGATGAGGCTCGCCGTGGCGGACGACGGCGAGCTGCTGACGACGCGCTCGGTGGCCGAGGCGCTCGCGGTGCCGTACACGCACGCGGCGAAGGCGGTGGCGCGGCTGAGCGAGCTGGGGCTGGTGGAGGCCAGGCGGGGGCGCGGGGGCGGGCTGCGGCTCACCGGGGCGGGGCACCGCGCGTCGGTCGGCGGGATCGTCCGCGAGCTTGAGGGCATGGGCGACGTGGTGGGCTGCGAGGACGCCCCGCCGTGTCCGCTGCGGGCCGCCTGCCGGCTCCGGGCGGTGCTGGCCGAGGCGCGGGAGGCGTTCTGCGCCTCGCTCGACCCGGTCACGGTCGACTCCCTGGTGGTGTCGCCCACCGGTCCGGCACTTGTCTCACTCCTGTTGCGTTAAATGACTTTCGGCCCTAAAGGAGGCGACTTTGGGCCCTCCGGGAAGATCGCCACGGGGACTTTAATATGCATGTGAGATGCAAATTATCCTCACACCTCTCCTTCCGCCCCGTCTCTGGAGGTCACATGCTGTCCGCGGAATCCGCCGGGATCATCCGCGCCACGCTGCCTGTCATCGGCGCGTCGCTCGACACCATCACCGAGAGGTTCTACTCCACGATGTTCGCCGAGCGCCCGGAACTGCTCGACGGCATGTTCAACCGGGGTAACCAGGCCAGTGGTGAACAGCGCAGGGCCCTCGCCGGTTCCATCGCCTCGTTCGCCGTCGCCCTGCTGGAGCGGCCCGACGAGCGCCCCGACCGGCTGCTCGCCCGCATCGCCCACAAGCACACCGCCGTCGGCGTCACCGACGACCAGTACGTCATCGTGCACAAGTATCTCTTCGGGGCGATCGCCGAGGTGCTCGGCGACGCGGCCACCCCGCAGGTCACCGCGGCCTGGGACGAGGTGTACTGGCTGATGGCCGGCGCGCTGATCGCCCTGGAGGCCCGCATCTACGCCGAGGCCGGCGCCGAGAGCGGGCGCACCTGGCGGCGGTGGCGGGTCGTCGAGCGCCGTGAGGAGACGCCCGACGTGGTCTCCTTCCTGCTGAGCCCGACCGGCGCCGACCCGGTCCCGCCCGCCAAACCGGGCCAGTACGTCAGCGTCCGGGTGCGGATGCCCGACGGCGTGCACCAGCTCCGCCAGTACACGCTGTCCGGTACGGGCTGGGACGGGCTGCGCAAGATCACCGTCAAGCGGGTGCGCGGCGGGGACACGCCCGACGGCGAGGTGTCCACCCTGCTGCACGACACCGTACGGGCGGGGGACGAGCTGACCCTGTCGGCGCCCTTCGGCGACGTCGCCCTCTCCGACGGTGACGCGCCGCTCGTGCTCGTCTCCGCGGGCATCGGCTGCACCCCGATCGCCGCGATCCTGGAGCATCTGGCCGCCACCGGCTCCACCCGCCGCGTACTGCTGCTGCACGCCGACCGCTCCCCGGCCGACCACCCGCTCCGCCGGGACATGGAGCGGCTCGTCGACGCGCTGCCCGAGGCCGGACGGGTCTTCTGGTACGAGGACGGAGCCCGGGGGGACGCCCTGCCCGGACGCATGGCGCTGGCCGACGTCGAGCTTCCCCGGGGAGCGGTCGTCTACCTCTGCGGCCCGCTGCCCTTCATGCGCGAGGCGCGTGCCCAGCTGGTCGGAGCGGGCGTGGCGGCCCGCGACATCCACTACGAGGTCTTCGGCCCCGACCTCTGGCTGGGCGCCGACGCCTGACCCGGAGACGAGTGCCCGGCGCGCGCGGGTTACTCGAACAGTGAGTGGTGGCCGCCTCGCCGGTGACGCCGTACCGCCACCACGACCGCGTTGGTCAAGGCGACGGCGGCCAGTGCGCAGTTCAGGTAGAACAGTGGCCAGAGCCTCATGGTGAACGCGAGGACGGCCAGGGCCGTGAACGCCACGAATCCGTAGGAGGCCAGCAGAAGCCGCAGGTTGAGGGCGCTGTAGGGCCGGTCGAGCGAACCCGGTTCCGCCCCCCTGCGGCCGCGCCGGTGTCCGGTCGGCGGCCCGTTGGGCCGAGGCGGCGTACCGGGTACGCGGGCGCCGCCGGTCCGGGCGACCTCCCCCGAGGCTCTCCCGGAGACGGCCCCCGAGGTGTCCGAGGAGGTGTCCGGGGACGGCGGGGGGCCCGGGACGCCGGGCGTCGGCTCGTCCCGCGGATCCTCCGGCTCGGGGGTGAGACCCCGCGAACGATTCACACCCGGTTTTCTACCCCGCCCACCAGGGATGTCTCCACGGGCCGGAGCGCGGACGCCGGGGAACGGCGCCCCGGGGGATGTGTGATCGATCCCACTCTAAGCATCTGTGAAATTTGGTGAACAAGCCGCTGGCATGCGATGGAAGGAGTATCTTTTCTCCCTTCTGATCAGCGATTTTACGAGTGAACAAGAGGTTGTCTCTTGTTCACGAAACTCATGTCTGATAGAACAAGCGACATATGTGGGTGCGGGTGGGACGCGGACGGAAGCAAGCCGCTCACCGCGCGGCCCAACTCTTCGCGGCCTCTGGAGGACTGCCATGCCCGCCTTCTCCCGCCCGGACGGTTCGGGATCCCCGACGCTGTCCCGCCGTTCCGTGCTCCAGCTCGGCGGCGGCGTCGCCCTGCTGTTCGCGAGTGGATGCGCGGCCAGCACCGGCACCGGCACCGGTGGCTCGGGCGGCGCCTCGCAGGGCCCCGCCGCCTCGACGCTCCGGATCGCGGTGAGCGGCTATCCCAGCAGCTGGGACCAGGACTTCGTCGGGTTCGACCTGACCGCCCTGATGCTCCACAAGAACGTCTTCCCGTACATGGTCGACTACGGTGTCACCGCGGTGGACGGTGGTCAGATCCTCGACACCTCGGCCATCGCCCCCACCTTCGCCGAGTCCTTCGAGCCCGACGCAGACAACAAGGTGTGGACCCTCAAGCTGCGCAGGGGCGTCAAATTCGCCGGCGGCAACGAGATGACCGCCAAGGACGTCAAGTGGTCCAAGGACCGGGCCTTCGCCGCGCAGGCCAACGTCGCCGGCGTCTACCGGCTTATCGGGCTCACCGAGGCCGACCAGGTCGAGGTGGTGGACGACTACACCGTGCGGTTCCGGCAGGCGTTCCCCAGCGCGCTGACCCGCCAGATCCAGGCCATCTCGCTGTACGTCTTCGACTCCGAGGAGGCGAAGAGGCACGCCACCGCCGACGACCCCTGGGCCAAGGAGTGGTTCGCCAAGAACGCCCCGAACGGGGGCTACTTCAACGTGGAGAAGGCCACCCAGGGACAGGAGATCGTGCTGGCGGCCAACCCGGCCTACCCGGGTCCCGACGGCGCCAAGACCCCCAGGATCCGGCTCACCGTGGTGCCCGCGGCCGCCAACCAGCGCCTCCAGCTGCAGAACGGCGACATCGACATCGCCTTCGGCATCGGCCGCCGCGACATCAAGGACCTCAAGACCACCAAGGGCGTCAAGGTCATCTCCGCGCCGAGCAACAGCCAGGTCACCATCCAGATGTCGATGACCACCGCCCCCTTCGACGACCCCGCGGTGCGCAGGGCGCTCGCCCACGCCGTGCCGTACGAGCAGATCATCGCCAACGTCTACGGCGGCGACGCCAGGCCGTCCAGGAGCGTCGTCCCGCTGGACATGCCCGGCTACTCCGAGACCGGCTACCCCTACACCCACGACCTGGCCAAGGCCAAGCAGACCCTGGCGGACGCGGGCAAGGGCCCGATCGGCTCCGAACTGGTCTTCCAGGCCGACAACGAGGAGGAGCAGCAGCTCGCGGTGCTCGTGCAGAGCGAGGCCAGGAAGGCGGGCATCGAGTTGAGGCTGAGCCCGCTCGACCCCGCCACGCTGGCCGGTCGCCGGGAGAAGAGGAACATCCCGCTGCAGATCACGGTGGGTGAGCTCTGGGTCAACGACGTGGAGTACATGCTCGGCACGAGCCTCACCAAGGGCGCCAACCTGAACTACTCCAACTACGGCAACCCCGAGATCGAGAAGATCTTCAAGCGGTCGCACACCGTCGTCGACGAGGCCGAGCGCGCCAAGCTGTGGCTGCGCGTGCAGGAGATCCTGGCCGAGGACATACCGTGGATCATGATCTGTCAGCCCAACTTCACCCTCCCGGTGCGTGAGGAGGTGGCCGGCTGGGTCCAGCCGATGGACGGGCTCGCCCGGCTGCGCCACCTGAACATCGCCACGTGAGTCATGCGTATCCTCCGCTTCCTCCTCACCCGGCTGCTCCAGCTCGTCCCGGTGCTCGCCGGGGTGGTCGTCCTGACCTTCCTGCTCGTCAGGGTTCTGCCGGGTGACCCGATCCGGACCATCCTCGGGCCCAACGCCACCGAGGCCGACGCGGCGGCGACCCGGGCGCGGTTCGGGCTCGACCAGCCCCTGTGGCGGCAGTTCCTCGACTATCTGGGGGGACTGTTCACCGGCGACTTCGGCACCTCGATCCAGAGCGGTGCCCCGGTGGGCTCCGAGATGGCCGTGCGGATCGGGCCGACCATGGAACTCGTGGTCATCTCGCTGGCCGTCGCGCTCGTCGTGGCCACCGTGCTCGGCATCTGGTCGGCGCGGCACGCCGGGCGGTTCGGCGACCACACCGTCCGCGTCGCGGCCCTGATCGGCAACTCCGTCCCGGAGTTCTGGCTCGGCCTGGTGCTGGTCCTGGTCGTCTACAACGGCCTCGGCTGGGCCCCCGCGCCCAGCGGACGCGTCGACCCCGACACCGAGCTGAGCCTGCTCACCGGCGCCGACCTGCTCGACGCGGCCCTGACGGCCAACGGGCCGGCGTTCGTCTCCGCGCTGGAACACCTCATGCTGCCGGTGGCCACGCTGGTGATCGTCATCGTCGCGCCGCTGCTGCGGAGCGTCCGGGCCTCGGCGCTGGAGGTGCTGGGCTCCGAGGCGTACACCGCCGCCGCCGCGCACGGGCTGCGGGACCGGCTGCTGCTCCGCGGCTACCTGCTGCGCGCCGCCCTGGTACGGCTGCCCGCCCTGGCGGCCCTGGTGTTCGGCTTCGCCATCGGCTCGACCGTGCTCGTGGAGTACGTCTTCTCCTGGCAGGGCTTCGGCCAGTGGGCGCTGAGAGGCCTGCTCTACCGGGACTACCCGGTCGTGCAGGCGTCGGTGCTCGTGATCGCGCTGTTCTACGTGGTGGTCTTCCTGATCGCCGACGTGGTCCACGCGATCCTCGACCCGAGAGTGAGGATCTGATGGCCGAGGTGGCACGAGCCCGGGAGACCGGCGGGGGCGGCCGGTTCGCGTCGTCCCTGATCACGGTCGGTTCGGCCGTACTGATCCTGGTCGTGCTGGCGGCCCTGTTCGCGCCGCTGCTCAGCTCCTGGGGCCCTGAGCAGATCGACCCCGCCGCGTCCCTCGCCCCGCCGGGCGGCGCCCACCCGCTGGGCACCGACCTCAACGGGATGGACGTCTGGAGCCGGGCACTGCACGCCGCCCGGCTCGACCTCGGCATCGCGGTCGCGGCCGTCGCCGTGGCCGTCGTCGCGGGCAGCCTGGTCGGCCTGGTCGCCGGCTACCGGGGCGGCTGGGCCGACGACGTGCTGATGCGGGTGCTCGACGTCCTCCAGGCGTTCCCCACCTTCATCCTGGCCCTCGCGGTGGCCGCGCTGCTCGGCGGCGGCACGGCCAACCTGGTCGCGGTCATCGCCCTGGTGAACGCGCCCGCCTACGCCCGGCTGGTCCGGGCCGAGGTGCGCTCGGTCAGGGAGCTGCCCTTCGTGGAGGCGTCCCGCACCTCGGGCTCGTCGTCCTGGGTCGTGCTCTGGCGGCACGTGCTGCCCAACAGCCTCACCCCCGTGCGCGTCATCGCACCGCTGAACTGCGGCTGGGCGATGCTCACGCTGGCGGGCCTCTCCTTCCTCGGCCTCGGGGTGCCGGTCCCCACCGCCGAGTGGGGCGCGATGATCAGCCTCGGCACCGGCGACGTCGTCGCCGGCCGATGGTGGACCTCGGTGCCGCCCGGCCTCTTCCTGCTCATCTGCGTCCTGGGCTTCAGCCTCCTCGGTGAGGGCCTGCAGGAACGCGCCGACTCCACCGGAAGGTGACGGACGATGACGCTTCTGTCCATCGAGGACCTGTCCGTCGTGATCCGCCGGCCGGGCCGGGAGGTGGCCGCGCTGAGCGGGGTCGACCTGCGGGTCGACGCCGGCGAGGTCGTCGGCCTGGTCGGGGAGAGCGGCGGCGGCAAGAGCATGGTGGCCCGCTCCGTCGTCGGCCTGCTGCCCGGCGGCTCGCAGACGACCGGACGGGTGCTCTTCGAGGGCGCCGACGTGCTGAGGATGGACCGTTCCGAGCTGGAGGCGTTCCGGGGGAAGGGCGCCGCGATCTGCTTCCAGAACCCGCGCGGCGCGCTCAGCCCGACCCGTACCGTCGGCCGCCAGCTGGTCGACCGGCTGGTCACCCACCGGGCCATGACCTCCGGCGAGGCGGGGGAGACCGCCGCCGAGCTGTTCGAGTCGGTCGGCATCCGGAGCCCAAGGCGGCGTCTGGCCGCGTACCCGCACGAGCTCTCCGGCGGGATGGCGCAGCGTGTCATGATCTCGCTCGCCACGGGGTGCGCCCCCGGTCTGCTGATCGCCGACGAGCCCACCACGGGGCTGGACGTGACCCTCACCAGGGAGATCCTGGGCCGGTTCCGGCTCGCCGCGAACGCCGAGGGCCGCGGAGTCCTGCTGATCTCCCACGACCTCGCCTCGATCGCCGAGGTCTGCGACCGGGTCGTGGTGCTGTACGCGGGCACCGTGGTGGAGACCGGGCCCGCGGCCCAGGTGCTGAACGAGCCCGCGCATCCCTACACGCGGGCGCTGCTGCGGTCGGTGCCCGACATCGACGGGCGGCCGGTGGCCGTCACCCGGGGTTCGATGCCGCTGCTCCGGCGGGCGCCGTCCTCCTGCCCGTTCGCACCGCGCTGCGCGCACGCGACCGAACCGTGCACGCTGGAACGCCCGGTGACCGGCGATCTCGCGCACGACTGGCGGGTCGCCTGCCTCCACCCCCGCTCCGGCCCGGTCGTCGAGCCCGCCGTACGGCACGCCGCCCCGGCCTCGCCTTCCCGGACATCCGCCGGGGACGCCGGGGAGGGCGGGGACGGCGGGGAGGTCCTGCGGGTCGAGGACGCGCACGTCGTCTACCGCAGCCGGTTCGGCGGCGGCGGTCACCACGCGCTGCGCGGGGTCAGCCTCAGCGTCGCCGCGGGGGAGACCCTCGGCGTCGTCGGGGAGAGCGGGTGCGGCAAGAGCACCCTGGCCCGGCTGATGCTCGGCCTGGTGGCCCCCTCGCGGGGCCACGTCGAGGTGGCCGGCCGTACGCTCTCCCGGGTGCGGGGCAGGGAGCTGCGCCGGCTGCGCACCCGCGCCCAGATGGTCTTCCAGGACCCCATCGGGTCGCTCAGCCCGCGCCGTACCGTGGAGGACGCGATCGGGGAGCCGCTGCGCGCCGCCGGGGTGCCCGCCGGGGAGGTGGCCGTCCGCGTCGCCCGGGTGCTGGAGCGCATGGAGCTGGACCCGTCGATCCTGCGGCGGCGCCCGCACGAGCTCTCCGGCGGCCAGGCGCAGCGGATCGGCATCGCCCGCGCGCTCGTGGGCGACCCCGACCTCATCGTCTTCGACGAGCCGACCTCCGCGCTCGACGTCACCGTGCAGGCGCAGATCCTGAAGGTGATCGCCGAGGTGAGCGGCGACCGCTCGCGCGGATCGGTTCTCATCTCCCACGACCTGGCCACCGTACGCGGGTTCTGCGACCGGATCGTGGTGCTCTACCTGGGGCGGATCGTCGAGGAGGGCCCGGTCGACGAGGTCTTCGGCAACCCCCGCCACCCCTACACCCGGGCGCTGCTGTCCAGCGCCCCCAGCCTGGGCGCCGGTTTCACCGGACCCCGGGTCGAGCTGACCAAGGACCTGGAGGAGGCGGACGTCGCCGAGGGTTGCGCCCTCGCGCCGCGCTGCCCCTTCGCGACCGACGAATGCCGGGAGCGGGAGCAGGAGCTCCGCCCTCACGACGCGAGCCGGGTCGCCTGCCACCGCGCCGCCGAGATCCCCGCGCTGATCGAAAGGTGACACCAGACATGCCCGACCCGAAGCACATCCGGCTGGCCGTCGACATCGGCGGCACCTTCGTCGACGCGATGGAGCTGGACACCCGTACCCACGAGGTGCGCTTCAGGAAAGCCTCGACGACCCCCGCCCGCCCCTGGGAGGGGGTGCTCAACGCGGTCACCGCCCTCGGCACCGACCTGTCCGAGGTGGAGCTCTTCATCCACGGCACCACCCTCGGCCTCAACGCGGTCCTGGAGCGGCGGGGCGAGCCGACGGGGATCATCACCAACGAGGGCTTCCGCGACGTGTTCCTGGTCGGCCGGGGCAACGTGCCCGCCGACCACATGTACGACTTCCAGTACGAGCGCCCCGAGAGCCTGGTACGGCGCCGCCACACCGCCGGGGTCCGGGGGCGGCTCGACCACCGGGGCCGGGTGGTCGAGGAACTGGACGTCGAGGGGGTCCGGGAGGCCGCCCGCGTTCTGGTGGAGGAGCGGGGCGTGGTCTCCATCGCCCTCTGCTTCCTGCACTCCTTCCTCGACCCCTCCCACGAGCGCGAGGCCGCCCGCGTCATCCGCGAGACCTACCCCGGTGTGACCGTGTCGGTCTCCACCGACATCGTCCGGGAGTACCGCGAGTACGAGCGGACCAGCACGACCGTCCTCGACGCCTACATCCGGCCGATCTTCGAAAGGTACGTGGACCGGCTGGAGAAGGGGCTCGCCGAGCGGGGCTTCGACGGGCGGTTCCTGATCATGCGGTCCGGCGGCGGCTCCATGACGTCGGCGGTGGCCAAGACCTCCCCGACGCACACGGTGCTGTCGGGCCCGGCGGGCGGCATCGTCGGCGCCGCGCACATCGCCGCCGCCCTCGGCCGCCGCGACCTGCTCACCTTCGACATCGGCGGTACCTCGCTGGACGCCTGCGTGATCGAGAACGGCTCCGCGGTGGCCGCCTACGAGGCGCAGCTCGAACACTTCCCGCTGCTGATCCCCACCTACGACATCCGCACGATCGGGGCCGGAGGGGGCTCGATCGCGTGGCTGGAGCGCGGACTGCTCAAGGTGGGCCCGCAGAGCGCGGGCGCCGACCCCGGCCCGGTCTGCTACGGCCGGGGCGGGACACGCCCCACCGTCACCGACGCGGCGGTCGTCCTCGGCTACGTGGATCCCGGCCGGTTCCTGGCCGGGACCATGGAGCTGCGGGCCGACGCCGCCCGCGCGGCACTCGACGAGCAGGTGGCCGGCCCGCTCGGGCTGAGCCTGGAGGCCGCCGCGGCCGGGGTCTTCGACGTGCTGCTGGCCAAGACGGTCGGCGCGGTACGGCAGATCACGGTCGAGCGGGGACACGACCCCCGGGGCTTCTCACTGCTCGCCTTCGGCGGGGCCGGGCCGCTGCTCGCGCCGCTGCTGGCCGCGGAGATGGGGATCGGCGAGGTCATCGTGCCCTTCGCGCCGTCCGGCTTCTCCGCCTGGGGCATGCTCACCGCCGACATCGTCGACGACTTCTCCCGCACGGTGACGGCCACCCTCGACGACGCCGACCTGGACGGGCTGGAGGCGGTCTTCAGGAGCGTCGAGGCCGAGGCCGTCGCCTCCCTGACCGCGCAGCAGGTGCCCGCCGCGCACATGGTCCTGGAGCGTCAGTTCGAGCTGCGCTACCTGGGCCAGGAGCACTCGCTCATCGTCACCACGGGCCGCGACCTCGACAGGGACGCGATCAGGCGGGCGTTCGAGGAGACCCACACGGCCCGGTACGGCCACGCCATGGACAACCGGCTGCAGATCCTCAACCTGCGGGTCCGCGGCATCGGCCGTACAGACCGGCCCGAGCTGCCGGTGCGCCCGAGAGGCGACGGCGACGCGACGCGGGCCCTGCTCTCGCACAGGGACGCCTACGACTTCGGCACGCGCGGCACGGCGTCGTTCGCCGTCTACGACCGGGCCCTTCTGGAGCCCGGTGACGTTTTCGACGGCCCGGCCCTGGTGGACGAGGGCACCTCGACCACCGTGGTGCCCTCCGGGCAGCGGGCCGAGGTCGACGAGCACGGCTATCTCCTGGTGAAACTGACGGAGGCGTCATGACCGAGCAACTGGACGGGGCCACGGCCGAGGTCGTCCGCAGCTATCTGCTGGCGGCGGCCGAGGAGATGCGGGCCACGCTGATCCGCACCTCGTTCAACCCGGTGATCTACGAGGTTCACGACTTCGGCATGTCGATGTACGACGCCGACCTGCGGCTGATCGCCGAGGCCACCGGGCTCACCTTCTTCCTCGGCGCCAACGACTTCTCCCTGCGCAAGGGGGTGGAGTACGTCGGCAGGGAGAACCTGCGCCCGGGGGACGTGGTGCTGCTGAACTACCCCTACTGGAACGCCGCGCACGCCTACGACGCGACGCTGTTCGCCCCGGTGTTCACGGGTGCCGAGCTGGTGGGGTTCCTCTGCGTGCGGGCGCACTGGATGGACCTCGGGGCCAAGGATCCGGGATACGTGCTGGACTCCACCGACATGCACCAGGAGGGGATGATCTTCCCCGGAACCAAGGTGTTCTCGGAGGGCAGACCGAACCGGGAGATCATCGAGCTGATCAGGTTCAACTCGCGGATGCCGGACCTGGTGATCGGCGACCTGAACGCGCAGGTCGCCGCGTTGCGCACCGGTGAACGCCGGTTCCTGGAGATCCTGGAGAAGTTCGGCCGCCCGACCGTGGAGGCCGCCGTCCAGCGGATGGTCGAGGACGGCGAGGCGCGCACCCGCGCCGCCCTCGCGGAGCTGCCGCAGGGGTCGTGGACGGCCTCCGACTGGCTGGACGACGACGGCATCACCGACGAGCCGGTCCTCATGCGGGTCACGGTCACCATCGCGGACGGCACGTTCACGGTGGACTTCGACGGCTCGGCGCCCGCCACGCGCGGCCCGATCAACATGCCGTTCGGCGCCACCGAGGCGATCTGCAAGGTCATCCTCAAGTCGCTCACCTCCCCGGACGAGCCGTCCAACTTCGGCACCACGGTCCCCCTGCGGGTGCGGGCCGAACCAGGCACGCTCTTTCACGCCGTCTACCCGCAGCCGACCTTCACCCTCTGGACCGGCATCGTCGCGGTCGAGCTGATCCTGAAGGCGCTGGCGCAGGGGATGCCGGACCGGCTGCCCGCCTCCTCCGGCGGGGACGTCCCGGGCTTCATGATGGTCGGCGTCCACCCCGAGACCGGGCAGATGTTCGCGGTCAGCAACAACGACCCGGTCGGCTGGGGCGCGACCCCCTCCCACGACGGGATGAACGCCGCCACCCACGTCTCGGGCAGCACCGGCCGGATCACCCCGATCGAGGTGCTGGAGGCGCGGACCGGGATGTTCTTCGAGCGGATGGAGATGCGCGAGGACTCCGGCGGCGCCGGGCGGTTCCGCGGCGGTGTCGGCCTGCGGCGCGACATCCGGTTCGTCACCCCCGGCGAGTTCCTGTCGGTGATCAAGAAGACCAAGGCGAGGCCCTGGGCGCTGGAGGGCGGCCTGGAGCCCGACCCCAACCAGGTGATCGTTTTCCCCGGTACCGACCGTGAACAGCGGGTCAGCACCCGGCGGACCAGGGTCGAGGCCGGCGACAGGGTGAGACTGCTCACCGCCGGCGGCGGCGGGCACGGCGCCCCCCGGCTCCGCGACCCCGAGCTGGTCAGGCAGGACGTCGCCGAGGGATACGTCTCCCCGGCCGCCGCCCGGGAGATCTACGGCGTCGAGGTGCCCGATGAGTGACATCGTCATCGTCAACTGCACCGTGGCCGACGGCCGGGCGGCCGACGGCGCGGAGCCGGTCGCCGACGCGGCGGTTCTGGTCAGGGGCGAGCGGATCGTGCTCGCAGGACCTCGCGAGGAGGTCCTGCGGCAGGCGGGCGGCGCCACCGAGCTGGACCTGGAGGGCGCCTACCTCACACCGGGGCTGGTCAACATGCACACCCACCTGTCGCTGTCGCTGCCCGGTCAGGGCGGGGAGGGCGTCAAGGGGTTCACCCCGCACGAGCTCGCCCTCTACATGGCGGACGGTGCCCGGCGCACCCTGCACTGCGGCGTCACCGCCGTCCGGTGCGTCGCCGAGAAGGACCACGCCGACTTCGCCCTGCGCCGCGCCATCGAGGCGGGCCGGGCGAGTGGCCCGCGCATCTTCACCGCCGGGCAGGCGCTGGTCTGCACCGGAGGCCACGGCCACGAGTCGTCGGACACCCTGGAGTGCGACGGCGCCGACGCCTTCCGGCGCGGCGTCCGCACCCAGATCAGGGCGGGCGCCGACCTCGTCAAGGTGATGATCTCCGGCGGGATCGCCGGAGAGCACGAACGCATCGAGACCCCGCAGCTGTTCACCGAGGAGATGATCGCGGTGCTCACCACCGCGCACGCCTGGGGACGCAAGGTCACCGCGCACGCCGGGCCGGCCGCGGTGATCGCCGAGGCCGTCGAACTCGGCCTCGACTGCGTCGAGCACGGCTACCAGCTCACCCCCGAGGTCGCGGCGAAGATGGCCGAACGGGGCACAGCCCTGGTGCCGACCCTGCTGGTCACCCGGTGCAAGGAGTTCTTCGACGAGCTCGGCGTGCCCGAGTGGATGCAGTGCCGCTCGCTCGGCGCCGGTCCCCGGCACCTGGAGAGCTACGCCATGGCCCTCGCCGCCGGGGTGGAGGTGCTGCTGGGCAGCGACATGCCGCCGTTCTGGCGCTTCGAGGGGACCAGCGCCACGGTGCGGGAGCTGGAGTACATGTCGGAGGGCGGTCTCGGCCCCGCCCGCGCGCTGTACGCGGGCACCCTCGGCCCGGCGCGCTGGCTCGGCGCCGAGCGGGACATCGGCACCGTCGAGGCCGGGCGGTACGCCGACCTTGTCGCCATGGACGCCGACCCGCTGGCCGCCACGTCGGCCTTCCGCACGATCCGCTGGGTGATGAAGGGAGGCCGGGTCGTCCGCGACGACCGGGCCGGAGGGGGGAGACCGTGACTGGCACAGCGAACGGAACCGCGGCCGGAGCCGACACCGACACCGACACCGACACCGGGAGTGGGATCGACGCCGTGACCGAGACGACGGCCGGGGCCGGGGTCGCGACCGAGGCGGTGGGGGCCGATGCCGAGGCGATCGCCGCGGGCATCGACGACATGTACGACGCGTTCCTCGCGGCGGACCGCGACCGCTTCGACGGTCACCTGCACACCGAGGTCACCACCTGGGAGACGCACCTGCCGGGCCCGCTGCGCACCCGCGCCGAGCTGGACGCCTACCGTGAGGGCCGCGACCGCTCCGGCGCCCGCCCGGCCCTCACCCGGCTGTCCGCGGAGGACAAGCGGATCGACGTGTGGGACGACGCCGGGGTCGCCCGCTACCTGCTCGTCGCGGAACCTCCGGAAGGCCCGGTCCAGCGGAGCCGGGTGACCGACGTGCTGCGGCGGGTGGGCGGCGACTGGCTCATCGTTCACCACCACTCCGAACTGCTCGGGCGGTAGGCGGGGCGGGGGCGGGAGACGGGCGGGACCGCCGGCGGGGCTCGGGGGAGGGATACCGGGTGGGACGCCCCGCCGGGTCCCGGCGGGCTCCGCCGTACGACAGGACGTACGACAGGAAAGATCATGGTCCGGACGGGGCCGAAGGAGGCGTCACCGTGGAAGACGGCGACATGGAGCTGTACGACCTGAGGGTCGTGGTCGACCGCATCGAGGGCCGGTCCGTCTGCGGGATGGAGGTCGGCGACTGTTTCGAACTGGAGCGGAGCGCCCACCTGCGGCTGCCCGACGGCAAGCACTTCTGCGTGTACGCGCTCGCCGCGGTCCTGCCGTTTCTGGCGGCCAAGCAGCGTGACCTCGCCGAGGGCGACTGGCTGGCGCAGGACTCCCTGTTCTGCTGCCCCGACCCGGAGGAGAGGCTGGTGATGCGGGTCGAGCGGACCCGCCGCCGCCGGATGAACTCCGCCGACCTGACCTGAGGGGGTCTCCGATGACCGCTGCCGAGATCGGCCTCGGCCTGCAGAGCGACAAGCGGGCCGGCGACTACGCGCGCCTCGCCCGCCGCGCCGAGGGACACGGCTTCGACGTGCTGAGCGTGTTCGGCGACCTGATGTACCAGCCGCCGATCTTCCCGCTGCTGGAGATGGCCGCCGCCACCGAGCGGGTACGGCTCGGCGCCGCCTGCCTCAACCCCTACTCGGCGGCGCCGTACGAGATCGCCGGGCAGCTGGCGGCACTCGACCTGGCCTCGCACGGCAGGGCCTACCTCGGCCTGGCGCGGGGCACCTGGCTCGGCGCCGTCGGCATCGCCCAGCCCCGGCCGCTGACCGCGCTGGCGGAGGCGGCCGAGGTGGTCTACCGGCTGCTGGGCGGAGACCCGGACGGGTTCGAGGGGCGGATGTTCCGGCTCGCCCCCGGCACCCGGCTGCGCTACCCGGTGCACCGGCCGCGTCCGCCGCTGCTGCTCGGCGCCTGGGGGCCGAAGGGCGCGGCGCTGGCCGGGCGGATCGCCGACGAGATCAAGGTGGGCGGCAGCGCCAACCCCGCCATGGTCGCGGTGATCCGCGAGCGGCTCGGGCACGGCGCGGCGGCGGCCGGGCGCGACCCCGCCGAGGTCGGCGTGGTGCTCGGCGCGGTGACCGTGGTCGACACCGACGGGGCCGCGGCCAGGGCGAGAGCACGGACCGAGGTCGCCATGTACCTCGCGGTGGTCGCCGACCTCGACCCCACCGTGGAGATCCCCGCCGACCTGCTGGCCCGAGTCAAGGAGCGGGTCGACTCCGGACGGCACGAGGCCGCCGGACGGCTCATCCCCGACGACCTGCTCGACCTGTTCGCCTTCTCCGGCGACCCCGAGCAGGTCGCCGCCCAGGCCCAGGCCCTCATCGACGCGGGCGTGCGGCGGGTGGAGTTCGGCACGCCGCACGGCCTCACCGACGACGGAGGCGTGGAGTTGCTGGGCACCGCCGTACTGCCGCTGCTGAACCGCGCACCGGGTGGGGGCGCCCCGGCGGGCGCCGGGTGAGCGGGGCGGGGTGACGGTCGGTCACATCGAAACCCGAACCGCCCAGAACCTTCCGGATGAAAAGTCGAGGGCCCGAATCGCCTCACGTTCCTGATTTCACAAAAGTTCTGTATGGGTGAACATGGAACCGGACGAAGGAGGCGACATGACGAGCAGACGTGCCAGGGGCCCGGTGGCCGACAGGGTCAAGACGGTCGGCGGGCGGGAACGGGCCGACCGGGCGGTCGCCAACCGGGGGCTGCCCACCCTGGAGTTCGAGACCGGCACCCCGTACGACGAGTACGTCGGCACCGCGGTGCTGCACGGCCTTCAGCGGCCGGTCACCGACGCCCCCGAGGAGCTGGCCTTCCTGGTGACCACCCAGGTCATGGAGCTCTACTTCGGGCTGATCCGGTCGGAGTGGACGCTGGCCCAGCGGCTGCTGGACGCCGACCAGGTGACCGCGGCCACCACGGCGATCGGCCGCAGCGTGCGCCACTTCGAGGCGCTCAACGCGGCCTGGGGGGCGCTCGGCTGGCTGACCCCCGCCCAGTTCAACTCCTTCCGCGACGAGCTGGGCGAGGCGTCCGGGTTCCAGTCGTCGATGTACCGGCACCTGGAGTTCCTGCTGGGGAACAAGTCGGAGGCGCTGACGCGCCCGCACCGCCGGACCCCGAAGGTCTACCGGGAGCTGGTCGAGGCGCTGAACCGGCCGAGCCTGTACGACAGCGTGCTCTCCCTGCTGGCCAGGAGGGGCTTCGAGATCCCCCGCGGGGAGGACCCGGCGGCCGAGTACGCCCCCAGCCCGCTGGTCGAGGCGGCCTGGGTCAGGATCTACGCCGAACAGGGGCCGGGGGAGGAGCTGTGGATCCTCGGCGAGGCCCTCACCGACCTGTCGGAGCGGTTCTCCGACTGGCGCTACCGGCACCTCATGGCGGTGCGCAGATCCATGGGCGCCAAGCCGGGGTCCGGTGGATCCAGCGGGGTGAGCTGGCTCGAACGCAGCCTGCGCCGGGAGGTCTTCCCCGAGCTCTGGTCCGCCAGGACGGCGATGTGACCGCCACGGCCTCCGCCCGCCCCGTCCTGGCTCCGCCCCCCACCCGTTCCACGACTGCCGGCGGGCGGTCCGCGCCCCTCGCCGGGGAGATGAGCCGGCCATGAGAGCCACCCAAGAGGTCGCGGTGGTCGGCGCCGGCCTGGTCGGCTGCCTGACGGCCTGTTTCCTGGCCCGCCGCGGATACCAGGTCACCCTGTACGAGCGCAGGTCCGACCCTCGGCTGGCCAACGCCGAACGGGGGCGTTCGATCAACCTGGCGCTCTCCGAGCGGGGACTCGACGCGCTGCGCCGGGTCGGACTGGACGAGGCCGTCATGAAGGCCGCGCTGCCGATGCCCGGGCGGATGATGCACGCCCCCGACGGCACGCTGAGCTTCCAGCCGTACAGCGCCGACGGGCAGCGGGCGATCAACTCCATCAGCCGTTCCGAGCTGAACCGCACCATGCTGGAGGGGGCCCTCGCCCTGCCCGGCGTGCGGGCCCGCTTCGAGCACCGGCTCACCGGCCTCGACGTGGACTCGGGCCTGATGGACTTCGACACGCCGGACGGCCCCGTCCAGCTGAGCGCCTCGATCGTGCTCGCCGCCGACGGCGCCTACAGCGCGGTCCGCGGCCGGCTGCAGTTCCTGCCCGGCTTCGACTTCAGCCAGGACTTCCTCGACTACGGCTACAAGGAACTCACCATCCCGGCCCGCGACGGCGAGTTCGCCCTCGACCCCGGCGCCCTGCACATCTGGCCGCGAGGCCAGGCCATGATGATCGCCCTGCCCAACCCGGACCGGTCCTTCACCTGCACGCTTTTCTGGCCCAAGTCCGGGCCCGGCAGCTTCGACGAGCTGGACACCGCCGAGCGGTTCGAGGAGTTCTTCGCCGCCAACTACGCCGACGCCCGCGCGCTCATGCCCGACCTCGCCGACGACTACACCCACAACCCGATCGGCCACCTGGTCACGATGCGGGCCTACCCCTGGCACGCGCGCGGCGCCGACGCGGTGGTCGGCCTGCTCGGCGACGCGGCCCACGCCGTCGTCCCCTTCTACGGCCAGGGCGCCAACTGCGGCTTCGAGGACTGCGTGGAGCTGGACCGGTGCCTGGAGGAGACCGGGGACGACTTCCCCGAGGCCCTGGCCCTGTACGGCTCCCGCCGCAAGGAGCACGCCGACACCATCGCCGAGCTGGCGCTGGAGAACTTCGTCGAGATGCGGGACAAGGTCGCCTCCCGGTCGTTCCTGCTGCAGAAGCGGGTCGAGCACGGCCTGGAGCGGCTGCTGCCCGGCCGCTATGTGTCCCGCTACGAGCTGGTGTCGTTCAGCACCGTGCCGTACGCCGAGGTCCAGCGGCGGATCACCCGCCAGCGCCGGGCGGTCGTCGCGGTCGCGCTGGGCGCGCTGGCGGCCGTCGGGGTGACGGCCGGGCTGCTGCGCAGGCGGTGAGGCCGGACCGGTGATGAGGGCGAGGTCAGAACAGCCGGGGGGTCACCACCGACACGACCGTGGTGACCCGGTCGGTGTCGTTGAACATGCTGTGCGGCACGGTCGACCTCAGGTGCACGCTGTCGCCCGGGTACAGCCGGTGCTCGACGCCGTCGACCTCGTAGAGCAGCTCGCCCTCCAGCACGAAGGCGAACTCCTCGCCCGCGTGGCCGTAGGCGTCCTCGCGCCTGCCTCCGGGGGCGATGTGCACCAGCAGCGGTTCCAGGACGAGGTTCGGCCCGCGGGCCGAGAGCATGCGGTAGGTCTGCTGACCCGACATGTACTCGGTGGCCGCGGTCGCCGAGCGGGTGAGGGTGAAGTGGCTCGGCAGCGGGGAGACCGTGGCCGGTCTCTCCGCCCCCTCGGCGGGCTCGTCGCTGAAGAACTCGGCCACGCTCCGGTCGAGCGCCGCGGCCACGCTGTTCAGGGCGGTCAGGCCGATGGAGGAGATGCCCCGCTCGACCTGGGACAGGAAGCCGATCGAGAGCCCCGAGTGGGTGGCGAGGCCGCGCAGGGTCAGGCCGCGCTCCTTGCGGAACCGCCGCATCCGGGCGCCGACGGCACCGTGGCGGTCCAGACCCTCGGCGTTCCGGTGCTCCGACATGCTCACCCGCGGTCCTCCTCCATCGAGTCTGCATCGATTCTGCGTCGAGCGGCACGGCCGCACTGTTCGCTCTAGCTAAACATATTTCACACCAAGAATCCTTCATACGCCACCCGGCCTCCAGAGGCCGCCCCGGCTCGCCGAGGTCCCGCCCGGGGCCGAGGGGCGTACGGCCGGATCCGTCCCCGCGCCCCCGGATCCGCCACAGGCCCCTGGGCACTCGTTCCTCGCGGGAGCTGCGGGGTACCGCTGATGGCATGGCACCATCACCGAGACCGTCGAGGGATCCGCTGCCGGACCTCGACCCCTTCGACATCTTCGACACCGAGGCGGCCCGCCTGGACCGCCACTTCTCCCGGCTCGACGACGAGGGCTGGAACCGCCCCTCCCGATCCGCGGGCTGGTCCGTACGCGACGTGCTCGGACACCTCGCGGGGGAGGAGCTCTACAACCACGCCTGCCTCGACGGCGACGTCGAGGGCTTCTCCGCGATGCTCAGGAGTGAGGGCGTCGAGGGCGGCTTCGACGCCTTCAACGACTGGTGCGTACGGCGCCGCCGTGACCTGCCCGTCGAGGAGGTGCTGGAGGAGTGGCGGCGCGAGAACGGTGAGACACGCGAACGCATGCGCGCGCTCGGCCGCGAGGCGTCGCTGCGGACGTTGGCCGGGCCGTACCCGGTGGGCCCGCAGACCTTCCACTACGACTCGGAGTACGCCACCCACGCCGACGACGTGGCGGCGCCCGTCTCGCCGGACGAGGCCGACGGGCGGGCCTGGTGGCGGGCCAGGGTGGGGATGTTCGTCCTTGGTGAACAGGGCTCGCCGGCCCAGGTCGAGCCGGTCGGCGAGCAGATCTGGGTGCACGTGCACGGCGTGAGCGCACAGCTGCCGGTCCCGGAGTTCGTCGAGGCGACGGTCGGCCGGTTGCCGGACGGCTTCCCGCTCGACCGCAGGGTCCGAGCCGCCCTGCGCTGCCTGGCCTGAACCCCGGATCCGCCGCGCACGACCGGGCCGGCCGTACGCGGCCGAGGTCGCGGAGCCGGACAGGGCCGGGAGCCGGACGGGGCCGGGAGACGGACGGGGCCGGGAGACGGCCGGAACGGAACCGGGGGCGGGGGAGCCGGCGGGGTGCCCCCCGGCCTCCGGAACTCGCCCTGTCAGGCAGGGCCTTACGGAGCGGAGTCGCCGGACAGGAGGTGGAGGTTCGGCTCCCGGGCGGCCTCCGCCAGCTCCGGGATCTCCACCACGGTGACCCCCGCCGCCGCGAGATCCTCGGCGCCGTGACAGTCGGCGAAGAGCAGGGGCTCCCGCCAGGCCAGCACGACCCGCCGGACGCCGCTGTCCACGATCAGCCGGCTGCAGGGCCGGGGGCGGGAGGCGCGACGGCTACAGGGCTCCAGGCTGCTGTAGACGGTGGCGCCGGGCAGCCGGGGATCACCTGGGAGGATCTTGGCGAGCGCGGCCTCCTCGGCGTGCACGCGGGGGTCGTCTTCCCGCGAGTGTCCGCGAGCGATCTCCCGCCCGTCGGCGCCGACCACCACGGCGCCCACCGAGAAGGCCGCCGGGGACGGCGGGCAGAGCAGGGCCAGCTCACACGCGAGCCGCAGCCAGTCGTGGTCGTTCAACGGTTCTCCCGGGGTCTCCTTGAGCCTGTGCATACCCTGCCTTTCGGTGTCTCCCGGGGGAGGTGCGGCACACTGCCCCGTGCCGGCCGGGTCCCTCCGGCGTGAGCGTCCCCGCCCCCGTCCCCGAGGGGTTCAGGACAGCAGGTAGCGCAGGAGGACGACGTCGCCCATGCGCCGGACGTCCGCCAGCCTCATGGGCCGCCGGGAGCTCCGCGGGAAGGCGCCGCCCCGGACGAAGCGCGGCGCGGCGGGATCCCCGACGAAGAACGGCGCGACGACGAGGTGGAGCTCGTCGGCCAGCCCCCCCAGCAGGAACTGGGTGTGGACCGAGCCGCCACCCTCGACCATCAGCCGGCGCACCCCGCGGCCGGCCAGATCGGACAGCACCCGGCCGAGATCCGGAGGATCGCCGGCGTCGACCACCGTACAGCTCTCGCCGAGCCGGGAGACGAGCCCGTCCACCGCCGCCGACGCGGCGTAAACGATCTTCGTGGTCTCGCCCGTGGTGAAGAAACGGCTCGCCGGGTCGAGCTCCCCCGACGTGCTCAGCGTCACCTTGGCGGGAGAGGGCGGAAGGCCGCGTGCGACCCGCTCCCGCTGCCTGATCGGGGACCGGACCAGGAGTCTTGGATCGTCGCGGCGGATGGTGGCCGCCCCGACCAGGATCGCGTCGCAGCCGGCCCGCACCGCGTCGACGCGGTCGAAGTCCTCGTCGTTGGAGAGCAGGAGCCGGTCCGGGGTGCCGTCGTCGAGGTATCCGTCCACGGACATCGCACAGCTGAGCAGCACATAGGGACGTTCGCCCATGTCTCGTCCTCCCCGGGTCCTCTCCGGTCCGTCACCCGGCGTGCGCCCGGCGGCGCGCACGCGATCGGGAAGACCGGCCCCCGGCCGTCGAGCGGTTCCGTAACCCTATGTCCCCCGGGCACGTCCCGCCGGGTCGCCCCCGCTGTGACGGACCTGGGGATCGGGCCCCGGACCTGCGCGGGGACGTGAGAATCCCCGCCTGTCCGGTGGCCCCCACCGCCCCCGGAACATTCTTCGCCGTAGGGGATACTGGTCACCAAGGGGGTCATCATGAAACGGATCATTGCCGTCGCGGCGCTGTTCACCGTCACCGCGGCCGGGTTGGCCGCCACCGGAACCATGGTGCAGGCCATGAGCAAGGTGGACAAGGTGACCAAGAAGACAACGGTCAGCGAATCGCAGTATGAAACACTCCTCAACCAGTGCAAGTACGCCAATACCGCACAGCGCCGCGCCGACTGCCGGGCCACGGTCAGGCTCCACTACCGGGTAGGGGCGGAGAATCCGAACCTGGACTGCCGTGAATACTCCGGCGTCGCGGTATGCGGTCTTCTGGAACTCAGCCCGAGAGAGCAGCGGTGCGTGAAGGAGTCGGTGGCGGACGGCCTGACTCACAGGCGCGCCGAGGTGGAGTGCTACGCCTTCTCCTAGCCGTGCCGGGCTGAGGTGGGATCCGGACGGGGCGACGGCGGACGGCGCCCCGTCCGGAGCTCACGGCCTCCACTCCTCCCGCCAGCCGGGACGGAGGCGGTAGCCGTACGCGGTCTCCACGACCGCCTCCGACAGCACCTCGTCCCGTATGGCGGCGACGGCCAGGGCCTGGGCGTCGCCGCCGGTCAGGCTCGCCCCCGCCCGGATGCGAGCCTCCAACTCGTCGATGACCGCACGGTTCCTGTTGAACATCTCGACGATCCGGATCTTCGCCTCGCTGTTGGAGCGGATGTGCTCGATGAACCTCTCACCCCCTCCGGGGCCAAGGGTCCTCTCACCGAGGACGGTGACGAGGTCGGTCTCCGCGGCGAGGGCCTCGGCGCCGGCGACTTCGCGCTTGATGGTGCCGAGTAGCCAGACGGCGATCTCGCGGGTCTCGATGGTCACGTGATCTCCTCGAACGGGGCGCCGCCACGGCGGCGGTCGCGTTATCAGCGATCATTGATCGCTATCCCGACTCTGTCGATGGGCAGCCCCTGCTCACCCGTCCTTTTCCTCCCCGCGAACCGGTGGAACCGGCCGAACCGGTGTGAGGGGCGGTGCGGGAGTGCTGTGCCCTTCCGCGGCCGGGAGGACACCCGGTGGTCGCCGGGGTGTCCGGCACCGGGTGGAACTCCTCCGGCATACTGTTCGTCACTCCATGTGCAACCCCTCCAACCGGTAATTTCTCTGACATCGAGAGGCATCTCCCCGTGCGTAGCTCGTTCTTCGGAAACCTGGACCAAGGCCGGCTTCCCGGCCACTTCGCCCTGCAGAACGCCAAGATGCTCCGGGTGCAGCTGAACGGAGAGGTGCTCGCGCGTCAGGGATCGATGGTCGCCTTCCAGGGGCAGATGGAGTTCGACTACCAGGGGGCCGGCGGCGTCGGGCGGTTCCTGAAGAAGATGGTCACCGGCGAGGGCGCGCCACTGATGCGGGTCCGCGGGCAGGGCATGCTCTTCCTCGCAGACAACGCCGACGACGTGCACCTGTTCTACCTTGAGGACGAGGCGATCACCGTCAACGGGACCAACCTTCTGGCCTTCGACCCGCAGCTGACCTGGGACATCCAGCGGGTGCAGGGCGCGGGCATCGCCACCGGCGGGCTGTTCAACACCACGGTCCGGGGCACGGGGTGGGTGGCGGTCACCGCGCACGGCGCGCCGGTGCTGCTCGACACCTCCCGCATGCCGACCTTCGCCGACAGCCAGTCCGCGGTCTGCTGGAGTGCCGGGCTTCAGGTGGGCGTCAACCGTACCTTCAAGGCCGGGGCGCTCATCGGGCGCGGGAGCGGAGAGGCCGCGCAGCTCGCGTTCCAGGGCCAGGGCTTCGTGCTGGTCCAGGCGAGTGAGGGGCCGATCGTCCCGCAGAGCAACGGCTGAGCGCCTCAGGCGTCGGCGGCGGTGGGCGCTCAAACGGTGCGGAGCCGGTCGGAAGGCGTCCGTGCCTATGGTGAAGGGCTCAAACGTGGTCGTGCCTTTTGTTCTGCACCGCTGTGCTGGACGGTGCTTTACGTCGTCTCCACGGGGGTGACCACGGGCGTTCGGCGAGAAGATGTAGCCGAATGTAAGAAAACGACTCCCCTCCGTGCTTGTCGTGTGCCGGAGAGTTAATCCCGTTGAATTGATGCCTTTGGCCTGCCTGGAAAGACCGTCGGAGCCCCTCCGGTTACCGTGGAAAACAGGTTAGAGGCCGTTCCGGTTCCGTTCGAGGCGCCGATTCGGCCTTTCATCGGCCCGGGTATCGCCCAGGGCGCAACCAATTCGACATGGAGTGATCTCTCATGATCGAGCTCAGAAACGCTCTCGCCGCCGGTGCGATGGTGGCCGCCGCTCTCATCGTCCCGGCGACGATGTCCGCCCAGTCCGCCGCGGCCGGCACCGTGCCGGAAGGCACCGTCGTGTCCACCCACACCTTCGCCCAGAAACCCTGCTGGAAGTACAACGACCCGGCCAAAAGAGCGGCCTGCTACAGGTGGCGCTACTAGGGCGGCCGACTACGCGGATCGTCTCGTCACGGCCCGGCCGTCTTGATCGCGCACAGACACGCACAGACACGTGCGGGCGACCGTTAGCGGATGGCCGGGCACGGATGACCGCGCACTGATGACCGCGCACAGCCGAATCTATGAGGTCGCCTCAGTGCCCTCGCCACCCGTCGCGCCGGGCGCCGCCGCCGCCCTCGGCGGTCTTGGCCGTGCGGGACCGGGCCTCGCCGAACAGGTCGTTCTGCGTGTCGGGCAGCGAGTCGGAGTCGCCCTTGGC
>NZ_JBSGCR010000037.1:0-63828 GCF_053601935.1 Streptosporangium sp. NPDC004631 | reverse complement strand
GCCGACGACCTTCCCGCGTTGCGCTCCTTCGCCGGCAACCTGCACAACGACCGCGCCGCCATCACCGCAGGCCTGACCCAGGTATGGAGCTCCGGCCCCACCGAAGGCCAGATCAACCGGATCAAGACGCTCAAGCGGCAAATGTATCGCCGTGCCGGCTTCGCCCTGCTCCGAAAACGCGTCCTGCTCACATGAACGGAAACACGCACTGAGCCTTTTTCAATCTGAAGCCGCAGGTCATGGACGCGGTGCGGCGTGCGACATCTGATCGACAAAGAAGGAAGCCCCTGGTAGAAGGGTTGTCGACCAAGATCAACCTATGCACCAGAGGCTTCGAGTCGCTGTTCTACCGTGCCGCGCTGTCGTTGTCACATCAGACGCTGTCCTACCTGTCCGGCCTCATCCGCCGCCAGGCGATCGGTTCGCCCTGGCGCCGTCTCAACCCCGGCCGCCAAGCCCCGCTCGTTCTCGTTCACCTGCGCAAAGGAGAGACACACTCGCCGAGGTCGCGGCCGGTTTCGGGGTTGGTGTGGCCACCGCCTGGCGCTACATCCGCGAGGCGATCACACTGCTCGCCTGTCGATCGCCGCCCCTGGAGCAGGCCCTGCGGGCCGCCAAGCGCGCCGGACACGCCTTCGTCGTCTTGGACGGCACCCTCGTCCCGATCGATCGAGTGGCCGCCGACCGGCCTTGCTACTCCGGCAAACACCGGCAGCACGGGATGAACATCCAGGTACTGGCCGCACCGGACGGCGCTCTGTTGCGGACGTCGGGCTCGCTGCCAGGGTCGGCGCACGACCTGACGGCCGCCCGGATCCGGGGCATCCCGCGTCGCTTGAAGACCGCCGGCCTGATCACACTCGCTGACAAGGGCTACATCAGCGCCGGTGAGCACGTCCGCGTGCCGTACAAGGGCAGGAACAAGCCCGCCTCGCAGAAGGGCGCCAACTCCGCCCACGCCAGGCTTCGCGGCCCCGGTGAGCGAGCGAATGCGCAGTTGAAGGCCTGGCGCATCCTGCGCAGGCTACGCTGCTGCCCCCTTCGCGCAGGTCAACTCGTCAAAGCGATCCTCACGCTTCAACTCCGTGAAGCAAGATGAAAAAGGCTCACTGTTACCTCGTCACGAAAATCTTGCCAGAGCCCATCGACAGGCCGTACTCGTCTTCGAAGCAGACCCACGCGCCCAGGTCCGCCGCGATGGTTCCACGAGCGGCCACACCTCCGTCTTCCACACCGCGATCGCCTCCTCGTCCCGCTCGCTCGCCCGGCGCGCCGGCACCTGACACGACCAGCCGTGCCGCTTGAGCAGCTTCCACACCCCCGGCAGGGAACAGGTCAGGTGGAACATCCGGCCGATCACCCGCCGGATACGCGACAGCGTCCAGCACCGGTGATCCCAGCCGTGCGTGGCTGGCCCCTGCATCAGCGCGACCTCCAGCCGGGCGAACTGCGCATCACCCAGCCGCGGCAGCGACGCCAGGCCCTTGGAGACCAGGGCCGCGCCGCCACCCTGAGTCCAGGCCCGGCGCCACCGGTTGGCCGATATCCGCGTGACCCGTAGTTCTTTGACGACTTCGGTGTCGGTGTAGCCGCGGGCGAACAGTTCGGCCGCGCGCAGTCGTACCTGTTCACGCTTGGCTCGTTGGGTGGCGGTCAGCCCACCGCCTTGCGCATACCGCATGACCTGGACATACCGCAGCAACCCAACACATTCACATGATCACCGAACATCACGAATTAAAGATCAGTGAGCGATGACAATCTCAATACCCGCTGAGGAACGCAGCACCAGTGCGTCCTTACCGCCCTTCAGCCAGGTCCGATGCCACTCAAAGGCGGGTTTGCGCGTCACGCCCAGTAGTTGGGCCACCCGCGGCGCAGTGATTCCTCCGCAGAACATGTCCGTTGCCCGAAGCCGGAGCGCCTCACGCCGCTGTCGCTCCGCGCCGGACAGTTCCCCGCTTCTGTCCGAATACCTCATACTCCCAGGCTGTCACCTGGGCAGACAGCACCGGTAAGCACCCCGGGCAACCCCCGACGCCTAGATTTCTTCGTCAGTAAGGACTGCGAATACCCGCCCGTTGCCTTGGAGAACACCATCTACCTGGCTATAGCCATCACTCTGCTTCGTCGGTTCAATCGGGCGTCAACCTGACGCTTTTCAGACATCCTCTATAGCTGATTCGGAAGACCTATAAATCAAAACCTGTGATGTGGTTTGAAGCAGTACATGGTCAGCTGCTATCGGCTACGCCCTTGACTACGGACGAGACCCTTCCGGTTGCAGAAAAAGCTCTTTACTTGCATCTGTAAATTATGCGACGATCAATATGTTTTGTCCATAGAGTCTCGAAGGGTGTAAATGATCACATCTATGCGAAAGTCGAGGAAGCCTTCCAGCGGCCGCGCATTCATTGCTGCTTTCGGATTGGCCACTTCTCTTGTGGCCACTCTTCCCGCGGTTGCCGAACCATCGCCTACCCCCAAACAATCAAGACCTACTCAAGCCACTAGTCCAACCGACATCGCCAAGGCCGAAGCCAAACGTCTGGGCAAGGAGGTGGAGATCTCCAGCCTGAACACCGAGAACATGACAACGGTGGCTCGCCCGGGCGGAAAGTCCCTCGGCACCTATGTTTACAGCACGCCTATCCGCTTTAAGAACAAGAGCGGGGCCTGGCACGCGATCGACACCGCCTTGGTCCAAGATGGTGCCGTTATCACGCCAAAGGCTGTCAAGGGCGAGGTGAGGTTGTCTGCCGGTGGTGACACCGAACTGCTGACCGTCAAGACCCCCCAGGGGCGGGCCCGTCTCGCCGCTCCGGTCAAACTGCCGCAACCCACTCTTGCCGACAACACAGCGACCTATACCAATGCCTACGGCGACGGCATTGACATGGTGGTCCAGGTCACACCGACCGGTATTCAGCACAAGATCGTCATTACACAGAGACCAGCCAAACCGCTTGCCTTTCGCGTCCCAATCGACGCTGGGGACGGGCTGCAATACCGCGCGCGGTCCGGCCATGCGGAGGTACTGGATGACGGCAAGAAGGTCGCCGACGTCACGCCGGCCCTGATGTTGGACGCGAAAGCTGCGCAATCGGTTACCGCTGGCCGGATCAGGAGCGTTGATACCAAACTTGACGGCGCCGACCTTCTCTACACTCCCGACGTCGCATTTCTGGCCGACCCGGCGACCAGCTATCCGGTCACACTGGTCGGCAACCCCACCCCCTGGTACGGAGCCGGATTCCCCACCGACACCTTCGTCAGCACAGACACGCGTTTTTCGGTGGGTAGCGCGCAGCAGTACATGGACGCCATCCTCGCAGGGAGGAACAACTTCGATGGTTCCACCTCGACGCACTATATCTACCGCTCCTACCTGAAGTACGACCTTAGCAACGCGCCCTGGTACGGCCTGCCGATTCTGAATGCGGACATCCGGCCGTGGAACTACATCACCACCCACTGCGGTGGCGACGTCGACACTCCGAAGATGGTGGTACGGCGCGTCACCAGTGACTGGGCACTCAATGCCTCCAGTGCGGTGGATCTACGCTGGAATCAGCAGCCCTCGGTCACCACCTGGGGAGAGGCGATCAAGGGGGGCGGCGTGGGGCGCATCATGAAGCGCGACGGCTCCTACATCAACTGCGGCGCACCCTCCCAGGAATTGTATTACTCCATCGAAGGAATCGTACGGGACTGGGCCAACGGTGCCCCCAACTACGGCCTGCAGATTGCTGCTAATGGTGACTCCGTCGGCGGCTCCAACTACCGTGAATACTTATCCTCCGAATGGGCGGGCGTTGGTGGCCGAGGGCCCGTAATGTTCGTCGAATATGAAGCGCCAGAGCAGCCGATCGGCGCGGCTGGCTGGTTTCTTCCCAGTGAGCCGGGGATAACAGATGTAAACGTCGCGAAAGCGATCGATGCCAACCCTGCCCTTGGTAGGGCAGGCGATACCCTGCCTGTTGCCAGCGATGTAACCGACACACAGGCCGTCAATGAGAAGGACAACTCCACTGAGCAGTTTGAGGTCTCGCCAGGAGATCTCATTGACGAAAACCCAGAGGTCGATAACCCCGCTCCGGATACGACATCGCCGATAGTGTTGGAAACCGACCCGGTGAACAGCGCCACCAGCGTTGCTGTTTCCGAAGTATACGTTCTGTTCGATGAAGAGGTTACAGGGGTTCAGGTAGCATTAAAGAACTCTCTAGGGAGTTCGATTCCTGGATCGGTTTCCGCTGGTCCAACCCAAACCGGCTGGTCTTTCAGATCGCAGCAGCCTTTGGTGTCCGGCATGTATACAGCGGAGGTTAGTGGTGCCAGGGACAGAGCCGGAAACTCCATGGCATCGGCTTATACATGGTCTTTTACGATTGGCAATGCGCCGAGCGATGGCCTGGTGGCGGCGTATGGGATGGAGGAGGGGGTGGGGTTCACAGTTGCTGACACTTCAGGTAACAACAACACCGGCACGGCCGGTGCTGTCACCTGGGTCAGCGGTAAGTACGGCAACGCGCTGTCTTTCGGCGGTGCCGGCGGGAGTTGGGTGACTGTGCCGCACAGCACCTCACTGCGGCTGAGCACCGGAATGACACTGTCAGCTTGGGTGAACCCCTCTGCTGCCGACGGCTATCGCACTGTGCTGATGAAAGATCATGCCAACGGCTCTGCCTACGGCCTCTATGCCTCCAATGGCACCGCTCCTTCAGGATGGGCGCTCAAACCGGATGCCATCGGTCACAACATAGTCAACGGTGTCTCAACTCTTCCTCTGAACACCTGGAGTCACGTAGCCGTCACCTACGACGGTACCGTCATCCGCCTGTACGTGAACGGGAATGAGGCCGGTCAAGTCGCCGCGACCGGCAACCTGATAGACGACGGCGGCGCACTCCATCTTGGCGGAGACACCAAGTGGGGCGAATACTTCAGCGGCCTCATCGATGAGGTACGTATCTACGACCGGGCTCAAACCACCGCACAAATCCAAACCGACATGGCTACTCCAGTTACCACACGGCCACTCGCGAGTAGAGTCCCGGTCGCAGCCCCAGGCTTGCCCGCCCCAGTGAACGTTCCGCCGAATGCAGCGAACATATTTGATCGGATGACGCCTGGGAAGTGCGCCGAACGCGAGAGTCTGGCCGGTCGCCCTCAGGGGTGGGTGATGAATCACTTCAGTTGGTGTCAGATGGGCAGGGTGGAAGCCTATTGGCAATCCGGAAGGTGTATGGGGGGGACGCCATGCATACCGGAGCCGGCGCAGTACTTCATAGCTGATGTCATGCTCATCGGATATACTTTTAACGGGCTGGCCGGACTCGACAGGTCTAAGGGAGACACTGCCCGCGACACTGTCGTGGAGGCATATTTATACAACAACAGAACTAGCGGCACGATGCCGCCGGGAAAGAAGATGACGCTGACCGTCGATATCGGGAACAAGAACCGCTGTGATGTGGTTGCCTCCCGTGGAGGTCAGGCGATATCCAACTACCGGACCGATCTCATCAGCAACTGGATTCTTGACGGCCACGCGACATTCCGCTTCAGGTGCGACCCGAGAAAGGCTCCGGTCTACCGGGTAAATGAATGGGTAACCCGAACGACAGTTCGCAACGACGAACGCGTAAGCATCACGACTATTCGCGCCTCTGTCAACTTCCCCGACTGGCCAAATACTCGATGGAGGTTCCTCACCTCTCTGGAGAAGAACGTTGTCGGCAATGTGATCCGATGTGATTCCGCATCATACATAGCATTCTCCGCAGGCGGCTGCATCTTTTACAAGACAAAGCCGGCCGTCAAGTGGACTTATACTGCCATATCGAAGAATGGTAATCGAGTTTGGCAGTTCAAGCAAGCCTTCCAGCATTACTGGAACGCTTGTACGCATCCAGATACCCAAACATATCCAGACAAGCCAGGCAAAAACATCTTTGGGTGTGACGTGAACGGTAATCCCGTTTTTCTGCATCGAGAGAGCAAAGCGCAGAGAGACGTTAATCAGGGCGATACGAATGCCAGATGCAATCGCATGTGGCCTGGATATGCGAACTCCAATGACCCGAATCCAGCAAACTGGAAGCAGTGCGATGAATTTCCCTTCGCGTCAACGATGGAGCGCAGCATAGCGCCGCTCCACAGAGATCTCTCTCTCTGTCCGATCATCGCTCAGCACAATGGGGACGCCGGTCTCTATCTGGCGCGGTTCTACAATGCTGACAGAGTCCTGATCGGGGATCAGTTCACGAATAGATTCGACACGATGCAAAACGATCCTATCTCCCGTGAGGGGCTATGCGGGATTCCGACGAACCCGCAGTAGGTCGATGAGGTTGAGATATGGCATGGGGTCGGCGGGGACCGACTCCCATGCCGCCGTTCGGAGGAAGGGCGAGATACGTGCCTGTCGAGACAGTGGCCCACTATAGGCAGTTCCTGGACACATATCAGTGGCTGGAGGCGGGGGGTTTTGGCTGGACCGTCTACAAAACTGATGGAGCGGTTCCGGGGGTCGGTGAAATCGCTGACGCGCTGTCCGTGTCAGGTGATGTCGACATCCAGGAGATGGCCGTCGCCGAAGAGCCTCTATCGGTCCCCGAATCTGTCGTGTTCTTTGAAATGTTCACCGACGGCTACTTCTTGTTCCAGCCGGAGGAGAGTTACATCAGCGAGAACGTCGTCCTGGAGAACCTCAGTGTGAACGGCCGATTGTGGAATATATCATGGAGTGCGGGATATCACAGTCGCCTGGCCTGTGCGGAGGCAGGTGAGATCAACCTGAAGTGGTTGAACTTTCAGTCTTCCGAATTTCCGCGCCCGCGAGCGATTCACGCCGTCGAAGAACAGATCGATTTGATCAACCCTATCCTCCGGAAGGAGAATCGAGGTTTCACCCTGGAGGAGATGATGGCGGTCATGGACCTCGCGACCGGCGTGCGTCTGCCCGGTGACTGGGTGGACGGAGTCCGTCCATGCATGATCATCCATGATCCACTGCCTCAAGCAGGCTGGCCCTTCGGTTAGAGATCGGGCGGAAACGGTATGCGCGGGGCACGATGGCCATGGCCTTCTCCGCTCGGGCGCGGAGTCTGGAGCTCTGCCGGTGCCCGCGCGGCACGTATCCGCCGGAGGTGCGCATCGCCATCGGGGAGACGACCTCTCCCCGCGTCTGAGCATGGAGAAGGACCTCCGGGCCGGTGACCGGGCCGCGGACGGCAACCGTGGGGACCGCCCGCACCCCGGCCGGCGGCTCGTGGCTCAACCGCGTCGAGGCCCGGTTCACCGCCCTGCGCCACTTCACCCTCGACGGCACGGGTCACGCCGGCCCGAGGGGCGGGGCGTGATCCGCCGTACATCGTCCGGCGCGACCGTCAGGCCGGCGACCGGCGCCTACGCGCCGCCGTCGACGGGGTAGACGTTGCCTGACGCCGCTCTGGTCGGGTACGCCTCGCGGTAGCACTGCTCCACACGGGCGAAGTAGTCCCGCATGCGGTTGAGGTTGCCCTCGACCGTGCCGCCGGCCTCAAGTGACTCAAGGGCCCGCTCGGCGATCTCCTGGTACCGGTGCACGGTCCGCAGACTGTCCTCGTGGATGGCGAACCAGGCCGAGCTGGGGACGCGGAAGTACTTGCGGCGGGACAGGGGGCCGCTGACGTGTTCGAGGAGGCCCTTCTCCAGGAGTATGCGTATCGCGGTGGAGATGGCCCCGCTGCTTGTCTGGAGACGCTCGGCCAGGTCTGCCTGTGACAGCGGCTCGTCCGAGACCAGGATGAGTCCGAGGACCCGGCCGTTCAGCCGTGGCATCCATCCGGTGTTGTCGACGATGTACCCGAGCTGCTCGGAGAATTCGAGCGCGCTTCGTCCCCGACCACTGTCGTCCATGCCCACCCCTTCGAGAAATCTGAATTCTTAGTATTGACTGAACTTTCAAAGCCTGGCAACCTCTGACTCGTCGGGTCGGGTGACCCCGGGCATGTCGGCCGCCACGGGCGCCGCTGGGTTCGGGCGGAGCGCCGAGGTGCGCATAGGCAGAAAGGCTATGGAGATGAGGTTCCAGCGTCGAGCGGTTGTCGCGATTGCGGCAAGCCTTGGACTGGCCGTGGTCACGGCCTGCTCCAGTGGTACCGCGAAGTCGGACGAGACGAAGCCGGCCGCGGCAAAGCCGGCCGTGTTCTCCATCGCCGACTCCATCCCGGACCACCTAACCCCTGGTCGCGGGTACTCGTACAACCAGTACAATGCCCTGTTCGCCCCTCTCATGCGACTGGGCGCCGACGGCACATTGACCATGGTGCAGGCGGAGTCGATGGATTCTAGCGACAACCGCCGCTGGGTTATCAAGATCAAGGACGGCTGGACATTCCACAACGGGGAGCCGGTCACCGCCCAGAACTACGTCGACGCGTGGAACGCGACGGCGTACGGGCCCAACGCGTGGGCCAACAGCGGCTCCTTCGCCAACGTCCGGGGATACGCGGACCTCAACCCGTCGAAGGGTGAGCCCAAGACCAAGACGATGTCGGGGCTCAAGGTCGTGGACGAGCACACCATCGAGGTGGACCTGACCAGCCCCGACAGCCAGTTCCCGCTTGCCGTCGCCACCGGGCCGGCCTTCATGCCGCTGCCCAAGGTCGCCTTCGACGACTTTGACGCCTTCGACAAGGCGCCGATCGGCGACGGTCCCTTCAAGCTCACCGGCAAGCCGAACCTCACCGTCTCGATGGAGGTCAACCGGTACGACGGCTACAAGGGGCCCAAGCCGGGATCCGACGGCGTCGTCTTCAAGTTCTACAGCGACCTGCACACCGCGTACACGGACGCGCAGGGGAACGGTGTGGACATCTTCCGGGTGCCGGTGGACAAGTGGCCACACGTCAAGAAGGACTTCGGCGACCGGTTCAGCGCGTTCAAGGCTCCGGCTCTGCAGTTCCTCGGCATCCCGCTGACGGACAAGCGGTTCAGCGACCCCCGTGTTCGGAAGGCCATCTCACTGGCCATCGACCGGGAGGCCATCAACAAGTCCATCTTCGGCGGCCTGAACGACCCGGCCAAGTCGATCACGTCCCCGACGCACAAGGGGTCGCCGGCGAACCTCTGCGACTACTGCGCCTTCGACCCCGCACGGGCCAAGCAGCTTCTCGCGGAGGCCGGCGGCTGGAGTGGCGGCGCGATGCAGATCTGGCTGCCGGGAGGTCTTGGCTACGAGCCGCTGTTCACGGCCATCGCCAATCAGATCCGGCAGAACCTTGGAATCCAGGACGTCCAGATCAAGACGCTGCCCGGTTTCACGGCCTTCTTCGAGGCTCTCGGAAAGAAGGGTGTCGACGGGCCGTACCGAGGCATGTGGGGTTCGTTCTACCCCAGCATGGCCGAGCTGCTGACAGCCTTGTTCACGGCCGACGGTGGAGGCCAGTTCTCGACGGGTTACGTCAACAAGCAGATGGCGGAGCTGATCGAGCAGGGCAACGCCGCCGGCGGCGACGCCGAGCAGACGGCGAAGTACGTGGAGGCCGAGAAGCTCGCGCTGGCCGACGCACCGGTCGTGCCGCTGTTCTACGACAGCTACGTGTACGCCTGGAGCGAGAAGGTGTCGGACGTTGAGATCGACCTGACGCCGATCAACATCACCAAGGTCACGGTGAAGCAGTAGGGCCTGCTCGGCAGGCAGACGATCGAAGATGCTCGGGGCGGGGCCCATCAGGCTCCGCTCCGAGCGCGCACAGCAAGGGACTCCATGCGTCGGTACATCGCGATGAGGCTGATCGCCCTCATCCTGACATTCCTCGGGGTCACTCTCCTCATCTACATCCTGGTGTACGCCCTGCCCGGTGACCCCATCCGGGCCATGGCCGGTGACCGCCCCCTGCCCGAGAACGTGATCGCCGAGCTGCGCCGCCGTTACCACCTGGACGAACCTTTTCCGGTGCAGTACTGGTACTACGTACAGGGCGTCCTTCAAGGCGATCTCGGCACCGACTTCAACGGACGTCCCGTGGCGGAGCTCATGGCCGACCGCTGGCCGGTCACCCTGACCCTGGCGCTCACCGCCTGGGTTCTGGAGCTCCTCGCCGGCCTCGCGCTCGGCGTCCTGTCGGCACTGCGCAAGAACCGGACCCTCGACAGGATCGTCATGATCCTGACGATCGTGGCGATCTCAGTGCCGATCTTCGTCGTCGCCTACACGGCTCAGCTGCTCTTCGGCGTCCACATGCGGTGGCTGCCCATCTCGGGTATCGCGGAGGGATGGCCTCGCAGCTACCTGCTGCCGGCGGTGGTGCTGGCCACGTTCGGGATCGCCTCCGTATCCCGCCTCGTACGCACCAGCCTGATCGAGAGCCTCGACGCCGACTACATCCGTACCGCCCGCGGCAAGGGCCTTCCGACTCGGAGGATCGTGATGCGCCACGCGCTCCGGAACTCGCTGATTCCCGCGGTCACATACCTGGGCGCGGATCTCGGCTTCCTCCTGGGAGGCACGCTGATCGTGGAGGGGGTCTTCAACCTACCGGGGATAGGACAGTTGCTCTTCGCCAGCATCCAGCAGCAGCAGGGTCCCGTCGTCGTCGGCGTCGCGACGCTGCTGGTGCTCACCTTCCTTGTCGCGAACCTCGTCGTCGACCTGCTCTACGGCGTGCTGGACCCGAGGATCTCCCATGTCCGCAGGTGAGGCGCTGACCCCGTCGTCCGACCCCGCCGACGGCGAGATGGAGACGTCGCCGGACGCCGGCGGCTGGGGGCGGCTGCGCCGCTCGCCGACCTTCCTCCTGGCCGCGTCGCTCGTGACGGTCATGATGGCCGTGGCGCTCCTGCCGGACCTGTTCGCCGGCCTGTTCGGCAACGGCGATCCCCGACGGTGTGATCTGGCCTTGAGCGGCATGGGCGCGGCTCCGGGCCATCCGTTCGGGTTCGACATGCAGGGGTGCGACCTGTACGCGAACGTGATCCACGGCGCCCGCGCCTCGATCAGCGTGGGCGTCCTCGTCACGGTCGCGTCCTCGGCCGTCGCCATCGTCCTCGGGACGCTGGCCGGCTTCTACGGCCGTTGGCTGGACGGGATCCTGTCACGCCTCATCGACGTCTTCATGGGCTTTCCCTTCATGCTCGGCGCGCTCGTGGTGCTCATCGCGTTCCCCTCGGGGTCGATCTGGTCCGTCTCGCTGACGCTCACGCTGTTCGGCTGGCCCACGCTCACCCGGCTGATGCGGTCGACCGTCCTGTCCGTCCGGGAGCTCGACTACGTCACGGCCGGTCGGGCGCTGGGGGCCACGGACCTGCGGCTCATGGTGCGCCACGTCATCCCCAACGCCGTGAGCCCCCTCATCGTGCTGGCCGCGTTGACGGTGGGCACAGTGATCGTCGCCGAGTCGGCGCTCACCTATCTCGGTGTCGGCCTGCACTCGCCCGCCATCTCATGGGGGCTGCAGCTGTCCATGGCGCAGAACGACTTCCAAACCCACCCCCACCTGCTGGTGTACCCGTCGCTCTTCCTGAGCGTCACGGTGCTCAGCTTCATCTTGCTCGGAGATTCCCTGCGCGAGGCACTGGACCCGCGGTCACGGTGAGGAGGACAGCGATGCATTCACGAGACGTCGACCGAGATGCCCCCGTGGACGGGGGGTCCGCCGAGGCCGGTGACTCGGCGTCCGGCCCGCCCCTGCTCACGGTCTCGGACCTGTCGGTCGCGGTCCGCCGGCGGCAACGGCCGCTCCCGGTCGTGCGCGGCGTGTCGTTCCAGCTCCGGGAGGGGCAGACTCTGGTGCTGCTCGGCGAGTCCGGCTCCGGAAAGAGCGTGACCGCCCTGGCGCTCATGGACCTTCTGCCGACCGGGGTCGAGATCACCGGAGGGCAGGTCGAGATCGCGTCCGGCAGCCTGCGGTCCCTGACGCCCGCGGCCCGGCGGCGCCACATCGGCAGCACCATGGCGATGGTCTTCCAGGACTCGATCTCCGCCCTCAACCCGGTGATGCGCGTGGGTGACCAGATCGCCGAGGCGGTCAGGCAGCGGGACGGCGTGTCGCGCGCGCAGGCGCGGGAGCGGACGATCGAGCTCATGGCGCGGGTGCGAATCCCCGCGGCCGAGCAGCGGTATCACGACTTCCCCCACCAGTTCTCCGGCGGCATGCGGCAGCGCATCGTCATCGCGATCGCGCTGGCGCTCCGGCCCAGGCTGCTCATCGCGGACGAGCCGACGACCGCGCTGGACGTCAGTGTGCAGGCGCAGATCCTCTCCCTCCTGGCCGAGTTGCAGGAGGAGAGCCGGATGGGCCTGGTTCTGATCACTCACGACCTCGGAGTGGCCGCGACGATCGCCGACCGCGTCGCCGTGATGTACGCCGGACGGATCGTCGAGATCACCGACGCCGACGAGTTGTTCAACCGGCCGGTCCACCCGTACACGACGGGACTGTTCGGTTCGGTGCCTCAGATGAACGGCGGCGGCACGGACCTGCGGCCCATTCCCGGCTCGCCCCCCAGCCTCGTCGCGATCCCCCCGGGCTGCCCGTTCCACCCTCGATGCCCCTTGGCCGTCGACCGGTGCCGGGCCCAGTTGCCGACGCTGGAGAACGTGAGCGAAGGACACGCGGTGGCCTGCCACCTGTCTCAGGAGATCGTCAATGCTCGATGAGCTCGTACCGCCACCGGATGACGTGGTGCTCCGCGCCGAGGCCCTCGTGCGTCACTACCCCACGGGTGGAGGGTTTCTCGGGGGGCGGAGCGGAACGATCAAGGCCGTCGACGGCGTCGACGTGAGCCTGCGCCGCGGCGAGACGCTGGGCCTCGTCGGGGAGTCCGGCTGCGGCAAGTCCACGTTGGTGCGGATGTTCACGGCGCTCGACCGGCCGACGTCCGGGCGGGTCCTCGTTCACGGCGTCGACATGCAGTCCCTGTCACGCGGGGAGCTACGGCGGATTCGCCGGCGTGTGCAGATCGTGTTGCAGGACCCGTACACGGCGCTGGACCCCAGGATGAGCGTGCGGCAGATCATCCGTGAACCGCTCGACATCCACCGTGACCTCGTGCCCCGGCGGCGCCGTGACGAACGCGTGCGTGAGCTGATGGCCATGGTCGGCCTCAACGCCGACCACTGCGGCCGATACCCCCACGAGTTCTCGGGGGGCCAGCGGCAGCGCGTCGGCATCGCCCGCGCCCTGGCCCTCCAACCGGACATCCTCATCTGTGACGAGCCCGTGTCCGCGCTCGACGTCTCGGTTCAGGCGCAGGTTCTCAACCTCATCACCAGGCTCCAGGGTGAGCTCGGGCTCTCGGTGGTCTTCGTGGCACATGACCTGTCCGTCGTGCGGCACATCTCCTCGCGGATCGCCGTCATGTACCTCGGCAAGATCGTGGAGACGGGTGACGTCGCGGACGTCTACGAACGGCCGACCCACCCGTACACGCAAGGACTCCTCGCCAGCGTTCCCACGATGCAGGTGCCGTCGCGACGCCGACCGGCCCTGCTGCTCACCGGCGACGTACCGAGCCCCGCCAACCCGCCCTCGGGCTGTCCCTTCCACCCGCGCTGCTGGAAGGCCGACGCCCGATGCGAGGTCGAGGTGCCCGCACTCGTCGAACGGCCGGGCGGCGACCACCTCAGCGCCTGCCACTACGCGGCCACGGAATCGGGAGGACCGCATGAGTGACACGCTGCCACGGGCGACGTACGCGTTCGCCGAGCAGATGCTGGACCACAACCGTGCCGACCTGGTGCCCGGGGAGCGCCTCGTCGTCACCTGGATCGACGCCACCCGGTGCTGGTACCGATTCGACGCCGACGGCGTCTCACGGTACACCGTCGTCGACGCCGAGCGGCGGACGCGAGGCGACGCCTTCGACCACACCGACCTGGCGACGAGGCTGGCGGGAGCCGCCGGGAGGCCGGTCGACGCCGACCGGCTTCCGATCGGCGAGGTGTCGCTCTCGCCGTCCGCCCTCACGTTCGACGCGTTCGAGCGCACGTGGAGATTCGATCTCGAAACCGCCGAGCTGCGGGAGATCCTCGACGACGTGCCGCACCGGCGCTCCGTCCGCACCTCGCCGGACGGCCAGTGGCGCGCGTTCACGCACGAGCACGACCTCTGGGCCCATGACGCCGCCGGTCGGCGACGCCGGCCGCTGACCCGGGGCGGCAGCGACGTCATGCCCTTCGCGGAGGAGCCCGACGCCGCCGGTGAGCGACACCTCCTGGACCTGCTGCGCCTCGGCCCACGGCCGCCTCGCGCATTGTGGTCGCCGGACTCGCGACGGATCCTCACACACCGGATCGACCAGTCGGGCGTCGGCACCAGCCACCTCCTCGACTGGGCGCCGGACGGCGGGGGGCGCTCCCGGGTGCGCTCCTACAGGTACTCCCTGCCCGGCGAGCCGCTGCCCCAGGGCCGATGGGTCGTCGTCGACGTCACCGGCCAGGTCGTCGACGTGGAGGGTCCCACGTTCGACGTCGCGTACCTGTCACCGGTCACCTGGGGTGAGATCTGGTGGGACCCCTCGGGTGAGGCCGTCTACTGGGTGCGTCACGCGCGAGACCGGCTCTCCGTCGAGCTCATCGAGATCGACCCGCGGACCGGGCGCACACGGACCGTCGTCAGGGAGTGTGGGCCCACACGGGTCGACCTGAACCAGTACTTCTACGACCCGCCCGTCGTCGCCGTCCTGAGAGAGCGCGGCGAGGTGCTGTGGTTCTCACAGCGTGACGGCAAGAGCCGGCTCTATCTCTACGACCTCCGTACGGGAGAGTGCCGGGGGACGGTCACCGACGACGACGTGCAGGTACGGCAGATCCTCCATGTCGGCGACGACGCCGTTCACCTCGTCGTCTCCGGAGCCTCGGAGGCCGACCCGTACGCCAGGACCCTGGCCAGGATCGACCTCGGCACCCGTGCCCTGAGCGTCCTGGTGGACGACGAGCAGGACCACCAGCTGTCCAGCTCGCCCGACGGCAGATGGTTCGTCGACTGCCGGTCGACGCCGGCCACACCTCCCACCTGGCTGCTCCGTGACGCCGACGGCCACGCCGTCTTCGAGCTGGGAAGAGCCGACACGGGCCGGCTGGTCGAACACGGCTGGTCCGCTCCCGAGCGGGTGCGTGTCCTGGCCGCCGACGGCATCACCCCCGTCTACGGGGTGCTGCACCGGCCGAAGGACTTCGACCCCGCCCTGACCTACCCCGTCATCGACCACATCTACCCCGGGCCGCAGGTCAACCGGGCCGAGCCGTCGTTCTACGGCGGCTACGGGGACGGTGAGACCGCCGCGATGGCCGCCCTGGGGTTCGTCGTCGTCACCATCGACGGCCGGGGAACGCCCGGCCGTGACAAGGGTTTCCACGACCACTCGTACAGCAACCTCGCGTCGGCGGGCGGCCTGCACGACCACGTCGCCGCCATCAGGCAGCTGAGCGCGACGCGTCCGTGGATGGACGTCACCCGCGTGGGCATCGTCGGTCACTCGGCCGGTGGCTTCGCCGCCACCAAGGCGGTCCTGCGCCACCCCGAGACGTTCTCCGTGGCCGTGGCCGAGGCGGGGAACCACGACAACCGCATCTACAACGCCTCGTGGGCCGAGGCGTTCGACGGCCCGGTCGACCCGGAACGGTACTCCGCCACGTCCAACATCGACGAGGTGATGGAGCTTCACGCTCGGCTGCTCCTCATTCACGGGGGTATGGACGACAACGTCATGCCCGACCACACCCTGCGCCTCGTCGACCGGCTCATCACCGCGGATCAGGACTTCGACGTGCTCGTCGTACCGCGCGCCGAGCACTCGTTCCACGGATACCAGCACTACGTCCTGCGCAAGCGATGGGACTACCTGGTCCGCCACCTGCTACGCCGGGAGCCGCCCTCCACGTACCGGCTCAGCCCGGTCCCACCGCCTCCGAGGCTGCTCGGGCACCTCTTCGACGGGTAGAGCGGGGTGGTGTGCCGCCGGCGCGTCGCCAACGTCGGGCGCTCACCGACCCCTGCCGAGAAGAAGAGCCGGACCGTGCCGGGTGCGTGCTCGCCGGCGAGTCGACGTATCGGTGATGACGCGACTCGCCGGTACGGCCGCGCCGTGAGCGGCCTGGCCTGACCCGGACGGGGACGGCACTGGTCAACGCCTGGTTTTGTCGTGGAAGTCACCGAAGTTTCCTTAACAAGATATATAACCTATCTGAAATGCCGTTGACTCACGATATCTCCGCTTTTATCATCCAAATAAATCCATGTAACCAATTCACTGCGCAGGGTGAAGCCGTGCGGGACTCCGCCCAGGCCCTGACCACCGGTGGCCCGGGCGACCACACGGCCGCGCCGTCGCCGGTCCAGGCCGGAGCTCAGAACCCGATCCCTGGAACGTGACGGCTCACCTCGCCATCACCTTTCCTCCCCACCTCGGCGAACCACTCTGATCGCCCCCTGGCGACGCTCCGCCTGTTCGACGCCTGTGACCGCACCCCCAGACCCGGCCTCCAGATCAAAACGGCGCCGTTTCACCAGGGCAGGACGGAGCCCGGCCTCGCCGGCACGCCTCACCAGGCAGGAGCATTCGCATGACCACCACCTCTCGGCCCATCGTCCTGGACCCCCGCGGGACCGACATCCCCGGCGAAGTCTCCCGGCTGCGTGCCCTCGGCACCGTGGTCAAGGTAGAACTCCCCGGTGGTGTGCCCGCCTGGGCCATCACCCGGCACGATCTGCTCAAGCAGGTCATCCTCGACCCCAAGGTCAGCAAGGACCCGCGCCGGCACTGGAGTCTGTGGCCGCAGGTCGCCACCCGGCCGGAATGGGGCTGGCTGCACCTGTGGATCGGCATGCGGAACATGGTCAACGCCTATGGCGCGGACCACCGGCGTCTGCGCAACCTCATCGCCCCCAGTTTCACCGGCCGCCGGACCCAGGCCATGCAGCCGATCATCCAGCGGATCACCGCCGAACTGCTCGACCGCCTCGCCACCGTGCCCGCGGGCCAGGTCGTCGACCTGCGCGCCGCCTATGCCTACCCGCTGCCCCTGGGGGTGATCTGCGAGCTGTTCGGCGTCCCCGACACGTTACGCCCCGAGGTCACCCGGGTCGGGAACGCCTTCGTCGACACCACCGCCACCGCCGAGCAGGCGGCGGACACCTTCGCCAGGATCAACAGGGTGTTTCCCGCCTTGATCGACTACAAGCGCGAGCATCCGGGGGACGACCTGACCACAGAGCTGATCAACGCTCGTGACCAGGGCGACCGGCTGAACGACGACGAACTGCGCGACACCCTCCTGACGGTCATCGGCGCCGGGCACGGGACGACCGTCGACCTGATCTGCGGCGCGGTCCACGCCCTGCTCACCCACCCCGACCAGCTGCACCGGGTCCGCGCCGGGCACGTCACCTGGGAGGCGGTGATCGAGGAGACTCTGCGCTGGACCCCTCCGGTCGCCAACTTTCCGCTGCGATACGCCGTCGAACCCCTCGACGTCGACGGCGTGCGCATCCCGGCGGGTGACGCCATCCTCGCCACCTACCTCGCCGCGGGCCACGACCCTCACCAGCACGGCCCGCACGCCGACCGGTTCGACACCGACAGAGCCCCGGCTGAGCACCTGGCCTTCGGCATCGGGGTACACCGCTGCATCGGCGCCCCCCTGGGCCGCCAGGAGGCGCTCACCGCCCTGCCCTCGCTGTTCGAGCGCTTCCCCGATCTCCACCTCGCCGCCGACACCACCCGGCTGCGGCGGTCTCCCTCTCTCATCCTCCACGGCTGGAGCGAGCTTCCCGTCCGGCTCTCTCCCCCCGCGGGAAGCCCTGAGGAACACCGGTCCCAAAAATCAGAACCGTAGAAAGGGCGCCGGGCGGCGGTTTCCCGGCTGTCTTCAGCCAGGTGCCGCCCTCGGCCTCGTGGCGCCCGGCCGGCCACGACTCCCACTGGGCGGCGTCCTCAAAGCGCGTCATCGGCCCAGGATCTCCAGGTAGTGCCGGTTGTACATCACGCCGAGGATGTTCCCGAACGGATCGACCACGGACGCGGTGACGAATCCGGGGCCGCGCTCGACCAGCCCGTCGTGCTCCGTGGCGCCCATGGACAGCAGCCGCTCGAAGCAGGCCTGGACATCGTCCACGTGCCAGTAGGTCACCGGGCCTCCGGCCTGGTCCGGCCGGCTGTGCGCGGCGAATCGGCTGTCGACGATGCCGAGCTCGTGCTGGTAGTCGCCGATGCGGAACTCGACATACGCGGGCGCTCCCTCGATCGGGCGCACGAAGTACGGCTCGATGCCGAGTAGCTCGGTGTACCACTGCTGGGCGGCCGTGATGTCGTCGGCGAAGAAGGTGATCGTGGTGAGCCCTCGCAACATTGGTGTTCCTTTCCCGCGGTCGGTGACAATGACCATCCTCCGCCTTAAAGTGCTCACCAATTGAGCACTTTGTTGGAGAAGCTGGGGACATGCGCGCTGACCGACTCGTCGCCGTCCTCCTGCTCATGCAGGCCCGTGGCCGGGTGACCGCCGCCGAGCTGGCCGACGAGCTTGAGGTGTCCGTCGCCACCGCCCGCCGCGACCTGGAGGCGCTGTCCGCCGCGGGTATCCCGGTGTATCCGCAGCCCGGACGGGGCGGCGGTTGGTCGCTCGTCGGCGGCGCGCGTACCGACCTCAGCGGCCTGTCGGCAACCGAGGCGCAGGCGCTGTTCCTGCTCGCCGGCCCGGCCGCGGCCGTCTCGGGCGAGGTCAGAGCGGCGCTGCGCAAACTCGTGCGGGCGCTGCCGCAGACCTTCCGGGCCGATGCCGAGGCCGCCGCCAGAGCCACCATGATCGACTCCACCCGGTGGGGCGAGCGTGACCGCCGCCGGCCCGAGATGGTCGACCTGCTGCAGACCGCCGTGATCCGCCGAAGGAAAGTCCGCCTGACCTACACCAACGCCGCCCGAGAGCGGACCGACCGGCTGGTCGACCCATGGGGCCTGGTCGACAAGGACGACATCTGGTATCTGCTCGCCGGGACCGAACGAGGGCGGCGAACCTTCCGGGTCGACCGGATCATCGAGGCCGAGCCGACCGACCGGCCCGCCGAGCGCCCGGACGACTTCACACTCACCACCGCGTGGGAACAGGTCGCCGGCGAGGTGGAGCGGCGGCGTTCACGCACCTGGGCGACCGTGCTCATCGAGGCCCGGTACGTGCCGATACTGCGCGACCAGTTCGGCCGGCACTGTCACACCGGCGGCGAGCTCGACGACGGGCGAGTCCGGGTCCGCCTCGCCGCACCGACCCCGTTGGACATCGCCCGCAACCTCGCCGGCTGGGGCACGACGGTAGAGGTGGTCGAACCGGAATCCGTCCAGGCCGAGCTGGCGCGGATCGGCACCGAACTCGCTGGCCGCTACGCAGGCGGAGACCGACGCGGGGCTCGGCGATGATGTGCCCCACGTTTTCCGGACAGCTGCTTTACGGTCGACTCACGCTGTGAATCGCTGGTTCAGGTACTCGTCGTGGACTTGTTGTGGGGTCGCTGTCCGGAGGATCCGGGGCACCACGGCGCATGACCGGTCGGCGGCTTGCCGCCGGGTGCACCCATGCCGTGGATGGGGCAAGGGATCACCCGGTCGGGCGGGTGGGGGAGTGGAACGGGTGACGGGGGCGAATCCGCGCTGTGTGCCTCCCTGCGGGGCAGTGGTCTCAGAGCTTGTACAGCTTGTTGAATGGTGTCGTGATGCGTTCCTGCCGTGATCCGAAATCGATGACCACGGCGACCTCGTCTTCTACGCCGATGACGACACCAAGGCCGTACCGATCGTGGGTCACCTGGTCGTTCACGCTGAACCGCTCGGCGGGCGGGGCGGGAGGCGGAGGTTTGAAGGGACTTGTGGACAGGTGATGGCGGGGCGCGCCACTAGCTGGTTTCATCTCCCCCAGTATGTGCCGCCTTGGAGAACGCTCGCGACATAAGATCGGCAGGCTTGCTGAAATGATCAAGGCCTAGGCGAGGATTCGACCCCTGACCTGGACCTTGGCGGGCAGAGCGGGTGACGGGAATCGAACCCGCGCTGTCGCTCGGGAGGTCTCCGGCGAGGTTGGGCGCTGCGTGGGGGAACGCCCCGACCTGCGGGGGAGCGCTTCGAGTATCCGTCATTCTCCGTGAGTCCCCCTTGGTCGCCCTTCTGACGGGCACGCCTACTCGTAGATCGCTGCCGCCCCCAGTGCGCCGGCGAAGAACGACCAGGAGACGTCATCGGGCGCGGGACGGCCCGTGTTCGCGTAGTAGCCGGGAGAGGATCTGATCCAGCTCGCCAGTGCTTCCAGGAAACGATCCAGGCGATCGTTCTCCCAGACCGCGCCGCTGATCAGCTCCGCATGAAGGGCCTCGACGTAGCAAGCAAGATCTTCGCGGGTCGCGACCGCTTCGGCGGCGTCGGGTGAGGTGTCGTCCTGTCTCATGGCTCCATGGTGGAGGTCTCACCACGGACACGCACTCCTCCCCGTCCGCCTCGTCCCACCCCGGAGGGGCAAGGTCGTCCTCGCGTGTACGCCGGCCGGTGGACGTTCCTCGGTCATTGGATGTCAATTGATGGGCTGAGCTGAGAAAACGCCCGTTCGGGTAGACGTTGCGTGGTTCCCGTGAGTCCCCGTGGACGACCAGGGTTCCCCGCCTGTTCCAGGGCTGTTCCGGCACGCGTCCGGCACGACGCCGATCTCTCCATAGGCGCTGTGGTCTGCGCATGAGGGCTTGATCTCCTGGTGCCGTCACCTGACATCATCGCCGGATGTCCAACTTCGGGGTCGCCGGCCACAGGCCGATGTGGCTGAGGGGTGTTCGGCTGTCACTGCCGCCGTATGGGCCAGTCGGGGCACTGTTATCCACACGGTTTCGAAGCGGGAGCTATGGCGGCGGAGTTTCAGCTCGGTGATTACATCCTGGTGCAGGACGGTAGGGCCCTTGAAATCTTTCATCGGGGTCTGTCCGAGAGCAGCCGCTACCATGTGGCGTTTCTTGGGGTGGATGTCCAGCCGCGCGGCGACGGGTTCACGGTTCGGCTCGGCGCCAGGCGGGGCGACGACCAGGTCATGGGCGGGGTGAGACTGAAGATGAACCAGGAGGAGTTCGCACGGTTTCGTGATTTCATCGCCTTGGCTGTCGCGGCACGCGACCGGATGAGCCCTCTGAACGAGCCCACCTCGCCCTGAACCATAGGGGCTTCGATTCACCCCGAGTTCGGAAGGGCTGCCCCCGCTCATGGTGCCGGAGGTGATTCCGTCCCGCCAGGACCCTGAAGAAGGAGAGCGGGTGAACGGCACGGACACGGCTCACTCGGGTCAGGCTACGTCGACCGGTCAACGGCCAGCCCTATGTAATGCGGTGGGCCGGATTGAGGAACGAAACTCCGGATCGTCGATCGTCTCCACTCACACACGGAGATCGGCCACCGCCGGGCGATCGTGAGGGTGGTACCGCTCAAGTGCGTCTTGCCCGAAGTTCGGCCTGTGGCAGGATGGCGCTATGTCGATCACACGAAAGGGTCATGGCGCGTAGGCGTCCGGCTCAGATTCGCGCTGATGGTCCATGGCGTTCGCAGAGAATTGCCGCAGGAGTTCCGGTGATCCCGAGCTTGTCTACCGGGGGCGTATCGCGGTCGCTCGTCTGAAGTATGAGCGCTACTGGCCCGGCGTGGCGAAAAAGGGGTTACGCGCCTGGTCGCTGTTCTTACGAGATCCATGGCATCGGCTTTTCGATCCGGCGGGATCCTGCGGGGAGATGCTGTCCTGACCCTGCCGAGCTTCGCGTGCTCCTGGACGCCGTGGTTCACGCCCTGCTCACGAAAGACGCTCGCGTGCTCCGGAAGAGGATCGGCGACCTCGACGATCTCTGGTGATTACCTACGACGTGAGCGCGCCTGGCGTCGATCCGGGGCATCTGGACGAGGGAAGCGATAAAGCGATAGGCGGTGGCGCGTCGCTGGGCTCGGACGTGATGGAGCCAGGCTCGTGGCCGGACCTGGCGCTATTCGTACTGTCATGTGGATTTCTCGTGTCAGGAATAGGGCTGGTGATGCTTTCAGCGAAGAGACCTCAGTGATCTTCCTGAAATCTGCTGAGAATCATCGGTTCGCCTCATCCGCCGCTACGTTGGTCAAGTAGCTCAGGATGGCGTGCCGTAAGTGCTCTGCGGACCGGGATGCACCGCTTGTGAAACTCTTGGGCGAGGGCTTCGCGGTGGTAGCGCTGGCGTAGAACGCGGTTGAGGTCTCCGGCCCGGTGGACGAGGACGGCGCCCATCGGACCGCCCAAGTCGGCTGCCGGTACGCGCACGGTCCCTCTGCCAAAGGTGGTGATCTTTGAGCTCCGCGTTCACCTGGACACGCACGCCGGAGACGGTGACGAGGCGTTCGTCGTCCTCGGGGCTAAGGAAGCCATGCTCAGGAGGCCGGTCTTCTTCCGGATCTGGGCCAAGGCGCTCAAGGAGGCGGGGCTTTCGGGCGTTCACTTCCCTGCGCTGCGTCACGCGGGAAACACCTTCGCCTTCCCATCGGGCGCGACGCTGCGGGCTATGCACCAGCGTATCGCCGAGGCGCGCACGGCAGACGAGGAGTGAGCGGCATGGTCGAGCGCGAGAGCTGGGGCGCCAAGCGCTGAGATTATGAGCCGTCCTGGGGCAGGTGCGGCATACGAGGCCACCAGGATCTGGTTTGAGCTGGGTGAGGCGGTACCTCATCGTGGGCGGTCTCGTTCTGAACGCCTTGGCGCCGCCGGCACTCGCGAGCGGCCGATCTGCCGATCGTTGACTGGTGTCAGGCGGCCGCGCCGGGGCAGCTCACCTGCCATGGGCAAGATTCTTGTCGGTACGGCGTCCTGGACGGACCGGTCGCTGCTGAAGTCGGGCTGGTACCCGCCGACGGCCACCACGCCGGAGGAACGGCTCGACTACTACGCGTCGACCTTTCCTCTGGTCGAGGTCGACGCCACCTATTATCACCCGCTTGCTGTACGCACTGCCGAGTTGTGGCGCGACCGTACGCCTGACGGCTTCGTCTTCAACGTCAAGGCGTTCTCGTTGCTCACTCAGCATCCGACGCGGGTGCAGGCGCTCTACAAGGACCTGCGGGATCGGCTGCGTACGGCCAAGAGCCGGGTCTATCTGCGTGACGTGGGGGCGGGGATCGCCGAGGAGGTCTGGGACCGGTCTATGTCGGCGCTGCGGCCACTGTACGAGGCGGGCAAGCTGGGGGCGGTGCTGTTCCAGTTCCCGCCGTGGTTTCCGGCCGGACCCGCCAACCGCGACTACATCCTGCGATGTCGTGACCGGTGTTCACCGATGCGGATCTGCGTGGAGTTCCGCCATGGGTCGTGGATGACCGGGGAACGACGTGAGGAGACCCTGAGCTTCCTGGCCGCCAACGACCTGCCGTACGTGGCGGTGGACATGCCACAAGGCCACTCCTCCTCGGTGCCGCCGGTGATCGCGGCGACCGCGGACCTGGCCGTGGTGCGCCTGCACGGCCATTCCGGGCAGTGGACCAGCAAGCGGATCGAGGAGCGTTTCGGCTATCTGTACTCCACGGCCGAGCTGGAGCACTGGGCCGCCCGCATCGCGCGCCTCGCGCAGCAGAGCCGTACCATGCACGTACTGACGAACAACTGCTGTGCCGACAACTCCCAGCGCAACGCCGCCGAACTGACCGAACTGCTGGCCGAGCGCGGTGCAGAGGTAGTACGGCCGACAGCGCGTCCCCGCCAGGAGGCGCTACCCGGCCGGGTCGTCGAGAGGGAGGGCCGAGGGGGCTGAGTCGGTCCACTCGCTGCGAGGTGACGAACATGTCGTATCGGGTGTGGGCTTGGCATTGGTGCACGCGAGGAGTCATTTCCCGCTGGCCACCGTGCCCCAGAACGCCGGCCCCTTGACCGAGGTCCTCTCCCAGGCGATCAAGACCGTCGCCTCGCTGCACGACATTGCGACGATCGACCGGCGGGGCTTCAGTCTGATCCGTCCTCGGCATGTGTCGGCGTTCAGACTGCTGCCAGAGGTGCTTGCTTAAAGACGGTGGAGCGGGTGACGGGAATCGAACCCGCGCCGTCAGCTTGGGAAACGGCCGCTGCTCTTTGTGGGCTGAGCTGGGGAAACGGGGGGGCAGGTAGGCGGGGTGTGGTTTCCCGTGGGTGACCGTGGTTCCCCGCCTGTTCTGGTACGGATCTGGCGCGTGATCAACGCCGTCCGGGAGGACTTGGACGAGCAACCAAGATCGAGGAGTGGACGCGGGGGTGGGCCTGGTACTCATCTCCGCCACGGGTTACCATCGAGTGCATATACTATTGATGGTATGTCTCAGTGAGAGATCGGCCTGGAGCCGGAGGTGGAGTCTTGGCTGGACGGGCTTTCCTTTCCGCTCTACCAGCGGGTTATGCGGAACGTAGACGACTACCTCGTCACCGGTGGCATCCCTGATGGGGATCACGTGAAGAAGCTGAAGGATGCCGAAGGTGTGCACGAGCTGCGTGTTGCTCTCGACCGCACGACCTGGCGGTTGGCCTTCTGGAAGCCGTCCAACAAGGTGATCGTGGTCCTGACGGTCTTCCGTAAGACCCAGGACGGGACGCAGGCCGCCGACATCGACCGAGCGATCGCCGCTAAGAAGCGGTGTGAGGCAGAGCACGACCTAACCACCACGCACGTGTTCGAGAGGAGCGCATGATGGGTCACAGCCGTTGGGAAACCTACAAGGCGAAGCGTCTGCGCGAGATGGAGGCGGATGCGCAGTCCCACTCCGAATACGAGCAGGCGGGCCGTGACCTGGAGCTCGGAGACCAGTTGCGTGAGATTCGTAAGCGCCGAGGCTTGTCTCAGAAGGTCGTAGCGGAGCGCTCCGGGATGTCCCAACCCGCCCTGTCTCGCATCGAGGGCGGTGGCGGCATTCCGGATATAGCGACACTGCTGCGCCTTGGTGCGGCAATGGGGGTTCGGTTCCGTGTCGAGCTCGTCGTCGACGACGACACCACTGAAATCGAGCCTCTAACGGTGCATCACCGACAGCTCGCGACCGCATAAGTCGCAGGCGGCGACTTCGAGGCTCAGTCCGTAGGCTTCCGCTGCCCCTTCCGTGGTAGCGGTCTTCAGCCGTGACAGGCTTGCTCGGGACTCGTCAGCGCCAGGGGAACGAGGAAAGGCCCAGTTCTAGATCACATTCTTGAGCTGGGCCTTTGACGTTGGAGCGGGTGACGGGAATCGAACCGGACAGGCAACAGGGTTCTCACCTGCGGGCTCGCTGTTTTCGCTGCTTACGGTGATCGGGTTGAAGCGGATTCTGCGAGGTTCTGCCGGCTCTTGCCGGCCCGGTGTGCCCACGTGGGCACACCGATGATCTTTCTTGTGAACGCTCATGCCCGCGAAGCCGAATCAAGACCGTTTCCTTCACATCGGCCAGGGCGTCTCCAAAAGCCTCTCGCTCTCGCCGTTCTTCTGGAAGAGAATCAGTCATGGCTCTCCTGCACTGGCGCTGATGTTCACCCTCGCCGACTTCGAGTCGACGGCGGTTTTCCGAGGCGAGGCCAAGGACTCCGGACGCACCATCTCGCGGGCCACCTACGCCGTGGTCATCGTGATCGCGCTCTTCTCCACCTTCACCGGCTGGAGGCTCGTGATGGGCGTCGGTGAGCCACTCGTTCAACGACTGGCTCACCGAACCCGGTCATGTCGACGACATCGTCTTCCCACTCGGCCACCGGTACCTCGGCGACGTCGGCGAGAAGAACATCGGCATCCTGTCGCCGATCCCGCTGTTCGCCGCGGTGCTCGCGTTCCACAACGTGCTCACCCGATACATGCACTCGATGTCCGGGGCCGGGGTGCTGCCCGCGGCGTTCGGCCGGATCCATCCCGTCCACGGCTCGCCGTACGTCGCATCACTGGCGCAGACCGCGTTTCCGGCACTGCTGACCGTGATCTTCCTGGCTTTCGGGCTCGACCCGGTGCTGCAGAACTTCACCCGGTTCGGCGGCGTCGCGTCGTTCTCGATCCTGCTGCCGGCTCGCCGCCACCTGTCTGTCGTCATAGTGCTCCAGGATCAACGTCGCGCGGGCTCCGGGGATCGAGGACCGCGTCGGCTCGTGGCATCAGCGCGACGTCCCTTACCCGCTGGTTCATCACTTCACCTGGGCGAGCCAGACCGCGTCGGGACCGGCCGGGAATCGCAGCTGGCCGGTCGTGTCGTGCACGGCTCGCCACACCGTCTCGGCGACGTCGCTCTCCTTGGTGAACAGGTCCTGGCCCGTGAAGCCGTCCATGGCCTTCTTCGCCCACGGTGCGTAGGGCGCCGGGACCAGCTCCTCCAGCGACCCGCCGTTCGCCGCCTTGGCCGCGAAGTTCGTCGTCAGGCAGGCGCCCGGCTCGACCGTCTTCGCCCGCACACCGAAGGGCGCGAGTTCGAGCGCGAGGGACGCGGTGAACCCCTCGATGGCCATCTTGCTCGCCTTGTAGACGGCCGAGAGCGGCATGTGGCCCAGTACCACGCTGGAGGTCACGTTGACCACCACGCCGGAGCCGCGCTCGCGGAACCGGGGAAGCACCGCCTGCGTCGTCGCCATGACACCGAATGTGTTGATCTCGAAAACCTCCCGTACCCGGGCCATGGGGGTGCCTTCGAACACGCTGATCGATGGAACGCCCGCGTTGTTGACCAGGACGTCGATGGGCCCCGCCGCCTCGAACGCGCCGGTGATGCTCTCGGGCTTGGTCACGTCGAGTTCGATGACGCGGAGCCGGTCCGACTCAGGCAGATCGTCCGCACGCGGCGTCCGCATCGTGGCGATGACGTTCCACCCCTGCGAGTGGAAGTAGAGGGCGGTCTGGCGCCCGTATCCGGATGAGGTACCAGTGATCAGAACCGTCTTCATGCTGTGATCCTCGCAATGTGGTGAGATCCGCGGATGGGCAGGCATTTTCCCGCTCGGCGGGAGAACCGGTGATCCCATTGAATCGCTCTGACCTGTGAAAACAGTAGAACTATTCTCGCTTTCCCTTGCACGATCCTCCTCGACGGTCGGCCCGACTCAGGGGAGGACGTTCACGGGGGTGCGTGCGGTGTTCCGCAGGCGGGCCGCGTCCCGGCTCGGGGGTACGCCGAACCGGCGGCGGTACTCGCGGCTGAACTGCGACGGGTTGTCGTAGCCGACGCGGTGGCCGACCCCGGTGACATCGCCCGGGTGGGTGGCGAGCAGCAGCCGGGCCTCCTGGAGCCGGATCTGTTTCTGGAACTGGATGGGGCTCATCGCGGTCACCGCCTGAAAGTTGCGGTAGAAGGCGGAGACGCTCATGCCGGACAGGCGTGCCACGTCCTCGACCCGGAAGGGTTCCGTGTAATGCTCGCGGATCCAGCGCACGGCCCGGGAGACATGGCTGAGGCCGCTGTCGGCGAGGCCGAGCTGGCGCACCGCCGCGCCCTGCTCGCCGACGATCAGGCGCCACAGGATCTCGCGTTTGACCAGCGGGGCCAGTACGGCGCGGTCGCGGGGTTCGTCGAGCAGGCGCAGCAGCCGGACCACCGCGTCGAGCAGCGCGGGCGGGGTGTCGCTGACGGCGATCCCCGGCGGCGCGCCTCCGCCGGTGTGAGGGATGTCTCCAGGGCCGGCTTGCAGCAGCAGTTCGGCGACGGCGGACGGTTCCAGCGTGAGACCGAGGCCGAGGGCCGGCTGCTCGGGTTCGGCCTGCGTGAACTGTCCGGTGACGGGCAGGTCGACGGATGCGACCAGGTACTGCCCGGGGCCGTACTCGTAGACCCGGTCACCCAGCGCGAGGCGTTTGGCGCCTTGGGCGATGACTGCGAGCACCGTGCCGGACATGGAGGGTGCCGGCGGATCCGGTCGATCGACCTTCGAGATCAGGACACCGTCGATGGCAGTGGTCCAGTCAGGGCGGGCGTGCCGGGCCAGCAGGGCGCGGAGCTCTTCGAGACACATGCGTCCATTGCAGCACCATTCCGCGCTAAAACTCCTATAACTGCGAGGATCGTGCAAGTACAGGCGAGTATCGTTCTAACGTTTCCGCAGTTCATCTCGGTTGAATGGAACCACCTCACTCCATCACCGAGAAGAGATATCCATGATCGCCAACTACGGTTTCAACGCCACCCTGACCGCCAGGCCCGGAATGGGCGACCGGTTGGTCGCCCTGCTGCTGACCGGCCTGAACGAGGGAAACCCCGGCGCGAGCGAACACTGCGTCGTCTACCTCGTCTCTCGTTCCGCGTCCGACCCCGACGTCGTCCACGTCACCGAGGGGTGGACCGGCGAGGAGGACCACCACCGGATCTTCGCCGGCGAGGACGCCCAGGCCATCGTGGCGCGGATCGACGGACTTCTGGCCAAGGAGTCCGAGTACGCCGACTACATCCCGGTCCGTGGCAAGGCCGCCTTCTGAACCTCGGATCGATCCCTCAGCCTGCCGCCGCCACGCCTGCCGAGGAGGCCCCTGTCCTCGTCCGACTGTCGGCACCACCCCACGAAAGGCAACGACCATGACCGCGGCACGACCTGACCTGGACCCCGAACTGCGTGAGCTGCTGGCCGACATGCCGCTGATGTCCCAGCTCAGCCTGGAAGTACTCGCGCAACTGCGGGGGCTCCCCTCGACGCCTGTCGACTCCCTGCTCGCACACCGGCAGGTCGACCGGCGCGAGATCACCGTGCCCGCCAAGGACGGTGCCCTGATTCCCCTGTCGGTCTTCAGCCCCGCGAGCATCGATCGCGCCACCGCCGCCCCCTGTGTCTACTGGATGCACGGCGGCGGGATGGTCATGGGCGACCGCTTCTCGCAGATCGACATTCCGCTGGAGTGGCTCGACGAGTTCGGCGCGGTCGTGGTCTCCGTGGACTACCGGCTCGCACCCGAGGCCACCGGCACCGCCCTCGTGGACGATTGTTACCAGGGACTGCTCTGGATCACCGAACACTCCGAAGAACTGGGCATCGACCCCGCTCGGATCGTCGTCGCGGGCGCCAGCGCCGGCGGTGGCCTCGCCGCTGGCGTCACTCTGCTGGCCCGCGATCTCGGCACCCCGGTGATCGCCGCGCAGATGCTGATCTGCCCCATGCTCGACCACCGCAACGCCAGCATCTCCAGCCGCCAGTACTCCGGCGGACCCGGCGTCTGGACCCGCGAGATGAACGAGTTCGGATGGCGTGCCGTTCTCGGCGACCTCACCGGCGGCGAGGTGTCCGAGTACGTCTCGCCCGCGCTGGCCGACGACCTCTCAGGCCTGCCGACCACCTATATCGACACCGGCTCCGCCGAGGTCTTCCGAGACGAGGACACCGACTACGCCACCCGCATCTGGGCGGCCGGCGGCCAGGCCGAACTCCACGTCTGGGCGGGCGGTTTCCACGGGTTCGACGCCCTGTACCCGCAGGCACGCATCTCGGCCACAGCCCGCCGAACCCGCACCGACTGGCTCGCCCGGCTCCTGCCTCCGAGCTAACGCCGTCTCCCGCTCGTGGGCGACTGGCGTCCAAACTCTGCCGGTCTCGCCGGCACCTGACGGCCTGGTCTTCGTGGCGGAGAAGGGCGCCCGGCTCCGGCGGAGCGACTTCACGAAGGTCTGGGCCAAGGTCGTCACGGAGGCCGGGATTCCGAGGATCCACATTCACGATCTGCGGCACACGGGCAACACGCCGGCGGCGATGACCGGGGCGTCGCTCAAGGAGTTGATGGCGCGGATGGGGCACTCCAGTACCAAGGCGGTGATGGTCTATCCGCACGTGGCCAAGGACGGGGGCGGCCATCGCCGACGCCCTCGGGGAGATCGTCAGGGAAGGGCTCAAGCCCGAAGAAGACGAGCCTCCCGTCGAGGGAAAGATCAACTGATCTGGCGCGGAACTGGTACGCGAGGGGGAAATGACCCCGGAAACAATCAAGGCCCAGATCGGGAAATCATCCCTGACCTGGGCTTTCTGGCGTGGAGCGGGTGGCGGGAATCGAACCCGCGCTGTCAGCTTGGGAAACGGCCGCTGGCGTTGGTGGGCTGACCTGGGAAAACGGGGGTGCAGCTCGGGGTGGGACGAGTGGCCGTGAGCCCCCGTGAGTGACCGGTGTTCCCCGCCTGTTCTGGCACGGATCCGGCACGTGATCAACGTTGCCTGGGAAGCCGGACGACTGGCCTCGGGGAGGGCGTACTCATGGGTCTTCCGCTGCGGACCTTTCTCGGCAGGAAGAGCAGGAGCGTTTTCAGGACGTGGTACTTGCCGTCGCTATAACGTCCGTGTTATGAAGTGGGGAGAGGTGGAACTGGAGCCAGAGGTTGATGAGTGGTTCGACACGCTTGATCAGGAGGGGCAGGAGACGGCGGCGTTCTACGTCGACCTGCTGGCCGAGCGTGGCGTCCTGCTGGATGAGCCCTACACCCGTCGGCTCCGCGGCAAGCTGCGTGAGCTGCGTTTCCACCTCGATCGGGAGGCGGTGCGGATCCCCTACTGGATCGCCCCGGGTCGGCGGATCATCATGCTGACGGTGTTCCGCAAGCAGCGGATGCGCGAGTCCGCTGAGATCGAGCGGGCGTGGCGGGCCATGCAGCGGTGTATCGCCGAGGCTCACACGGCAGACGAGGAGTGAGCGGTATGGGTGAGCGCAAGAGCTGGGGCGCCAAGCGGGCCGAGATCATGAGCCGCCCTGGGGCCGGGGCGGCGTATGAGGCCACCAGGATCCGGTTCGAGCTGGGTGAGGCGGTACGGCTGCGCCGTGAGCAGCTTGGCCTGACCCAGAGCGACTTGGCCGAGCGGACTGGCTTGAAGCAGCCGGCGGTGGCACGGTTCGAAGCGGGCGGGACGATGCCGACCATTCCGATGCTGGAGCGGCTCGCTGAGGCTCTGGAGATGCGGCTGAGCGTTCAGTTCCAGCCACTGCGCGAAGCAAGCTGATCGCCAGAGGCGCTTCCAGCCTACAGATCGCCGAAGCAAGACCGAAGGACACTGAAAACAATCAAGGCCCAGGTCGGAAGGAATCCAGCCCAGCCTCATTGGGCAGTCCAACCCGGGCACCTCGGGACTGTACACCGACGCCCAGGTCGCGGTCCGGCGGCCGGTCACCGATGCGGTACACACCAACGGCGGGCGTATCTTCGCTCAGATCATGCACGCGGGCCATGTCTCCCACCCCGACACCACGGGGACGCGGCCGGCGGGCCCCTCGGCCGTCCCCGCCATCGGGCAGGTGTTCACCCCGGCCTGGCCCAAGCCGGCCCCCATGCCGCGGACGTTGGACACCGCCTAGGTGCCCGAGCAGGCGCGTTCCTACACCGAGGCCGCCCGCCGGGTCGTCGATGCCGGCTTCGACGGTGTGGAACTGCACGGTGCGAACGGGTACCTCATCGCCCACTTCCTCTCCAGCACCGCCAACCGTCGCATTGACGCGTACGGCGGATCGATCACCAACCGGATCCGGTTCGCGGTGGAGACGGTCTCCATGACCGTGAAGGCGGTGGGCGGCCACCGCACGGGCCTCAGCCTCTCGCCCGGCGCAGGCATCTGGGGTGCCGAGGATAGCGACATCCCCGCCATGTATGGGGCGCTGCTCGCCGAACTCGCCCCCCTCGACCTGGCCGACATCCACCTTGAGGCCACCGCCGACGAGGACGTGCTGGTCGAACTGCGCAAGGCCTGACCCGGCACGTTCATCGTCAACCCGTCCTCCCCGATGAGCCCGCGGCAAACGGACAAGGCGGCCGCTGATCACTGGCTGGGGCTCGGCACCGATCTGATCAGCTTCGGCCGCGCCTTCATCGCCAACCCCAACCTCGTGGAACGACTGCGTCAGGGGCTGCCGATCGCGCCTCACGACAAGTCCACGTGGTACGAGGGCGGCGACGCCGGCTATCTCACCTACACCGCCTACCGGCACACAGCCTGAAAACAGCCGGGACGATCCGGCGAAGAACGCGATGCCGGTCGCACTCCTGTCTGGTCGCGCCGGTCGCCCGGCTCCAGGGCGTGCTCGAAGACGTCGCGCAGGAACTCCTCGCGGTGTACGTCGCCAGCCGCGGCCTGGAACAGTGCCTCGAAGGTCGCCGGGTCCTCGTGAGGCCAAGGCTGACAGCGGTTGCACACTATGGCGCACGGGGGGGCTTGTGGCAAGACCCGGGTCGTGCTGCAGAATCTCCGACCGAAGCAAGAAGCCGCGGAAATGAGGAGAGTCATGATCTCGACTGAGGAACGATATCGGAAGCGTCGTATTGAGGTCGATGGGCTTGAAATGGCGTACGTCGAGGAGGGAGAAGGTGATCCGATCGTCTTTCTTCACGGCAACCCGACTTCGTCGTACGTATGGCGGAATGTAATCCCGTATCTGGCGGACAAAGGGCGCTGCATCGCCCCGGACCTGATCGGGATGGGCGAGTCCGCGAAACTTCCGGCCAGCGGGCCGGGCTCATACCGCTTCGTCGAGCATCGCCGCTATCTCGATGCGTTCCTTCAGGCCCTCGGCGTAGGTGAGCGGGTGGTCATGGTGCTGCAGGACTGGGGTTCGGCCCTGGGTTTCGATTGGGCGTACCGTCAGCCTTCCGCACTCCGGGGTATCGCCTACATGGAGGCGTTCGTGGCTCCGATCCCCTCGTGGAGCGACTGGCCGGAGCCTGCGGTTGCGCTCTTCCAGGCGATCCGCTCCACTGCGGGTGAAGAGATGGTCCTCGACCAAAACTTCTTCGTCGACGATGTCTTGCCTGCAGAGGTGCTGCGAGGGCTGTCGGAGGCGGAGATGGCCGTCTACCGTCGTCCCTACACGGAACCGGGCGAGTCACGCCGACCGACGCTGACTTGGCCGCGCGAGGTTCCCGTTGCGGGCGAACCACGCGATGTTCACGATGTCGTCACGCGTTATGCGGAATGGCTCGCTAAGTCTTCGGTTCCCAAGCTGTTCATCGAAGCGGTTCCAGGAACGATGTTTGAAGCACACCGGGCCATCGCCCGGTCGTGGCCGAATCAGGCACACATCACGATCACGGGTGGCCACATGGTTCAAGAAGACGCTCCCGATCAAATCGGGGCGGCCATCGCCTCCTGGCTACGAGATCTCTCCTGAAAGGGGCGGTGGCGCCCGGGCTCCGGGGCGACCCGGTGCTGGTGGAGGGCGACCCGATCACGGACATCACCGCTCCCCGGTAATCGTGGAGATGTAGCGGGGCGGAGTCCGCCAGAGCCGGTCCTGAGCCGGGCCTACGGCTTCTGTCCGGCCTCGTTGACGATGCCCACCTGGGTACGGGTGGACATCTGCCAAGTTGTCCCCTTCTGGATGCTCCACTCCACATGCGGGGCCATCGGGACGCGCTTGCTGTCCTTCACGGTGAACTTTTCGACGCCCGGCCGCGGGTATTGTTCCTCGTAATCCCTGATCGCGGTCTCGCGCCTGCCTCTGTAGGCGTAGGTCGCCGGATCCAGCAGGATCTCGAAGTCGCGCCACCCTTCGACGACGCGGGAAACCGACGGCACGGCACGACCGTCGGCGTCGACCGCCAACTCGTTCACCATCACACCGGGCAGTTTGGCGATCGCCCGGAAGATGGCGGCCTGCAGGTCCGGGGGGACGATGTTCTGGGACAGGGGGTGGCGAACCGCTCGAAGATCCAGTCGTCCTGATCGGCGCCTTCTATCTCGTGAATCTCACGGAACTCGGCCAGCAGCGCGTCGGGGTCGGTCGGTAGTGCGACCAGCAGGGCATAGAGGTTCTCCGGCGCATGCCCTCCTGGGGCGGAGGTCTGCAGCTTGCCGTTCACCTTGTAGCCGACCCGCTTGCCGTCGGCTCGCGTCCAGAACTCGTCGACCGTGTTCAGCAGCGGCGTCTGCGGGGTGAGGTGCTTGCCCTCGTAATCACGCAAGCTCTGCCTCCGGTCCTCGGTGTAGATTCACTGATCGTTGCGGGGCGGCGTGAAGGTCTTGTTCCGTACGGCCGTCGCGATCTTGGTAAGCACCACCTGCGCGTTGGCGGCGGGGATCGTAGGCTCCCCCCGCCTGTCGTCTGCACCAGGGTCGTCATCGTCGTGATCACCACCGCCGACGCGGCCATCGCCAGCGCCCGGTACTGGCGTACCTCGGTACGGCGGTGCCGGGCGATCACGTTGGACGCTATGCCGTACAGCCAGGGCCAGGCGTCATCGCGTGAGATGTCGTAGCCGGTGCGCTTGTCGAAGACGATCAGGAACGTCTCCGCGGCCACGTCGTCGGCCAGGCCGGTGCCCAGCCTGCGGGTGGCGTAGCGGTGGATCTCCGTGTAGTAGCGGTCGGAGATGGCGGAGAAGCGCTCGGGCTCCCGCCAGGACTGCTCGATGATCACGGCGTCCGCGGTTTGCGCGGGCAACGCTCGTGTCATCGCGGTCACCTCTCGGTCCTAGGGTTCACCCCTCTCCTTCACCGATGCCCCCGTAAGTGTTCATACCGGGACATAACCTGGGCGAGGAGGAGGATCGGGCCGTCGTCAACCCGCTGTTAATGCTTGCCGCGGAGCCAGTTTCAGCTGGTCAGATGGCATGCCAAAGGGAATCCAGAAGATCGTTTTCGTGTGGTGTGCCCACAGTATGCCCATGAAGATCGAAAGCTTAAGCAGTGATCAAGGGATCGCCTGGTCAGGCTGGACGAGGGAGTGGAGCGGGTGACGGGAATCGAACCCGCGCTGCCGGCTTGGGAAGTCTCTACGCATCTGGGTCCCTGACCTGTGGAAACGCTGACCTGCGAGGGAGGGTTCCGAGTATCCGTGGTCCCCCGTGATCACCCTCCTGACGGGCACGCAACGGGCACGGCATCAGTGCCCTTATGCCGATGAGGCCGGCGCTCGGCGCTCCGGGGCTTTTGGTAACGTCACCCCATGTCACATGATTCATACACCGTTCGACCTGGAGTTCCCTCTACAGAGACTTACCTCTGGCTGCGCCCCAGTTGTGGCTTGAGTGCAAAGTCGCAGGCCGCAGCCGAAGCCGGGCTGGCCGGTACGTGGTACGGGGTGACCGTATTCCATAAGGATGAGCCGGTGGGTATGGGCAGGATCATCGGCGACGGCGGATGCTTCTTCCAGATTGTGGACATCTGTGTGCTTCCCCAGCATCAAGGCCAAGGGCTGGGGAAGGAGATCATGCGAGCATTGGTAGCCGAGCTGGGAGAACGTGCTTCATCAACTGCTTATGTGTCCCTGATAGCGGACGGTGATGCCCGCCATCTGTATGAGAAGTTCGGGTTCACAGAAACTGCACCCGCATCCGTAGGCATGGCGCGCATTTTCTAGACACCGTTGGACAACCCGTAAAACCGTCGGCTCAGCCTAAGCAGGTTCACGTCCTGCACCTGCCAAGCCAGCAGAAAAAGCCCTCTCACCAGTGGAAACGCGGTGCGGGGACTTCTTCGTTTTGGATCTACGACTCCCCGTGAGTTCCCCTCTTTTCCCGTGAGATCCGGCTTCCACCCCAACCACTTACGGCCTTCGTGGTGCAGCGTCGATCATCCCGGAGCCGAGTACCCCCGCCGGAGGCGTCCGGTTGAAGTCGGACGAGATTCCAGACCTGAGAGAGCGAGCGGGCCGGCGCAATGCGAAGCACCCGAAGGACCTGAGCCCTGAGTGGGCCACCGGTGGCACACTTCTGCTGCGGCTGGGGGTCATATCCGCGTCCGGATAGCCCCTCTCCTATAGGACGGTCAGGTGGCCGTACCTGGACAGGGCTGTGGTCAGGCCGCCGGATTTGCCGCGGAGTGTGGCGTCCAGGAAGGCGACGGTGGCCGCCGCGGTGATGCGCGGCCCGGCAGTCCGGCCGAGGGAGCCGATGAGCGTGGGCAAGGGCGGCAAGAAGAGCGGGGCGTCGGTGAAGGTGAGGTGTGCCGCGCCGGGGACGGTAAGCCGGTAGCCCGTCGCCGTACTGAGCTGGAGCACCCGCGTGAGGTGCGGGATGTAGTCCGGCTCCTCGCCCGGCTTGACGTCGTGTGTGAGCGCGAGCACGGGCTGGTGGAACGGTCGCGTTGCGGGGTCGCGGGGAAAGCCGTCCAGGTCGATGACGGCTGCGAACCGGGGGTCCTGGCGGGCGGCCTGCAGGGCGGCGGCGCCCCCGAGGGAGTGGCCGGTCGCTGCGGTGCGGCGGGTGTCGAGCTGCCCGATCAGGAGACCCGGAATCTCTCCACGGTCCAGGCGGCCGAGCTGGGTGAGTACGAAGCTGAGGTCGGCGGCCCTGACCGCTGTCCACCCGGCCGCGCGCCTGTCGTCCTCCGTCTGGTCGCCGGTGGCCGCAACCTGGGTGCGGATCGTCTGGCCGTCGGTGAGGGTGACAACGGCCGAGTCGTATGGGTGGTCGAGGGCCGCCACGACGTACCCACGGCTGGCCAGTTCCTCGGCCCAGGCAGTGTTCTGGGTGCGTACGCCTCCAAGCCCGGGTGAGAACAGCACCACGGGGAACCGGTCGCCTCCGCCGGCCACTGGGGCATCGGGCACCGAGCGCGTGCGGGCGCGTGACGGCTCATCGAGAATGAAGCATGGAAGGCCGAGGTAGTCGGCCTCGCCGCAGGCGACGAGCTGTGTTTCTTGCGCCGTGCGGCCGAGGTACCACGCCCGTTGGGCGGCAGGGGGACCGCCCTGCGCGGGATACCAGAGCTGGACGACGACCGTCCGCTTGTCATCGGTCCGGGACGTGGCGATTTCCGCGCGATCAGGGTCGGTCCACTGCACGACGGTGGTGCCAACGGCGTAGGCGCCCGATGGCTTGGGGAACACGGGTAGGGGCAGCGCCCACGCCGCCGTCGCGCCTGCGAGGATGAGGGCCAGGCATGCCGCCGATCCCGGCAGGGCCAGCCACCATCGGGTCCGCCGTGCGGGCCGCCCGGCACGCCATCTCTGCAGGGAGGGAGCAGCGAACGCCAGCGCGATGGTCCCACCTGCGAGGATGGGGAGAAGCTGCCAGCGGATCCCGAGCACGGCCAGCACAATCGCGGACACCGCGAGGGCCGCCGCGCCAGCCAGCGTCGAGGGTCGGCGCGCCCCGGGCGGCAGCCAGCGGGCCAGCACCAGCACGACGGCGGACGCCAAAGCCAAGAGCTCTGCGAGGGACAGGCCGAATACGGTCACATTCACGTGACCACCGTGGCGGAATGACCTCAGCCGGACATCGGCCCAATGTCGAGAGTTGTATGCGGCCCCGGTATGACCTCTCGCGACCCGTCTGCGACCGGGGGTGTAGCTAGAGCGGTGAGCTGGTCGATGCCGCTGGTGGTGAAGTTGAGCAACTTGGTGCGCAAGCTGGACCATGAGATGCCCCTGATCTATAGCCCGGGCGCGCTGGACGGGGGCGGTGATTTCGGAGGTTGGGGGGCCGGCCGCGTTCCGGGGAGAGACGCGAGAGGCTGGTCGATCGTGGAGGGTCGCCGAACCGGGCGGTGTGTCGCTTGGCGTACCGGGTTCCGGCCGGTCCAGATCCGGACTCGGACTGTGGGCGTTGAGTGATCCCGTGATGGCGGGGATGCCCTGAAGGCGGCTGAGCAGGTATGGTCCGACTTCGGACCAGCCGATCAGGAGCAGTGGTCCGGCCGTGTCGAAGGCGGCCTTGCCGTACAGTCCCTGTGCCGCCGGTTCGGCGACGTTGAGGGCCGGTGTGGCCAGGCCGGAGAAGGCCGGCAGGGCTCGGGCGGGGCGAAGCTCAGCGGCTCTGACGCCGGAGAGCGCGAGATGGCGGATGCCGGCGATCAGTCCGATGACCGACAGATCGACCGCGGGGCCGATCAGCGGCGTCGGCCACGGTGCCACCCCCAGGCGCGGTCCCAGTGCCCAGACGTTGCCGAAGGAGAAGGTGAACGTCAGCAGGGCGATGGTGATCATCGTGGTCGTGACCGTCCGCCGGGTGAACACATCGGCGGTGTGCTCCGCTGATGGGGCTGGGTCCGGAACCGGACCGTGCGATGGTGCGGTTGCGACGGGGACGGCCCGTCTCTTGGGAGAACTCACCTGTGGCGGGGAGTCCGGATCCGGATCGGTCAGCGGGTGAAGGGGTTTGTCGGTGTGCTTTTCGCCTTACGGATCGTGCCGTCCGGGCCGGGATTGCGTCGCGCCACCGTGCGTCACTCCTTTCTGGCTTACGCGACCGAGTTTCTGGCTTACGCGACCGAGCGGATCGTTCGCGGCCCGCCTCCGAGGGCGCGGTCGATGGAGTCCATGAGGTCTTGGTCGACGTAGGGCAGCAGGTGGCCGTAGCGGTCGATGGTCGTGGTGATCGACTTGTGGCCCATCCGGCGCTGGATGGCGGCCATGGGGATGTTGTCGGAGATCAGCCAGGCGACGTGGGTGTGACGTAAGCCGTAGGAGGATGAGAGGTAGGATAGAGGGCATGAGCGAGCCTACCGGCAAGTATTCGATCACCATGCCGCGTGACATCGCCGAGGCCGCCCGATCCCGGAGCGGCCCTTCCGGCCTGTCCGCCTACGTCGCAGCCGCCGTCGCCCGCCAGATCGAGCGCGACAACCTCAGCGAACTCATCCAGGTCGCCGAGGCCGAGCACGGCCCCATCGCCGACGACGAGGTCCAGGCGCTGCGCGACCAGCTTCACCAGGCCCGGCGGGGACAGGCCAACGGTGGGGCGGACGCCGCGTGACCCGTTCTCCCGCCACTCCCGGCGGCACCCTTGTCCTTGACGGCGAGGGACTGGCCAAGGCTGTCCTGCGCGACCGTACGGTCACCGCATGGCTTGCTCTCGCCCGTGCCGACGACCTCCGCGTCATCACCTCCGCCGCCACCCTCGTCGAGGTGGTCCACCCCCGCGTCAACCGGCCGGCCCTGGAGTGGACGCTGTCCCGCCTTGTCGTCGAGCCGGTCACCGAACCAATCGCCCGTCACGCTGCCACGCTTTTGTCCGATGCCGGCCTGCACGGGCACAAGTACGCCATCGACGCCATGCTCAGCGCCACCGCCCTCGCTGCCCCGGGTCCCGTCACGGTCCTCACCTCCGACCCCGAGGACCTCGCCGCCCTGTGCGGCGTACGCGTCACCGTCATCAAGGTCTGAGCCTGTCCTAGCCTGCTGGCTCCAGCAGGGTGATCATCCGGCCTGATGGCACGCCAATGGCACGCAGAGATCAACAGCCCTAGACAAGATCAAAGCCCAGGCGCCGAATCCATCGGGGTCTACCTGGACTTCCACGATGAGAGCGGGTGACGGGAATCGAACCGGACAGGTAACAGGGATCTCACCTGCGGGTTTGCCTTTCGGGCTGGTCGCGCCTGCTGGGTTGAGCCGGGTTCCGCAACGTTCTGCCTACTCCTGCCGGTCCGGTGTGCCCACGCGGGCACACCGACCAAGGCCGGCCAAGCCGGCCGGCCGACCGCCAGGCCCGTATCGAGGCGTTTCGACGGGCGAGCCGCTACCGGCGGATAGCCGACGACGAAGTGGTACAGCTGCTCGCTCGAAACTCGGCCGTGATCCGGTCGAGCCGCTCGACATGGTCTGGAAGGTCCTTCAGGTTCACCATTGGCGGCGGTGCGAGCTGAATGTGGTGTAATCCGGCCTGTTGATACTCGAACAGGGCCTCCAGGATCTGCTGCTCACTGCCGACGAGTGGATCGGTGCTATCCCTCTCGGCCCCTTCCCGCACCCAAGACGTCAGCCGGAGCGAGAGGGTCAGCGCATCCGAAGGCCGCCCGTTCTCCTCAAGCAGTTCTCGAAGGCGAGTCACCGCCTTCTTGGCGGCGCCTGGGGACAGCTGAGCCCCATGCCACCCCGATCCGAGGCGCGCGGCCCGCCGCAAGGCGGGCTCGGTGTTGCCCCCGATCCACACCGGCAGGTCTCGGCCCTGCGGAGGTTTAGGGGACATCCGTACCCATGGCGAGACTCGCACCGATGGGGAGTCGAAGCCTTCGCCGGTCGGCGGGCCCCACAGGTAGCGCATGCACTTGATGTAGTCGTCCATCCGCGGGCCACGCCCCGACCAGGTGGCGCCGACGGCGTCGTACTCCTCGCGCAGCCATCCCGTCCCGGTGCCGACGATCAGCCGGCCGTTCGACAGCACGTCGATCGCGGCGAGCATCTTGGCCGCCAGCACGGGATGGCGCAGCGGAGTGACCATGATCCCGATGCCGAGGCGGACGCGCGAGGTGAGCCCGGCGAGGTAGGACAACAACGTCAACGGCTCGAATACAGGGTCGTCGGCGGACATGCCTCCCAGCCCCACCCGGGTGAAGTCCTCCAGGGTTCCCGAGGGCACGGAACGGCCGAAGTTCGGATGCCGGGACCGGATGCGCTCCACGAGCACGATGTGGTCGCCCACCCAGATGTCGTCGAACCGTGTGGCCCCGTCGGCCAGTTCCGCGAGCCGTTTCAGCTCGGGCACGTCGATGCCCTGAGCCATGAAGTTGGGAATGAAAAGCCCGAACCTTATGTCGTCCACCTCACCTGACTCACCGTCGCGACACCGCTCAGTGCGACTCGATCTCGAGTTCGACGGCCTTGTTCTTCTCGTGTCCGGACTCCGCGGCGCCGAGCTCCGACAGGATCTCCACGTCGACCCGGTGGATGACGCCGGAGTATTCGAAGGCGCCCGAGTAGCGCGGGGATACCGGGGTCCCGCTGTCGCGGCCCACGTTGAACGTCTCGGCGTAGGAGTACCGATACGGTATGGTCTGCGACAGGTCTCCCACCACGACCTCGGTGCCGTCGACGAGCAGCCGCACCGTCCCGCCCGATCCGAGCACCGGCCGGTGCGTCACGAAGTCCAGGCACAGGGTGTGTTCCCCCTCGGGCAGCTCGACGCCGGAGACGAACTCAAACGTTGCGCGGCCGGCCACGTTGTGCGCGTAGATCAGGCGGTTCTCGTCCACGAACAGCGAGTAGCCGGCGAACCGGCCTCCGGCGGAGACCAGCAGGCCCTGGTCGCCGGCGCCGTGGGTGACGCGCGCGGTGATGCGATGAGATCGGCCCTTGACATTGGGCGCGGAGCCCTCGGGGATGCGTACCGCGCCCGGGTAGTAGGTGAACGACCGCCGTGCGTTCCCCGGGCTGGGCTTGTGGTCCACCGCCAGCCGTTCGCCCAGGGAGTCGTCCAGCGGATAGACGAAGTTGTCCCGTGCCTCCTGCTCCCAGACCTTCCGGAGCTCCTCCAGACGTCCGGGCTGCGCGGCGGACAGGTTTCGGCTCTGGGCGTAGTCCGACGACAGGTCGTACAGCTCCCAGCTGTCGTGCTCGAAGATTCCGGTGGAGCCACCTGTGTACTGCCAGGGCAGACGCCCGTGGCGCGCGCTTGCCATCCACCCGTCCCGGTAGACGCCCCGGTTGCCGAGGATCTCGAAGTACTGCGTGCGAGGCGGTGCCCATGAGCCGGTCTCGTCGTCAAAGGAGGGCAGCAGTGAGAGCCCCGCGAAAGGCAGCTGCTCCGCTCCGTGCACTGACTCCGGTCGTGGGATCCCGACCGCGTCGAGGATGGTGGGCGCCAGGTCCACGACGTGTCCGAAGTGGCTGCGGTCACCGCGTGTGACCACCCGGGCGGGCCAGGACAGCACCATTCCGTTCCTGGTGCCGCCGAGGTGCGAGGCGATCTGCTTGAACCACGGGAACGGGGTCGCGCCGGCCCACGCCCAGCCGACGGGGTAGTTGTTGTAGCTGGTCGGACTGCCGATCTCGTCGATGCGGCGGAGGTTCTCCGCCTGGTCCTCGGGGAGGCTGTTGATGACCGACCACTTGTTGAACTGTCCGGTGGGAGTGCCCTCGGCGGCCGGTCCGTTGTCTCCCGCGACGAAGACGATCAGTGTGTTGTCGCGCTCCCCGAGCTCCTCCAGCGCGGCGACGAAGCGCCCGAACTGATGGTCGAAGTGCGACAACGCGCCGGCGAACGCCTCCATGTACCGCGTGTAGAGCCTGTGCTCGTCGTCGGACAGCGAGTCCCACGCGGCGATCTCCTCGGGTCGCCCTGAAATCTGGCTGTCGACGGGGATGACGCCGAGATCGAGCTGCCGTTGGAAGGTCTCCTGCCGGATCCGGTCCCAGCCGGCGTCGAACCTGCCGGTGTACTTCTGGATCCACTCACGGGGGGCGTGGTGGGGTGTGTGCGCCGTGCCAGGGGCCCAGTAGAGGAAGAACGGCCGGTGCGCGGCGACGGAGCGTTGCAGACGCACCCAGGAGATGGCCTGATCGGCCAGGTCCCGGTCGAGGTGATAGCCCTCCTCGGGGGTGTAGGGCGTGTCGATGGGGGTCGTGTTCCGGTAGAGCGTGGGCTCCCACTGGTTGGCGTCCGCGCCCATGAATCCGTAGAACATCTCGAAGCCGAGACCCGTGGGCCAGCGGTCGAACGGCCCATTCGGATTGATCTCCCACTCCGGGGTGTTGTGCCACTTGCCGAGCGCCGCCGTCGAGTATCCGTTGAGGCGGAGGACCTCGGCGACGGACGCGGCGCTGCGCGGCCAGAGGGTGCTGTACCCGGGATAGCCGGTGGCCATCTCGGCGACCGCGCCGTTCGCGACCTGGTGATGGTTGCGGCCGGTGAGCAGTGCCGCTCTCGTCGGGGAGCACATCGCCGCGGTGTGGAACCGGTTGTACCGCAGGCCGCGCCCGGCCAGCGCGTCCAGGTTGGGCATGTGGACCGGACCGCCGAACGTGCTGGGCTGGCCGAAGCCCACGTCGTCGAGCAGTACGACGACCACGTTGGGAGCGCCGTCGGGGACCGTCGGCGAGCGGGGGAAGTGGGGGACTGAGGCGGCCGCCGTCTCGGCGATGCGGGAGGCGTAGGCCTCCTGGGACGGGAGGTGGGTTCTGGAGAGCCGGGAATCGGTCATGCTGGTCCGTTCCTAGAAGATCGCCATTGCGTTGGCCGGGGAGCCGAGGCCTCCGGGGAGGCGAACGGGCTTCGCCATGAGCAAGAACTCGTAGCGGTGGCGTCCGGCGCAGGCCTCGCCCAACTCGACGAGGTCGAAGAGCTCGCCCAGCGTCAGACCGAGCAGGCCCAGCAGGGCCGGGTGGAGTCTGGTGTCCTTACCGCGGGGAGGCGTCACCTCGACGGCGATGTTGTCCGCGCACACAGCGGCGATGTGCTTGTCCCAGAGCCACCGCAGGGTCTCCTCGTCCTGCTGGAGTCCCGGGGCCTCGTAGCGCATCTCGGTCGCCGTCGTGCCGTCGCCGAGTCCGCGGATGAAGGCGTCGACACCGAACCGCAGGAGCAGTACGTCGCCCTCCTCGATGCGGACCCCCTGGGCGTCGGCGACCTCGTCCAGCAGCGAGGGCGGTATCTCCCTGCGCGTGTTCGGCTCGATCGCCTCCGGTGTGTCCCGCAGGTGCCGCTCCAGGTCAAGCAGTACGCCGCGCGCCACGATGCCCCGCTCGGCCACCTGGTCGATCCCGAGAGGGTTGGGTCCGGGGGCGAGCGCCCGATCATCGGAGAGCAGGTCGTTGTAGAAGCCGTCGGGCCCGCGGACGTGGCGCAGGCCGTCCCACTGACTGGACAGCTGGGGGGCGAAGTTGTCCAGGGTCTCGTCGTAGTAGCCCGGCATGATCTCGAAGACGTCGTGCACGAACCGCTGACGATGCTTGAAGATCGACAGCGGGATGCTCAACGGGTGGTCGAGATTGACGCAGACCCCCTCGGTGGCCAGCCTGAGCGCCCGAGCCCGGCGTTCGGGTGTCAGCAGCTCCAGTGTTCCGAGCTGCGACCGGTCGCCGAATACGCCCCAGGCGGTGCGCCAGTTCGGCGCCGCGGTCGACGGGGGGAGTTCGTCGTACGAGGGCAGAACGTCGCTCAAGCGCTCACACCGCCGTCCACGGGCAGGTTGACCCCGGTGACGAACACCGACAGGTCGGACACAAAGAAGAGGGCCGCCTTCGCGATGTCGTCGGCGGTGGCCAGCCGTCCCATCGGGATGTCGGTCGTCAGCCGCTCCCGGTCCATCAGCTCGGCCGCCTCAAGCGGTACGAACTGGGAGAGCATGGGAGTGTCGGCGGCGACGGGGCAGATGGAGTTGACTCGGACGCCGCGGGGGGCGAGCTCCTTGGCGAGCGACCGGGTCAGCATGACGGCGCCGCCCTTGGACGCCTGATACCCCGAGTGGTGAGCCCGGCCCTTCAAGCCGGACAGGGAGGCGGTGATGAGGAAGGAGCCCTTGGACGCCTCCAGAGCCCCAGCGGCGTACTTCGCGAGCAGCCACGGCCCCTTGACGTTGACGGCCATCAAGCGGTCGAACAGAGACTCCTCGTAGTCCTCCAAGGCCGAGAAGGACGCGGGGAGACCGGCGTTGGCCCACGCGCCGTCGATGCGGCCGTAGGTCGCGTTGGTGAAGTCGACCAAGGCGGCGGTGTCCGCGGCGTTCGTCGCGTCGTAGGTGAACGCCCTGGCCTGTCCGCCCGCTTCCTCGATCTGGGTGACCGTCTCCTTGGCGCCGTCGGCGTTCAGGTCCGCGACCACGACCTTCGCGCCGTGGGCGGCGAAGAGCACGGCTCCGGCCCGGCCCATCCCCGAGGCCGCCCCGGTGATGATAACGGTCTTTTCGTTCAGGAGTTTTGTCATGTCACATGTCCTCACTTGCCTGCGAGTCTGATGATGGTCGTCTTGACCTGGGTGTAGTGCGCCAGGGCCTCGAAGCCCTTCTCACGGCCGACGCCACTGCTCTTGTAGCCGCCGAACGGTGACTCGACGCCGCCGCCGAACCAGTTGTTGACGAACACCTGCCCCGACTCCAGCCGCGACGCGACGCGGTGGGCCCGGTCGATGTCCCGCGTCCACAGACCCGACACGAGTCCGTAGTCGGTGTCGTTGGCGAGGGCGACGGCCTGCTCTTCGTCGTCGAACCTGATCGCGACCAGGACGGGGCCGAAGATCTCCTCACGGGCGAGCAGGGATCCGTGCGGTGCCTCCAGCAGGGTCGGTGCCACATACAGCCCGCCCGGATGGTCCTCCAACACCTTCGGCGGCCCCTCCAGTAGCGCGGTCGCCCCCGAGGAGCTGATCTGGCCGAGGTAGTCCTGGACCCTGGCGTACTGCTCCCTGGTGGTGATCGGACCGATGTCGGGGTCGTCCAGGGCGTGCCCCACCCGGACGTCGCTCAGCCGCGATAGCAGACGGGACAGGAACTCGTCGTAGATGCCGGAGTGCACCAGAAGCCGGCTTCCCGCCGAGCATGCCTGGCCCGAGTTGTAGGTGATCGCCAGGCAGGATCCTTCGACGGCGGCGTCAAGGTCGGCGTCGGGGAAGACGATGTTGGGACTCTTGCCGCCGAGTTCGAGTCCGACCGGGATGAGCCGGTCCGCCGCCGCGCGGGCGACGAGCCGGCCGACCTCGACGGAGCCGGTGAACATGATCCGCCGGACCAGATCGTGATGGATCAGCGCCTGACCCGTGGTCGGGCCGTCACCGGGCACCACGTTGAGCACGCCGTCGGGGAGGCCGCACTCGCCGGCCAGCCGGGCCAGCATGAGGCAGGTGAGCGGAGCGTCCTCGGCGGGTTTGACCACGGCGGTGTTTCCCGTCACCAGGGCGGGGCCCAGGCCCCTGGCGGCCTGCTGGAGGGGGGCGTTCCAGGGCAGGATCACTCCTATGACGCCGTACGGTTCATGCGTGGTGTAGGCGTGCCACTCGGGCCCGAGCGGGATGACATCCCCGTGGTGCTTGTCCGCCGCGCCCGCGTAGAACTCGAAGTACCTGGCCGCGACCTCCACGTCGGCAAGGGAGAGGGACAGGGGCTTGCCGGTGTCGAGGCTTTCCACGCGGGCGAACTCCTGGCGCCGCTCACGGAGCCGGTCGGCGATCGTCTGAAGGACGCGGCCGCGCGCCGACGGCTTCCACCTGCGCCACGTCAGGTGGGCGCGGTGGCCGGACCGCACCGCGGCGTCGACGTCCTCGGCGGATCCGTGCGCCACCGCGGCGAGCACCTCGCCGGTGGAGGGGTTGATCGTGTCGAGCCGCTTGCCGCTCGACAGCTCACCGACCGTGCCGTCTATGTAGCCGTCGACGATGAAATCGGTCACGAGTACTCATTCCTCAGGGGCTGTGTGTCCGGTCAACAGGTTGTGGATCGCTTCCGCGCAGTGTTTCGTCTGGCGCGTGACCTCCGGGATGTCGGCGTTGGCCAGGTAGTCCTTGAAGGCCGACACGTGCACGGCGGCGACAAGTTCGCCATGTCCATCACACACGGGGGCGGCGAAACCGATGATCCCGGTGATGGTCTCCTCCATGCTCATGGCGAAGCCGCGCTCGCGGATTGCCTCAAGCTCCGCGAGGAGCCCTGACTTGCTGGTGATCGTGTTGGGCGTTAAAGCCGCCAGATCCGAGGACGCTGCGATCTTCTTCAGCTCGGGGTCATGGGCGGCGAAGAGTTTGCCGACGGCGCTGGAGTGCAGCGGCACGGGATCTCCCAGGCGGATGTCAAGGCCCGCCCGTCGCAGGCCGGGAACGCGCTCGACGTACGTCACCGCGTTGCCGATGCGCACGGCGAGGTAGGCGTCGTGCCCGATGGACTGCACCAGACGCTTCAGATGCGGCCGCGCCGCGTTCACCACGTCGACCTGCTCGACGGCCGCCACGGCCAGCCGCACGAACGCCGGACCGGTGCGGTAGAGCTTCCGGTCGTCGACGGTCAGGAGCCCGGCGTTCACCATGGAGCGAAGCAAATCGTGCGTGCTGCTCAACGGTCCTGACACGGACTCGGCGATCTGCGAGAGCGGAGCGCCGACAGGGTTCCGCTCCAGCACGTAGTCGAGGACCCGGACGATCCGCTCCACCTTGTCACCGCTCATGCGCGCTGATCCTTCTTCGGGTATCTGTAGTAGAAATTCGGTAACTCGAAAGCTACTTCAGGCATCGTTGCCAGTCAACGGGATGATGTTGCCGAAACTATCCGTTGACAGTCACTTGCCGCGACTCTATGTTCGTAAGAACTCGGAACCATGTTCCGAAATACCGTAAGGGACGGGGCAGTGAGTGTATAGATCACCCCGAGGCCATGGAGATCGAGCCGTGAGTACCAACGACCACGAAGCACAGGGAACGATCACTGTTCGTGACGTGACGCACGAGTTCGACCGATCCAGAGGCGATACGACGTCCGGAGGGCGGCTGTACGCGCTCCAGGACATCAACCTGGTCATTCCGCGCGGCCAGTTCCTCGCGATCGTCGGCCCCAGTGGGTGCGGAAAGACCACGCTGATGAACATGATGGCCGGCCTCGTCCAGGCCTCGTCGGGAGTGGTGACGCGCGACGGCCGCCCAGCCACTTCGCTGGCCCGCAACGTGGGGTACATGTTCGCTCGCCCTGGCCTGCTGCCCTGGCGGACCGCGCGGGGCAACGTCGAGCTGGGGCTGGAGTTTCGTGGCGTGAGCAGGTCCCGCGCGAGGGAGACGGCCAGTGAGCTGCTCCGCCAGGTCGGGTTGTCCACGTTCGAGGCATCGCTGCCCTCGGAGCTCTCCCAGGGCATGCGCCAGCGTGTGGCGCTGGCACGTGTGCTGGCCCTCGACCCCGACTACCTGCTGATGGACGAGCCGTTCGGTGCCCTGGACGCACAGACCAAGCTGGTCATCCAGGAGCTGTTCATCCGGATCTGGGAGGGCACGGGGAAGACGGTCGTCTTCGTCACGCACGACCTGGTCGAGGCCGCCGCGATGGCCGACAGGGTGATCGTCATGACGGCCTCCCCCGGGCGGATCAAAGCGGATCTTACGATGCCGTTCGACCGGCCGCGCGATCTGAACGACCTTCGGTTCGACCCCCGGTTCCAAGAGATGTCGCACCAGATCTGGACCGCTCTAAAAGACGAGGTTTCACAGGATGGCTGAGAAGACCGCAGCGTCCCTACCGGCTTCCTCAAGGTGGCGACCGGCCGTGCCGCGGATCGTCACGCTGCCCGCCGCGCGCCTGGGGCTGGCCGCGGTGGTACTGGCCGGCTGGCAACTCGGCGTTGAGAGTGGCCGGCTCGATCCGACGTTCGTGAGCAGCCCCACGGCGATCTGGGCGTTCCTGCTCGACTTCGTCACCTCTGGGGACGTCTGGCGTCACCTTTGGGTGACGCTGCAGGCGACGGTGCTCGGATTCCTCATCGGCAGCGCCGCCGGGATCGCCGCAGGTCTCCTGCTGGCCAGTGTGCGGTGGCTGAACGAGCTCCTCGACCCGTTCCTCACCATCCTCAACTCGCTGCCGCGGGTCGCCCTGGCCCCGCTGTTCCTCCTGTGGTTCGGCCTGGGAAGCGCGTCGAAGGTCGCGCTGGCCGTGAGCCTGGTGTTCTTCATCCTCCTGGTCAACACCCGGGCCGGTGTCAGGAACGTCGAGGCGGACATCGTGACCGTGTCGAGGTTGCTGGGGGGAGGCGGCTGGCGGCTCTTCCTGAAGGTGATCCTGCCGGCGTCCGTGCCCAGCATCGCCGCCGGGCTCCACCTGGCCGTCATCTACTCGCTTCTCGGTGTCGTGGTGGGCGAAATGATCGCGGCCGAGGCGGGGCTGGGCCAACGCATCGCCTTCTACTCCGGCCAGTTCAACACAGCCGGGGTGCTCGGGGTGCTCGCCGTGCTCGCGCTCATCGCGGCCGCCATGAACACCGCGACAGTCCTTCTCGAACGGCGTCTCCTGCGTTGGCAGGACCGCGGGCGACTCTAGACCGTCCCGACGCAGCCCGCTCCGGCGTCGGCCAGAGCGCACGCCCCCATCGGAAAGGTGCAACCACACATGTACGCACTCACGTCGACGGACGGAGCCCGTCGGTCACGACCACGGTTCCTGACCGGGGCGCTCGTCGCCCTTGTCACCTCGGCCCTTCTGTCCGCCTGCGGCTCCAGCGGTGAGGCGGCGAGCACGTCCGCCGGCCTCAAAGTCGGTGTCTACCCGGGCGCCTTGATGAGCCTGCCGGCGTACGTCGGCGCCGACGCCGGCCTCTTCAAGAAACATGGTCTCGACATCGATCTGGTCGACATCTCCGACGGCAGGAATATGACCGCCGCAGTGGTGAGCGGCAGTATCGACATCGAGCTCAACGGTGTTGACAACAACGCCCTGGTGATCGAGCAGGGGCAGTCGATCGTCGCTGTCGCGGGAAACACCGTGCGGCCGGTCTTCGCGCTGCTCGCGGGGTCCAAGCTGGCCACCCCGAACGCGGAGGCCGGTTTCCCCGGCTCGGTGCGGGATCTCAAGGGCAAGAAGATCGGCGTGATGGCGACGGGCGGCAGCGTCGAGCAGATGCTTCGCTACGTCCTCAAGGCCGCGAAGGTCGACCCGGACAAGGACGTCACGCTGGTCAACGCCGGCCTGCCGGCCACCGGTGTCCCCGCGCTCAAGGCGAACCAGATCGACGCCTACATGTCCATCGAGCCTGCCGTGAGCCTGACCTCGCTCGACCAGAGCGCGAAGGTCGTCCTCGACCTTCGCAAGGCGCCGCTGCCCGACGGTCTGACCGACCTGGACTGGCCCTACAACCAATGGGCCTCAACCATGAAGACCGTCGACGCCAAACGGGAGACGATCGGTGCCTTCCAGAGGGCCATGAAGGACGTCTTCGCGTTCATGGCGGATCCCGCGAACCGCCCGAAGGTCAAAGAGATCGCCATGAAGCGCATCTCCGACAATGCACAGCTTGTGGACAGACTCCTGGAGACGAACATCGACGTCTTCGGGTTCGAGCTGCCTCGCGATCGGGTTGAGCGGGCATTCGACTACCTCATCCAGACGGGGCTGATCAAGAAGCCCATCACCTACGAGGACTATGTGGTGGAAGGAGCACGGAGCTAGCCGGTCACGGCGTCTCCGGGTAAGACGATGACGAGCTGCTGTAGCCCCGGCCGTGGGGAGCCCCTCCCGGGTACTTCGGCATCCGCGCCGGCGTACGAGCCCGGTGTCGTGGGCGGGGGCGGCCGGGGCCACCGCGGTCCGCGTCCAAAGGGAATGGTCCTGCTCGGTCCAGCCGAGTTCATCATGGGCAACGACCGGAGCCTCGGACCTGGGGGAGACGGGGAGGCACCGGCACGGCCGGTCATCGTCGGTCCGTACTGGATCGACGTGGCGGCCGTCACCAACGCCGACTTCGCGGAGTTCGTGGCGCGGACCGGCCACATCACAGAAGCGGAGGCGTTCGGCTGGAGCTTCGTCTTCGAGCGGTTCGTTGACCGGCGAGTCGCCCGGTTCCTGGAGGTCGCTCCAGGTGTCGTGCCTCACTGGTGGGTCGCCGTCGAGGGGGCCTCGTGGCGGCGCCCGTACGGCCCCGGTTCCTCAGCGGAGGAGCTCGCGGACCATCCCGTCGTGCACGTGTCCTGGAACGACGCGAACGCGTACTGCCGATGGGCGGGAAAGCGGCTGCCGACCGAGGCGGAGTGGGAGTACGCCGCACGGGGCGGGCTGGACGGCGCGGTCTATCCATGGGGGGACGAGCTGACGCCGGGTGGTGAGCACCGATGCAACATCTGGCAGGGCGAGTTCCCCGGCGTCAACACGGCCGACGACGGGTACGTCGGCACGGCCCCCGCACGGTCCTTCCAGCCCAACGGGCATGGCCTCTACAACACGTGCGGCAACGTCTGGGAATGGTGCGCCGACTGGTTCAGCGACACGTGGCACGCCGTCGATCGTCCCCACACGCGCCGAAGCCCGGCAGGCCCTCCGCAGGGAACCGCGAGGGTCATCAAAGGCGGTTCCCATCTCTGCCACGCCTCGTACTGCTTCCGCTACCGGCCCGCGGCCAGGAGCGGCAACACCCCCGACAGCAGCACGGGGCACATGGGTTTCCGCTGTGCGCGCGACGCGGCGCCGGGCGAGCCCGTCCTATGACGACCCGGGCCTGAACGCCCTGACGAGCGGATCGGACGATGTCAGAAACGATCAAGATTCTCAACTTCGTCGAGCCCATCGCGGGAGCCGAGGACTACTGCGAGGAGTACTACCGCACGGTGCACGTGCCGCTGATCGTGCGCACCCTCAGGAGGGATCCGCGCTGGGTCGGCTATCACCAGAACCGCCTCGTCGCCGGATACGACGCCCTGGGCGGCTTCGGCAAGCGGCCTGACCGCTGGCGCCTCGTGCTGCTCAGGGGGGTGGCCGAGGAGGCGGCCGACGGCCGCGCCTCACGTCCGAACAACCCCGAGCTGCAACGTGTCGTCGAGCTCGACCACCCGAACTTCCTGTCGGCGATCACCCGCCTGGAGACGCGTGAGGTGACGGTGCACGACTCTCTTAGAGGCCAGACCGCGCTGACGAAGTACGTCGCCGCGTTCGCGTCGGACGGTGAACCGGCATCGGGCGGCGGCACCGCGGTGGACGCGTTCGCGCGTGCGGCATCGGCTGCCGCCGGGTGCAGGCTCGTCCTGGTGAACCAGGTCCTGGGCCAGGTGGAGAGCACCACGGTGGGCCGGGCGGTCGTGCCCTCGGACAGATACGCCGCCGTGCCGGCCTTCCACCACGTCGCAGAACTGTACTTCGACAACCCCTTCGACGCGCACGGCTTCTTCGCGAGCGCCGACACCATGGAGCGGCTGCACCATGGCGCGAGCAGAACCGAGGTGTTCGAGGTCCAGGAGTCGTGCGGATTCGACCATCGCTGACGCCGCGAGATGGTCACGAACCTTTGGAGGAACGAATGGCGGGAGCACAGATGCGAAGTTCCACTGGATATGGAGAAGCCCGTGGACGGCCCAGGGTCGCCGTCCTGGCCACGAGGCAGACGGCCGTCCCCCGGGAGGACGACCGCAGCCTTGAAGAGATGATCTTCAGTGTCGCGGAGGAGGCGTTGAGCGCGGCCGGGCTCCGGGCCTCCACCGTGGGCAGCGTCGTCCTGTACGGCAACGACCAGATGAACGGGCGGGTCATCTCCTGCATGGTCGGCGTGGGTCCGGCCGGCGGAGTCGACCGCGACGTCACGATGATCGCGTCATCGGGTGAGCACGCCTTCATCTACGCCTATCTCCGGCTGCTGGCCGCTCAGGACCGGGACGTCCTGCTGGTCGGCTGGGGTAAGCCGAGCGAGGGGGTGTCGCCCGAGCACGCGCAGCTGGTGAGTGCCGAGCCGTACCTGCTCCGGCGAGTGGGCATGAACGACACGATCGCCGCCGCGCTCCAGGCATCTCGGACGACGACGACCGCCGCGGCCGGGCGCATCACCGCGTGGCCCCTGACGGCCGAGGACCTCCCCGCCGACAACGACGTGGTCTACGCCGTGGTCCTCGCGGCGGAAGGCGGCTTCACGCCGGGAACCGAGCTCGCCTGGGTGCTCGGAGCGGGCTGGGCCATGGACGGCTATGACATGGGCGCCCGTGACGTCGCCGGAATGCCCGCACTCGACGCGGCGCTTCAGCAGATCGAGAGACGCGGGGTGCCCGGTGCGGCCCGGTGGGACATCGTCGAGATCGCCGCACCGAGTGAGGTGGCCACGAGGGCGGTGGTCACCAAGCTGGGCCTCCGCGACGACGCACGGGTCAACGTGGCCGGTGACACCGCGGAGTTCATGTCGACGTCGTCGACGTCCGGTCTGGGACGGTTCATCGCTGCCGTCGATGCGCTCGACTCCGAGCAGGCCGGCTCGATCTCAGCCGGCATCGGACTGCAGGGGTTCGCCGGACAGGGAGCGGCGGTCGTGGTCTTCGGCGGGAAGGGGGGCGACCTGTGAGCAACGTGGGCATCATCGGCTTCGGCCAGACAAAACATGTGACGCGGCGCGAGGACGTCACGTTCCCCGAGTTGGTGAAGGAGGGAGCGGATCTCGCGCTGGAGAGCGCCGGCATCGGCATCGAGGACGTCGACGCGGTCGTTTTCCCGCTCGCTCCTGACGCGCTCGTCGGCGTCGGCAACGGCGAACGGTGGTGCGTGGACGCCGTCGGTGCCGTCGGCAAGCCGTTCATGCGGGTGAACAACGGTGGAGCCACGGGTATGAGCGCCGTCCTCACCGCCTGGACACACATCGCCTCCGGAATGTTCGACGTGGTGTTGGTGGCCGGGGCCGACCGGGTCTCGGAGTCCGGCTCGGCACAGTCGGTGCTGAACAAGATGTGGGACGTCGGCTACGAACGCCCGTTGCCGCTCAACACCATCACGATGCTCGCGCTGTCCGCGGCTCGCTACATGTACCTCTACGACTCCACTGAGGAGGACATGGCACGCGTCAGCGTCAAAAACCGGTACCACGCGAGCTTGAACCCATACGCGCACCTACGCGATCGGATCTCGATCGAGGAGGTCCTGAACAGTCGGAAGCTTGCCTGGCCCATCAAGCTCGGCGACGCCTGTCCCGCGTCCACGGGCGCGGCCGGCGTGGTCCTGGTCTCCGAGCGCTACGCCAAGACGCACGGACACCAGGCGGCCTGGATACGCGGCATCGGGCAGAACACCGAGACGTTTTGGATGGGTGACCGTGTCGGCCCGAAGGCCCAGGGGGACCACGCCGATGCGGACGCACTGGCGACCGCGTTCCAGCGCGCCTACGACATGGCGGGGATCACCGACCCGCGCTCCCAGGTCCACGCCGCCGAGATCTACGCACCGTTCTCAAGCGTCGAACTGCATGTCATCGAGGCCGCCGGACTGGCCGTGAGAGGCGAGGCCCCGAAACGGCTCGCGGCCGGTGAGTTCACCCTCGGCTCGCCAGGGCCCGTGGTCAACCCCTCGGGGGGAACCCAGTGCTCAAACCCGATCACCGTCACCGGTGTGATCCGGGTGGGCGAGGCGGCACTGCAGGTTCTCGGCGCGGCGGAGGATCGCCAGGTGCCCGGCGCCCGCACCGCGATCGCCAGCGCCATCGGCGGCGACCATCAGTTCTATTCGACCATGGTTCTCTCGAACTCTCTGGAGGAGATCGCATGACCGGCACCCACCGATCACCGGCGGCTGTCATTCCCGAGCCGTCCACCGGCCCTCGCTTCTACGAGCAGACCTGGGACCTGTCCTACCGGCACGCTCTCGGTGACACCACCTCCAGGTTCCTCGGCGGGCTGGCGGCGGGCCGGGTGTACGGACGCGCGTGTACGCAGTGCCGGCGCGTGCTCGTCCCCGCACGGTCGTTCTGCGACCGCTGCCACCGCGCCACCGGCGACTGGCTCCAGGTGGGCACGACCGGCGTCGTCGAGATGTTCACCGTCGTCTACGAACCCTTCCACGGGCTTCCGAAACCGCCGTACGCCCTGGCGTACGTAACGCTCGACGGAGCGGACACCGCGCTCCCCGGCTACGTCCGCGGTCTCGACCTGACCGACGTCAAGACGGCGACCACGGAGCTGGCCATCGGGACGCGGGTGAGGGTCGCGTTCGCCGAGAACCCCGTCGGTAGTGTCGCCGACTACTGGTTCGAGCCGCATACGGATCCCACCGACCCGAGTGCCGGGGCCAATGGCTAGCTCGACGTCACCGGCATTGAGCCATGTGGGTCCGATCCCGTGGCCCGAGAGGGCCCCGCGACCGGCCCTGTCCACCCTTCCTGGTCTCATCGACGCGCTCGCCGCATCCCAGGGGGATCGGCCCGCCGTCGTGTTCGAGGGACACCGGACCAGCTATGGGGAGCTCGCCGAGCGCAGCCGGCGGGTCGCCGCCGCCCTCCAAGGCCTGGGGGCCGGGCGCGACGGCGCCGTCGGACTGCTCGCCCCCAACTCCGCCGACTGGCTCGTCCTCACCGTCGGCGCCGTACGGGCCGGTGCCCAGGTCCACGTGTTCAACACGTGGGTCAAACCGGGCGAACTGGACTACCTGCTCAGGGCGTCACGGGTCGAAGTGCTGGTCAGCACGGCCGGTTTCGCCTCCAACGACATCCTGGGCACCCTCACCGGACTCATCCCGGAGGCGCGGCTGGACGCCCCCGGCGGCTGGTCCAGTGACAGGTTCCCCCATCTGAGGACCGTTGCGATCCTTGGTGAGGAGTGTTCGGTCGGCGGCTTTCGGCGCTGGGGCCCGCTCGTGGAGCAGGCCGACCCGCTCCGCGTGGATCACAGCCGTCCGGCCGACGCGCTCGTCGTCTACACCTCCGGATCGACCCGGTTCCCCAAGGCCGTGCCGCTCACGCAGTCCGCCATGATTGAAAACGGCTACGCCATCGGGACCCGCATGCACCTCAGCCGCGACGACCGAGTGTGGCTCGGCAGCCCGCTCTTCTGGAGCTACGGCATCGCCAACGCGGCCATGGCCACCTTCACCCACGGCGCCTGCCTCGTGCTCGACAACCGGTTCGACGCCCGGCGGGCCGCGGAGACGATGCGTCGCGAACGCTGTACGGCGGCGTACCTGCTGCCGGCCATGGTGGAGTCCCTCCGGAGCGGTGCCCGCGACATCGTCGCGAAGCTCGACCACCTTCGCACGGGGCTGACCATCGGTCGTCCCGATGAGCTGAAGCGCATCGCGGACGAGCTCGGCATCACATCCATTTGCAACATCTACGGCTCGACGGAGGTCTACGGCAACTGCTGTGTCACCGATGCGGACGACCCCATCGAGGTCCGCATGGCCTCGCAGGGGCTACCCCTGCCGGGAGTGGAGATCCGGGTCGTCGACCAGGAAAGCGGGGCGGTGGTTCCCAGGACCCTGCCGGGACATCTCCAGGTCCGTGGCCGAGTCATGCCCGGCTACCTGCCCATCGTAGACGGGGAGCAGGTTTCGGACCCCATCACGAGTGATGGTTGGTACGACACGGGTGACACAGCCCTCATCAGGGAAGACGGACGCCTGGTCTTCGTCGGACGACACTCCGAGATGATCAAGGTGTCCGGCATCAACGTCTCGCCCGCCGAGATCGAGGCGCATCTGCGCACCCACCCGGCTGTAGTCCAGGCCGCCGTGGCCGCGGCACCGGACCCGCAACGGGACGAGGTGCCGATCGCCTTCGTCGTGACGTCGGGACCTACGAGTGAGGCCGAATTGACCGAGCATTGTCGCAAAGCGTTGTCCTCGTACAAGATGCCCGCGCGAGTGGTCTTGGTGCCGGCACTCCCGCTCACCTCTACCGGCAAGCTCGCGCGTAAGGCGCTCCTGGATGAGGCTCGGAAGGCGGTGCGGACCGTTGCCCGAATCGCGCCAGAGTGTGGATGACCGCCTGCGTGGCCGTATCGGCAACTGGGGGCGTTGGGGCCCCGAGGACGAGGCGGGTGCGCTCAACCTTGTCCAACCAGCCCAGGTCCGGGCGGCGATCCGGGCGGCGACCGACGGAAAGGTGGTATCGCTCGCGCAGCCAAGCGGGCCAGACGGGATGGTGTCTCCGCATCGACGCCGGCCTGCGCGGTTCATGGACAGGGACGCGGGTGACTACGCCTTGGGTGCTCGTGCCCCCCATGGGTTCAGGTTCGCTGAGGACACCGTGCAGCTCCCGACTCACAGCGGAACCCATCTCGACGCGCTGTGCCATGTGTGGGAGGGGGATGACCTTTACAACGGCCATCCCGCCGGCGGTATCAGGTCGACGCGCGGGGCCGAACGCTGCGGGGCCGACGCCCTCCGGCCGGTCGTCACACGGGGGATCCTGGTGGACATGCGGGAGCACCTGGGCCGTCCCCTGGAACCCGGCGAAGCCGTCACCGCCCGGCTACTCCGGTCGTACCTTGACGAGCGCGGCGTGCGCCTGGAACCCGGCGACGCCGTACTGATCAGGACCGGATGGTGGGAGAGAGGCCTGAGCTCCGAGGCCTATCACCGGGCCGAGCCCGGGATCGACCTCGCCGCGGCTTTGTACCTGGCCGAGCACGACGTGAGCCTGGTCGGCGCGGACAACTACGCCATCGAGCAGCAGCCCGGCACGCCCGGCACATCCTTTCCGGTCCACCTCTGCCTGCTGCATAAGTTCGGTGTGCCGCTGCTGGAGAATCTTGACCTGAGCCACCTGTCCGAGGCACTTCTTCAACGCGGGCGATCGGTGTTCATGCTCGTCGTCGCACCCCTGCCGCTTCAAGGATCAACCGCGGCACCGGTGTGCCCTGTGGCGGTGCTGTAACGTGCCCGGCTCCACCGGGCCGCTGAAGGACATGCGGGTCGTCGACCTCTCGCAACAGCTGCCCGGGCCCTACACGAGCCTGCTCCTGGCCTCGCTCGGCGCCCACGTGACCAAGGTCGAGCCACCATGGGGAGACGCGGCGAGAAGCCTGGACCCCGACATGTTCGAGGCCGTCAATCACGGCAAGGTCTCAGTCCGCCTGGACCTCAAGTCCGATGCCGGCCGCGAAGCCCTACGAGAAACGGCGACCACCGCGGACGTGTTCATCGAGGGCTTCCGACCCGGGGTCACAGCCCGGCTGGGATGCTCCGCCGTGGATCTGCACGCGTTGAACCCCTCTCTCATCTATTGCTCGATCAGCGGCTACGGCCAGAAGGGCCCGCTGGCCGGGCGTCCGACCCACGACCTCAACCTGCAGGCCATGGTTGGAGCGATACCGCACTCCGCGCGGCTGGACCGCGTCGGCGTTCCCTGGGTGGACCTCGGAACAGCCACCACGGCCGCCTTGGCGATCGTCGCGTACTGGCACGCAGGCATAGGCGTCCATCTGGACTTGGCCATGCTTGACCTGGCCGCGTCTTGGGCGACGGTGAAGCCGCGCGCGGTGTCCGACATCGAGCCCAGCTACGGGACCTTCAGGTCGCGCGACGGGGACGTGTTCGTGCTGGCGCTCCTTGAGGACGACATGTGGACACGCCTGTGTCGCGCGCTCGGGTTGACGAGCTGGTCGGCAAAGAACCGCCTGGAGCGTTACAGAGCCAGACAAGCCGAGGCGGAAGGCATCAGAAGCCGACTTGAACAAGAGTTCGCGCTGCGAAGCACAGAGGACCTGACAGCGCTCGCCACCACGTTCGACCTTCCTGTCAACCGAGTGCTCGCCTCCGCGGAAGCCAAGGCCGAACACCAGCTGCGCCTGCGCTCAGCCGGCCGACCAGGCACCCGCTGCGTGCCCGTCCCAGAACACCTGCTCGTCGGCCTCGGCCCGCTCGTCGACGCCGAGAGCCGCCCGCCAGTCCACAAGCACAGTATCGAGGACCAATGGACAAGGTAATGGCATCTGCCATGGAAGCGGTCGCTGATATCCCGTCCGGGGCCACCGTGGCGGTCGGAGGCTTCGGCCTCTGCGGCATTCCCTCGGTGCTGATCGAGGCGCTGCTCGAACACGGTCCGGACGACCTTGAGGTGATCTCCAACAACTGCGGTGTCGACGCCTGGGGTCTGGGCCGGCTGCTCATGGCCAAGCGGCTACGGCGCATGGTCTCGTCCTACGTCGGAGAGAACAAAGAGTTCGCGCGACAGTACCTCCAGGGCGAGCTTGAGGTGGAGCTGACCCCTCAGGGCACGCTCGCGGAGCGGATGCGCGCCGGGGGCACCGGCATCCCGGCGTTCTACACCACCACCGGAGTCGGCACCTGGATCGCCGAGGGCGGCCTGCCGTGGAAGTACGACGGGGACGGCAACGTCGAGGTGGCCTCGCCGGCGAAGGAGGTGCGCACCTTCGACACCGCGGAGGGAGAGAAGGAGTTCGTGCTGGAGCGGGCGATCGTGGCCGACTTCGGGTTGGTGCGGGCGTGGAAGGGCGACCGGCACGGGAACCTGGTGTATCGGCAGTCGGCACGCAACTTCAACCCGTTGGCGGCGATGTGCGGGCGGATATCCATAGCGGAGGTCGAGCACCTGGTCGCGCCTGGGGAGATCGACCCCGACGACGTGGACACCCCGGGGGTGTTCGTGCAGCGGGTGGTGGCGTTGACGCCGGAGCAGGCCGAGGACAAGCGGATCGAGAAGCGTACCGTCCGCCGGCGTACCGATCGGATGATCGAGCCGGCCGAGACCATGGTGGGAGGTGGTAACTGATGGCGTGGACTCGTGAGGAGATGGCTGCACGGGCGGCCTCTGAGCTGACCGACGGGCTGTACGTGAACCTGGGGATCGGGTTGCCGACGCTGGTGCCGAACTACGTCGCCGACGACATGGAGCTGGTGCTGCAGAGCGAGAACGGGATCCTCGGGGTGGGGGCCTACCCGTTCGAGGGTGAGGAGGATCCGGATCTGATCAACGCCGGTAAGGAGACCGTGACCCTGCAAAAGGCGGCGTCGTTCTTCGACTCCGCCACGTCGTTCGGGATGATCCGGGGCGGAAAGATCGACGTCGCGATCCTCGGGGCGATGCAGGTCTCCCGGCACGGTGACATCTCGAACTGGATGATCCCCGGAAAGATGGTCAAGGGAATGGGCGGCGCGATGGACCTGGTCCACGGCGCGAAGCGGGTGATCGTGCTGATGGAGCACGTCGCCAAGGACGGTTCCTACAAGATTGTCAACGAGTGCTCGCTGCCCTACACCGGCCGCGGCGTGGTGCAGCGGATCATCACTGATCTCGGTGTCGTCGATGTCGTCGACGCCGCTGGGAGGCCGGCAGCGGCAGGGGCGCACGGTGACCGCGGGTTGAAGCTGGTCGAGCTCGCGCCCGGTGTCACCGAGGATGAGATCCGGGACAAGACCGAACCCGCCCTCCTGTGATGTGGAGCCAAGCAGATGATGTGAACCGATGTTCCCCGTGTTGGGTGGAGTCGCGTTGCCGGCGACGAACGCCGACCAGCGGGGGACACCGGTCACCCCGGACGAGGCGTTGACGGACATCACGCGGCCTCGGTCAACGCACTGCAGGCCGCCGCGCACACCCGGGTCGCGCCGCCGGTCCTGTCCATACCGTTATACCCGGTCAGCGCCGCACATGACCGGCGGGCCGCCCAGGAGCCGCCATGACACTGACGCCGCGACGCGGTTCAAACTATGAGCAGGCGGAGGCCGAGATCTGCCGCGTCGAGGTCGGCGAGGTCGCTGTTGCGCTCGGCCCACCGGCCGAAGCCGAGGTCGTCGCTGAGGCTTCGTACCGCCCGCTGCTCGGCCTCCGGTCCGACCCTCGTCCATACCGACATCGCACGGCGCACGTGATCCTCCAGATACGCCGCCGGTCGGCGCCAGTACGCCTCGAACAGGCCGTCAGCGCAGTCCCACGGGATGGGCACCGGCTCAGCGCGGGCGCCGATCGCGTCGGCCATCCCCGCAAGTGAGGGAAAATCCGCCAGGACGGCGGCGAACTCGGGCGGGTAGTCGCGGGTAAGCCAGAACCGGTCCTGCCATCCGGGCTCGTCGGTGTCGAACGTGAGCACCACCACGCGGCGGGCCACGCGCCGCATCTCGCGCAGCCCCGCTATCGGGTCCCCCCAGTGGTGGACGGTGGAGACGGCCATCGCGACGTCGAAGGAGTGGTCCGCGAACGGCAGGTTCTCCGCGGTGGCGGCCACGCACGGCGCCGAGCCGGGAGGCCGCTGCCCCCGCATGACCGCCGATGGCTCCACCGCGGTCACGTCGCGATCAGCAGGCTCGTAGGAGCCGATGCCGGCCCCGACGTTCAGCACCGTCCGCGTGTCCCCGAGCGCGTCCCAGATCTGCGCGGCGATCCGTGGTTCGGTACGCCGTGTCGCGGTGTAGGCGCCGCCGATCGCGTCGTACAGCCGTGCACCGAGCATCTCCAGTTGCTTTTCCGGTGTCACCTTCAGTCCCTTCGCCCGTGCCTCAAGTTCCCTGTCGATGGCCGCCACCATGGCGTCAGCGCGATCACGCCGCTCCAGCAGTAGGCCGCGCAGTTGGCGCAGGTGCGCGACCGCATCGGTGGACGGGTCACCGACCAGTTCCGCAACCTCCCGCAGCCCGAGGCCCAACCGCCGATAGGCCAGCACCTCCCGCAGCCGCTCCACATCGCCCGCCGAATAGGTCCGGTACCCGGCCGCGGTCCGCGCCGACGGCCGAACGAGCCTGATCTCGTCATAGTGATGCAGCGTGCGGACGCTCACGCCGGCCAGCTCGGCCACGCGTCCCACGGTCCAGTGATCCTCCACGGAACCGACTATGCAGCCTGACGCCACGTGAGGGTCAAGAGCCTTCAGCCCAGGGGGGGCCAAAGCGGGCATGGTCCCGGGTTGGTGCCGGGGCAAGGTGCACAAGGCCGAGCACCTCGGCTACGCGGGCCGTGCTGATCTGTCTGCATACCGAGGGGGACCGGGATCGGAGGATCGCCGACGGCATGGGCAGGCTCGCCGAGGAGGCCCTGAACGGAGGGGGATCGGGCACGTAACGGGCACGGAAGATCGAAATGACCCCGGAAAAAATCAAGGCCCAGATCGGGAAACCGTCCCTGACCTGGGCCTTCATGGTGAGAGCAGGTGACGGGAATCGAACCCGCGCTGTCAGCTTGGGAAACGGCCGCTGGTGTTGGTGGGCTGAGCTGGGAAAACGGGGGTGCAGGTAGACGGGGTGCGGTTCCCCGTGAGTTCCCGTGGGTGACCGGGATTCCCCGCCTGTTCTGGCACGGATCTGGCACGTGATCAGCGCCGCTCGGGACGACCTGGACGAAACCATGCAGGACATGGCGCACCCGCGCATGTGTCCGCATGCCTGACGGCCTCGTCCGTCATCGATCCTTCCTGGCGGAGAGCCGAGCATTTTCGGGACGTGGTACTTGCCGTCGCTATAACGTCCGTGTTATGAAGTGGGGAGAGGTGGAACTGGAGCCAGAGGTTGATGAGTGGTTCGACACGCTTGATCAGGAGGGGCAGGAGACGGCGGCGTTCTACGTCGACCTGCTGGCCGAGCGTGGCGTCCTGCTGGATGAGCCCTACACCCGTCGGCTCCGCGGCAAGCTGCGTGAGCTGCGTTTCCACCTCGATCGGGAGGCGGTGCGGATCCCCTACTGGATCGCCCCGGGTCGGCGGATCATCATGCTGACGGTGTTCCGCAAGCAGCGGATGCGCGAGTCCGCTGAGATCGAGCGGGCGTGGCGGGCCATGCAGCGGTGTATCGCCGAGGCTCACACGGCAGACGAGGAGTGAGCGGTATGGGTGAGCGCAAGAGCTGGGGCGCCAAGCGGGCCGAGATCATGAGCCGCCCTGGGGCCGGGGCGGCGTATGAGGCCACCAGGATCCGGTTCGAGCTGGGTGAGGCGGTACGGCTGCGCCGTGAGCAGCTTGGCCTGACCCAGAGCGACTTGGCCGAGCGGACTGGCTTGAAGCAGCCGGCGGTGGCACGGTTCGAAGCGGGCGGGACGATGCCGACCATTCCGATGCTGGAGCGGCTCGCTGAGGCTCTGGAGATGCGGCTGAGCGTTCAGTTCCAGCCACTGCGCGAAGCAAGCTGATCTTCAGAGGGTTTCCAGGGCTGTGGACCGCCGAAGGAGAACTGGGAGACCGAAGGTCACTGGAAACGACTAAGGCCCAGATTGGGAAACCGTCCCTGACCTGGGCCTTCATGGTGAGAGCGGGTGACGGGAATCGAACCCGCGCTGTCAGCTTGGGAAGTCTCTATCGCACCTGGTCGCTGAGCTGGGAAGACGTTGACCTGTGGGGGAGCGAGTCGAGTGACCGTGGTTCCCTGTGAGTCCCCCTTGATCACCCTCCTGACGGGCACGCAACGGGCACGCGAGGAGCACGGGAACGTTTGGGCCTTCGCCGCCCCGGTGCTCGGTGGACCGGGGTTGAGGCACGAAACCCCGGACCGTCGATCGCCCCCAACCCCGTACGGTGATCATCCATCGCAAGGCGATCGTGGGGCGGTATGCGTGCGGTGACACTTGGAGGCAGCCAAACCGCATTGGCAACTGGGACTTCCACCTCAGCCATCTAGGGTCTCTGCAAGCTACACCCGATCATCCCGGAGACTGGACGCCCTCCGCCGGAGGCATGGTTTGGGGCGCTACGAAGATCAATTTACAAGCCCAAGGGCATCATTGGCTTCGGCGCCGGACCTAATGATCAGATCATCCCATGAGGCTTGTCTGTGCACATGTGTCGGGAGAATGCGGGAAGATTGTAGGGTGCCTGTGCCTGACATCCCACTCGCCTCAGATCGTGGCTACAGCGTTGTCTGGTTGGATGACAACGATCGCGAGACCCTCGCTCTGGAAGCTATAGCGGATGACGTTCACCGAATCCTTGGCGGTGTTGTCCGACTACTACTAAAGGGAGATCATCCCGAGTTTTCCGAACAAGACAAGGCGGCTGCGAAGCAGCTCATTGAACCACTTCTCTCTACGCGAAAGATCTCCCTGTACAGTTGGCGTTATGACGTTAACTGGACGATACAAGTGTTGCCGGAGTTCTTAGGGGAACTAAGTAAAGCGCCCAATAAAAACATTCTCGATCTGGCCTTTCCGGAAGCCGTCAATCGCATATTTCCCGACGTCCCTTATCGGGAGCGCCTCGATGTTGAAAAGTTAGACTTCGAGGCGTACCGCGAACCTGAGGACGTTCCTCTAAACTGGCATCTCCTGCTACAACAAGCTATGCAAGGCGGAAATCAGGCGCGACGGCCTCGCGAAGGTGCTCGCAACGCACGTTCACAACCCGTCACGGTTCAGCCTCCAACCGAGGACAAGCTTACTTTTACGAATCAGGGCGAGCTGGCTGTGTATCGAGCACTCAAAGAGATACAGGCAAGCCTGCCGCAGCATAAGACTATTGGGATTTACCCACTTCCCGGCGCGAGAGTTCTGAATAAGACGTTCGAGCCCGATATGCTCATCACATATAAAGGGCGCGCCGGGATAATTGAGATCGATGGCCCCAAACATCGAGGAAGAGCATCTGACGATCGAAGCAGAGATCGCCTTTTTACGAACGCTGGGGTCCTCTTCGTGGAGCGCCTTGGCGTTGAAGAGATCTCAAACGTCGAAGAGCTCAACACGTTTCTTCGTATCTTCATCGAGCGCCTCGCCAAGCAGTAACGGGTACATTTAGCACTGATGGCCGGAAGCTTGTCGGTTCATTGGTGGCGGTGCGGCCCAAGTGCGGCGGCTGAGGGGTTGGTACGGCGCACGGGTGGTGCGGTGGGCGGCCCGTGGTCCCGCCGCCGGCCGAGACCGGCGCCCACGCCGCACGCTCGGGCGGCGTTCGGGCGGCGGGCAGGTCAGGCAGAACGCCCAGGTGTCGAAGGTGGCGCGTCGTTTGCCGGTGCCGATGGTTACCGAGGCC
>NZ_JBSGCR010000036.1:0-67373 GCF_053601935.1 Streptosporangium sp. NPDC004631 | reverse complement strand
CAGGTTCATCGAGTGCTCCCGTCGGTCATGGCGCGGCGTTCGAGCTCGGCCCGGTAGGTGCGGTCGTGGTCGGTCTCGCCGCCGGTCGCGGCGGCCAGTTCGGCGGCGCCGGTCTCGTAGGCCAGCTCGGCCGGGGTGAGCTGGTCGAGACGGGCCATGTCCTGGGCGAGCTCCTGCTCCTCGGGGGTCATCAGCACTCCCCGTCGTCCGACCTGGCGGCCATGGCCAGGACGATGAGGGCGCCGATGATGACGGCGGCGATCAGGTAGGGGATCACTTCTCCTCCTCGTCGTCGGTGCTGCTGGTGGGGGTGTTGGTGCCGGCCGCAGCGGCGTCGAAGGCGTTGAGCCAGGCGACGTCGGCGGCGAGTTCGGGGGCCATCACGCCTCCACGTCGGCGCGGGTGTCGCCCTCGACGGCCTGGTCGGCCTGGCGGACGACGATCGGCGCCACCGTGTACTCGGTGCGGTGCTCGTCACCAGTGACGACGTACAGCTCGTGCACCAGCTTGCTCTCGTCCGTCGGGTGCCAGACGAGCTCGACGTCGCCGCCGGTGGCGTCGTGCTCGGCGTCCTCGCAGAGCTGCCGGGCCTCCTGCTCGGTGGCGCGGATGGCGAGCGGCTCGCAGTGGGCGGAGACCAGGTACACGGTGGTCTCGGTGGAGCCGTGGGGGAGGGCGATGTGGAGCGGTTCGCGCTCAACGCCGCTCATCGGGTGCCCCCAGCGGGCTTGGTCTGCTGGGGCTGCGAGCACTTCGAGCACGGCGAGGTGGACGCCAGGTAGTGACGGCAGGAGAAGATCGGCTTGCCGGGGCGGGCGCTGCTGGAGGCGCCGGAGGGCCACTGGCTCACAGCACACCCCCGGCCTGGGCCGCAGCGACCAAGTCGAGCCCAGCGCGGAAGCGGGCCTCCGCCTCAGCGAGGGTGAGTTGGTCAAGGTCGACCGTCGCGCCGTGGGCGAAGAGCCGCGGGCCGTCGTTGGTGTCGGCCAGGTAAACCTCGGCGAGGGCGGCGGCGCGACGGCAGTATCCGTCCTCCGGGTGCCGGGGGTCGCTGTAGTGATCGGTGCACCACGGGCGGCATCTGCCGGTGGTGGGGGCGAGCGCGATACGCTCGTGCATGGGTTCCTCCTGTTAGGGCAGGTTGGGGATCACAGGGCCCGTTCGGTGGTTGCACACCGGCCGGGCCCGTTTTCTTTCCGGGGGTCCCGTCCGTCGATGACGGACTCGGGGAATCGGTAGTGACCGCCCGGGGTGCGGGTCGACTCAACCCGCCCTTCGGCGGCCCAGCGGGTGACTGTGCGCGGCGATACGCGATACGCGGCCGCGACTTCCTCCCGCGTGTAGAGCCGCTCCCGCAGATTGGTGCGGGTCACAGGGAGACCTCCTGATACGTCGGGGGGAACCGGACATCGAGTCGTATGCGCGTTGAGTGCGCCGACACAGACTCATCGTGACCTCTTGAATCGCATAAGTCAAGCAATGCTTGAGTTATGCGAATGAACAAGTACGTTAGAGGGTGCCAGGTTCCGCATCACCGCAGATGAGCCCTGTTCGATCACATGATCGGACAGGGCTCGTTGCTATAAGGTGCGCAATTTGCGAGCATAGGAACCGGTGATGCGATCCTGAAAGGAGCAAACATGGACATTCGGTTCATGTGGAAGGACGACTCCTCCGGCGGTGGGGGGTGCCCTGCTCTCTACGACGCCCCCGGCGGCTACGTCGTCCAGGGTGTAAAGCTCGACGCCGAGACCCGCGCGCAACTACGCCAACTCGCTGACGACGAAGACGCCGTCTACGTACCCGCCAACGTCCTCAACCGGCTTCGGAGCCAGGCGTGAGCGCTGGTCGGCCACTCACCGCGGCAGAATTCGCAGACGCCATCCAAGACTTTGAGCACACGGCGTTCCGGTTGGAGCTGCAGCGGCAGTACCTCGAAGCGGAGGAGGCCGACCTCTTCGCCGCATTCCTCCGCGGCACGCCCTACCCGCCCACCACGATCTATCAGGCGTGGTACGAACGAGTTGCCGATCACATTCGGCACGGCCGACGCATCGAGCGCGTCCGCGTCCAACAGGATCCGCCGACCGACTACCAGCGGTTCGAACGCTGGCTTGACCGCTGGAACCTGGCCGCCGGCGAAACGATGCGGTACCTGACATGGCAGCAGGCGCACGACGTTGGCCTGCTGCCCGGGGCGGGCAGCGCCGACTGGTGGCTGCTCGACTCGGCGCGGATCGTCTTGATGCGCTTCGATGCCGATGGGCACCGCATCCATAACGAGCTCGTGGACGACCCGAAGATTGTCCGACAGGCGTGCGTGTGGCGGGACCTGGCAGTCCACCACAGCGTCCTGGCACAGAGCCAGAACGCGCCCGTCTGAACAGAAGGACTACCCGTGGAATCCCTCCAGGACTGGCTGACCCAGCCCGACGGCATCGCAACCCGCCTGCGTCTCATGCGAGCGCAGGCGGGCCTGTCCGGCAAGGACCTTGCCGACCAGTACCGCTGGGCGCAATCCAAGGTCAGCCGCATTGAGACCGGCAAGCAGCTGCCGTCCGCCGACGATATTCGCGCGTGGGCGGCAGCGTGCAACGCCGATGCTCATGCGGTGGCCGAGCTGCTGCAGCTCCGCGAGAACGCTGGGGTCGCCCGCGTGGCGTTCCGCACTCGTATGAGCCGCGGCCAGGAGCAGGTCCAGGCGAGCTACAACGATCTCGTGGCGCGCTCACGCCGGATCTGCCACTTCGAGACCGCGTACGTGCCGGGGCTATTGCAGGTTCCGGGGTATGCGCGGCGCGTCCTTAGCGAGATGACCGCCCTGCATGGTCTCGATATCGACGACGTTGATGCCGCTGTCGCCATGCGGATGCAGCGCCAGCGGATGCTCTACGACCCCGGCAAGAGCTTCGAGTTTCTGCTCGCTGAACCGGTGTTGCGCTGGTTGATCTGCTCGCCCGCCGTGATGCGTGAGCAACTCGACCGGCTCCAGACTGTCATCGGCCTGGATCGGGTCCGTTTCGGTCTCATTCCGATGGGAGTGGAACTGACATGGACCCCGCAAAACGCTTTTCAGATCTACGACGGCGACGAGACGATTGTGGCCGTCGAGACGTTCGCTGGCGAGACGTTCGTCCGCAGGGACGAGGCCGACACCTACAACCGTGCAATGGAACGGCTGTGGGAGGAGGCCGTGACGGGGGAGGCCGCGCGCCGGCTCATCATCGCGGCGACACAGGCGCTTGAGTAGAACGGGGAGGGGATACGCAAGAGAGCCCCTCCCGAGGGCGGGGCTCTTTGCTTGCACGCCTACGACGCGGTCTTGGAGAACCCGTAGCGTCCAGCGACACCACACCTCACCGCGAGGGTCTGCGCGGTGATATGGATCGTCTGCCTGATGATGCTCTTGCTGATTGCGGGCGCCTCGGGCCAGGACTCGGCGGCGTCCTTGGCCGCGAGGACGGCCTTGTAGACCTGGAAGTCGGCCAACCCCTCAGCCATACCGAGCTGAAACCCCCACCTGTACACGTCGGCGAGGCGGAGGGGGACCTTAGGCTCATCCTCAAATGCGCCGCGGCTGGCGTAGTCGTCGATGTCGCTGAAGAAGTTTTGGATCTGCTCCGTGGAGCAGGCCGGATCCGCTGGAGTCGCCGACGGCGGAGATGGTGAAGGCGCCGCCGGGGTCGGGGTTGGTGCTGCCGCGACGCTACTACCGGAGCATCCGGCCGCGAGGGCGACGATCAGGGCGAGGGGCAGCATTCTCCGCACATTGACTCCTGGTGATGAGATCGGGGCGGAGAGTAGACGCTGGTCGCCGGGGGCGGGTTGCCAGGGGCAAGGGCTTTCCTGCTCTTCCGCCCCTGTTCACCCTCTGTCATGGCCACCGTTTTCATGATCGTGCGTCAAATGTGCGTCAGGAGCCTTCGACAGCGGACCACATCTAGCGACGCTAGGCGACAGTTTTTCCAGGTCAGTCGTTCTTTTTTCTTTCCGACCTCGACTCTTTTCTTCCCTGATAAGGAAGAGGTCCCAGGTTCAAGTCCTGGTAGCCCCACATAGTTCCCCCACCTCAGAGGCCAGATCCCAAGATCGCGGATCCGGCCTCTTGATCGTTTGACCGTCATTCGACCGTCGACCGGAACCCCATCAACGGTCTGCTCCGGCCTCGACGATGACGCCCTCACCCGAGTCCACCGCGCCCCCCATCGGCCGCACCGGCGTCGTCGCCTCGCGGATCGACGGCCGCCTTGGCCGCGACGGAAATGTCGGTGCCTCTCCGTACGGTGGTTCCGATGCAACTCCAGCGGTCCATGAGAGAGGGGCGCCACTGTAACCACTTCCCTTTCGCCTGTGCGCGCCGGGCCGAGCGCCAGATGGAGGGCGAAGGACGGTCCCATGGGCGCCTGGTCGGACGTCGTCCGACGACTTGGACGCGGTGTGAGAGACCCAAGAAGAGATGGAGGGTAAGGATGACCATATTTCCCGTCACCGCCGGCACTCTGGATGTTCCCGGTGCGCGGCTGTACTACGAGCTGCGCGGCGAGGGGCCCTTGGTCGTGCTGGTGGGCTCGCCGATGGACGCCGGGCCGTTCGCGCCGCTGGCCGACCTGCTCGCCGCCGATCACACCGTGCTCACCACCGACCCGCGGGGCGTGGGCCGGAGCCCTGTCGAAGACCCGGAGGAGGACTCCACTCCAGAGCTACGCGCCGCAGACCTGTCCCGCCTCATCATCGGGGTGGACGCCGGCCCGGCCGCGGTGCTGGGGTCCAGCGGCGGCGCGGTGACGGCGCTCGCCCTCGCTCAGGCCCACCCCGGGCAGGCGCACACCGTCATCGCGCACGAACCCCCGCTGTATGAGGTGCTGGAGGATCGCGAGAAAGTGATCGCCCGATCTGAGGACATGATCGCCACCTACCTCGGCGGGGACACGATGGGGGCCGGGAGGATCTTCATGGAGATCGCCGGGATCGCCATGCCCGAGGAGATCCTCCAGCAGATGTTCGCCGAACGCGGTGAGAAGGAGGCCGCGGAGAACCGGCGGTTCTACCTCCACACCATGCGCCCCACCACCCGGTGGCGCCCCGATCTGGACGCGTTGCGCGCGGGGAGCCCCCGCCTTGTGATCGGCATCGGAGAGCAGTCGGCAGGTCAGCTCTGTGACCGGACCTCACGGGCGCTCGCCGCGTCCCTGGGCGTCGAACCCGCCCTCTTCCCCGGCGACCACGCAGGCTTCATGGGTGACCCCAAGGGCTTCGCCGACCGGCTACGGGCGGTTCTGGCAGAGCGCTGAGGAACGCATCGCGCCGACGTTCCCATCGCCCGACGGAGTCGTGGAGGCCCCGGAGGGGACTGCACGGTTTTCGGCGTAACTCCTGATCAAGGAGGACACCCCTGATGAGTACTGTGATCCATTCCTGGCTCGTTGCCCGATCCCGGCGTCGGCGGGCGGCGCGGGTGATGGTGATGGTGATGGTGATGGCCAGGCTGGTGGGGCGGTGGGCCAGCTCGGCGAGCGCGGGCTCCCATCCAGTGGGCGGCGCGGTCGGGCCCGAGTCACCATCCGGGCTGTCAGCGGTGGCAGCGGGAGTGGTGACGGGGGCGCCGTACGCCGTGCGTCTCGTCGCTCATGCCCCCAACGGGGAGCGGCCGGGATCGGCGCGGAGTGGCTGGCACGGTAGTAGGTGCTCAGGGACGTCATGGTGCCGGCCTGTTTGGCGACCGTGCGATGGGTGACGCCTGCCGCGCCGTCGCGAGTGACCACGGCAACGGTGGCCTCGATGATCTCCGCGCGTCGTTTCTCGCCACGCGCGCGGCGTCCGTCGATGTGCTCGCTGTCGTCGGTGGTGTCGTCCATTGGGTGGCGCGGCGGCGCACCGAGGACCTCGCCGAAGCTCTGTACGCCTGCCGCGCCACCCTCGTGACGGGGACACCTCAGGCGTCGGGGCCGACGCGGACCGCGAGAAGTTCTTCGAGGCGGCGTCGATGGCGTGGCAGGAACTCGACCCCGCCGACTACCCGTTCATGCACGCCGTCAGCGGCCGGATGCGTGAACACGATGATCGCGAGCGGTTCCTCGCCGGCATCGCCCTCATTCTCGACGGCATTACCAACCTCCGCTAACCCCGCCGAACCCGATGGTGATCGACTCATCGGCGGCCACCGTCGCTACTGCTCGACGGTCTGCCGGGGCCGTACCGGTGCGAAGGTCGCCTGACCGGCGCGGCGGAAGCACCGGAGGCGACGGCCGAGTGCGACCGCCCCGAGCACGCAGCAGGTGAGGCAGAAGAGCGCCAGCAGTGGCAGCAGCCAGGCGGTGACGATCCAGTACTGGAAGCTGAACGCCCCCCAGATCAGCGTCGGCAGCACCGCGCCCAGCACCGTCACCAGGGCAAGGGGCACGAGCCGCAGAACCAGCCTCGGCCGGCGCGCCGCGCGGCGTCGCGAGGCCCAGCGGCGCGCTCGGACGGCCGCGGTGACCAGCAGTGCGGCCATCCCCACCGTGAGCCCGAGCAGAACCGCGTTCACGACGGTGAGCGGGTTGCTCATCGGCGTCGCCGCTGCCCCGATCCGTTCGGCGAGAAGGTTGGTCGAGAGCAGGCCGGCATCGCCGCCGCTGTTGGTGAGGACGAGGGCGGCCATACCGGTCTTGGGCGAGAAGACCATGTCCCCGGTCCACGTCGCCAGTGTTCCGCCGTGGCCGATCACCGACGGCGGGGCGTCTGCTGCGACGGGGCGGGCCTGCCAGCCGAGGGCGTAGTCGCCGGCCTTTGGCTGGGCGGTGTGCAACTCGGCCAGGGAACCGGCACTCAGCAGGTCCGCACCGAGGCTTCCCTGATTGAACCTCAGCCACCGCACCATGTCGTCCAGGGTCGAGATCACCCCGCCGTTGCCGACGCAGATCCCCGGCATCTCCGGTGCCGCGACGGCGACCCCGAGAACGACCTCGTATCCGGACGGCAGGCCCTCGGCACGATCGGAACACCCCAGCGTCGAGCTGGTGCCGGTCATGCCCAGCGGCGTGAACAGCTCGGTGTGGAGGAAGGCGTCGAAGGACTTCCCCGACACCACCTCGATGATCCTCGCCGCGATCGAGTAGTTGGTGTTGTGGTACTCCGAACGGGTGCCCGGGTCGGCGGCCAGGGTCTTGTCGGCCAGCCTGGCCACGATTTCCCGCGCGCTGCGCGGAGGCGGGAACACGTACTCGTTGTTCGTGCTGTTCGACAGCCCCGAGGTGTGGCTGAGGATCTGGCGCACGGTGATCCCGGTGAAGCGGGGATCGGCCATCCTGAAGTCGGGCAGGACCTTGACGACCGGGTCGTCCAGGGAGATGCGGTCACGGTCGACCAGCAGCATGATCGCCGTCGCCGTCATCGACTTGCTCATCGACGCGATCCGGAAGCGTGTCCGAGCCGTCACGGCGTTGCCGTCCCCGTCCCGGCCGCGGACGATCGTCTCGACCGACGACCCGTCGATCACGGCCGCCGCGACACCCGGCGTGCCGTAGACGGAGCGGTAGTCGTCGACCAGCCGTTCGCCGGTGGCATGGGCCGGTGCCGTCCAGCCGAGCAGCAGGGCGACGAGCACACCGCCGAGGACGATGAGGGAGGTCACACGAGGAAAGCGGAGACGTAGGAAATGCACGATGTCGAACCTAGGCCGGGCGTCACCGGCCGACATCACCCGAAGGGGTGAGCCGGGACCACCCGGCAGGATGGAATCTCAGTCAGGCAGATCGCTGCGACCGACGAGCCCGTTCTCGTACGCGTGGATCACCGCGTGCACGCGGTCGCGCAGGTCCAGTTTCTGCAGGACGGCCCGGACGTGCGACTTCACCGTGTTCTCGCTCAGCACCAGTTCCGCGCAGATCTCGCTGTTGGACCTGCCGCGGGCGAGCAGGCCGAAGATCTCGACCTCGCGCGGGGTGAGGCCGTTCAGGGCCGCCGTCCTCCGCATCGGCACCCGCCGTACGAGATCGAGGATCGTCGCGGCCACCCCCGGAGCCAGCGCCGACGTCCCGGAGGCGACGTCACACACGGCCTGGGCCAGGGCGGCGGGCCGGACGTCCTTGGTCAGGTAGCCGCTCGCACCGGCCCGGATCGCAGCCACGACCAGTTCGTCATCGTCGAACGTCGTCAGCATGAGCACCCGGGTCGCCGGTGCGATCCTGACGATCTCCGCTGTGGCGGCGACCCCGTCCATACGCGGCATGCGGATGTCCATCAGTACCACGTCCAGGCGGTGCCGCCGGACGACCTCGATCGCGTCGCCGCCGTTCGCGACGTCGTGGGTGATCTCGATGCGTTCGTCGGCCGACAGCACCGTACGGAGCGAGGCCCGCAGCAACTCCTGATCGTCGACGAGCATGACACGGATCCCGGTCATGCCCCCTCCTTCGTGGGGAGCCGCGCCCGCAGCACCCACCCGTCGTCCCCGTCGTCGATCGACAGGGTGCCGCCCGCGGTACGCACACGTTCCTCGATCCCTATCAAGCCGGTCCCATGGCCGCCGACGTCGCGAAGCGCCTTGCCGCCGTCGTCGCGCACCTCCACCATCACCTCGGCCGGGGTCCAGCGCAGGCGAACGGTCACCTCGACCGGTGGTTCGAGGTGGCGCAGCGCGTTGGTGATGCCCTCCTGCGCGCTACGGACCGCCGCGACCTCGGCACTCAGGCTCAGTGGCCGTCGCTCACCCACCTCCGCGAAGGTCACCACGTGGAGCGGGCTCGCCGCCGAGGCCACGAGGTCAGGGAGGGCGTCGAGTGAGATCGGGACCTCTCTGGGCCGGGAATCGGCGCGCGGCGCCACGGTGGCCGGGCCCAGGGTGGCCAGCATCGCTCGCAGACCTTGGTGGGCGTCCCGGCCGGTCTCGGCGATGGCGCCGAGTTCGCGGCGGGTCGCCGGATCCGCCGTTGTCACCGCCGCAGCCTCGATCCGCGCGACCATGACGGTGACCGTGTGGGCGATCACGTCGTGCAGGTCGCGGCGGATGCCGGCCCGTTCGTCCGCGACCGCCGCGGCCAGCCGTTCGCTCTCGGCTCGTCGGTCGGCCTCGTGCCTGCGGCGTACCAGCAGGGCCCTAAGCCACACACCGCCGACCACGAGCATCAGCAGCCCGCCCTCGACCAGGCGGGTCCACCCCGGGGTGTCAGGGGGCAGCCGGGCCCGCGTCACCAGCTCGGTGAGGACGATCCCGAGCGCGGCGACGGCCAACGCAACCACCGAGGACCTGACCGAGACCCGGGTGGTCAGCCGCCACAACGTGAGGGGGAAGCACACAGCCGAGGGCAGCATGCTCGGTGACCAACCCAGGAAGGGCGTCATCACCAGGGCGAGCATTGCCAGCGCGCCGATCGAGTACCCCACCCACGGCCGTCGATGGGCCACCACCGCTCCCACATGGAGCAGGACGGCAGCACCCGCCACCGCGAAGACCTGCCACAGGTCCGCGCCGAGGTGCCGGACGCCCGCCAGGATGAGCGCCGTCAGGAGAGCCAGGACCACGTGCGTCACCACCGTCGTCGCCGACCATGTGCTCCGGCGCTGGGAGGCTGTCACGGTCGTCGCCTTCCGGTGGGCTCGTGGTGGGGAGCCGTGCCTGGCTCGACGTGCCACAGGATAGCCAGCGGCGGGCAGGCCGATCCTGGCGCCCCGCCACGAACCCGCCGGGCGAAGCCGTCGATTCGCCCGGCGGACGGCCCTCCGCCTTGTGCGTACCTCACGATGTCGGTCTACCCGGCCGTCAAGGCACGTCAGGAGGTGCGACACCACCGGTTCAACCTCAGTGACGGCACCCCGTCGGTCGCCGCGTGAGGGCCCGTCGCCGGTTCTATGCCCGGGACGGCTGCGCCCACGCGCGGCGACCGGCTATGAGCAGGTGGGCTCAGAGGAGCTTCCATTCCTGGTAGGGCAGGTCGTTGGAGCAATCCTGCTGGACCACGAGGACCCCGTCGGCGAGGCTCCCTTGCGGGACCGTCAGGCACTTGCCGCTGTGGCGGGCGACCAGGCTGAAGTAACCGTTGGGCCGCTGGACGAGCCGCCATTGCTGTTGGGTTGTGCGGTAACCGGTGTCGCAGGTCTGCTGGATGACCGACGCCTGGTCGCTGGTGGCCCCGCCCTGGACCTCCAGGCACTTGCCGCTGTGCTGGGCGCGGATGGTGTAGTAGTTGTCCGCGAGGAATCCGTTCGCGAGGTCGCTGTTGTAAGCGGCGACAAAGTTCCACGTCTGGTTGTCGGGCGCGTCGTAGCAATGCCACTGCTGGACGGGTTGCCCGGCAGCCTGGATCGCGCCCGGGACGTCCAGGCACTTGCCGCTGTGGTTGACCATCAGCTTCGCTCTGAACAGCGGGGCGTTGCCCGCGGCCGCCGCCGGTGTGGCGGGGCCGGTGGCCAGCATCGTCCCGCTGACCGCCAGGGCGCACAGGCCGGTGGTGAGTACTCGTCGGGGTGCCTTCAAGATGATCTCCCTTGGTCGAGGTTGCCCGTCTGGACTGGGGGACGCATCTCAGACGCATCTCATGTGTATATGAAGGGCGCCGTCGAGGCGCTGAACGACGCGGCGGAACAGATGCTCCATGTCTCTTTCCCGCGCTGCGTCCACCGCCCCAGGCTCATCGGTGGCCGGCTCGTCGATCCGCATCGGCCTCGACGACCTGCGCGTACCGCACCTCGCCTGAACCCGGCCCAGGACGATCGGTACGGCGGTCATCGGCGGGGTTGATCTCGACCTCAGCACCGCACTGCGTCGGCGCGGGATGGCGGCGAGCTTTTCGGCGTCGTCGTCGAGGGAAAGACAAGAAGAACCGACCGTACGGAGAACCGGGCGCGCAAGTGGCTCCGGTCAGTCGGAACGACAGGCGCCGAACTCGGTGGACAGAGGGGCCCGGTGATCTCGCGGCGTGACCCCGCTTGACCTTGACACGGTGACAAGGTCTTCACTGTAGCCAAGGAGGTGGTCCCGATGACCATGCCGAAACAGGACACGGATACGATTCGAGCTTTCCAGGGGCTGGAGGACAGCCGCTCGTCAGTGCGGCTGCGGGCAGCGCTGGCGGTCGGCACGACCCCTGACCCGCGGTTCGTCGACAAGCTCATCGAACGATGCGCGATCGAACCCGAGTTCTACGTGCGCGACATGCTGACGTGGGCGCTCACCCGCCACTCGGCATCAATGACGGTCCCGGAGCTTCTCAAGGAACTCCGCTCGGAGCGTGCGCAGGCACGGAGCCAGGCGTTGCACACGCTGTCCAAGATCGGGGATCGGCAGGCGTGGCCGGCGATCACACGGGCGCTTCTGTCCGACACCGACGACGAGGTGGCGCGGAGCGCTTGGCGGGCAGCGGTCGTGCTCGTGCCCGAAGGCGAAGAGCCCGAGTTGGCCGCAGTGTTGTCGACACAGCTCGGGCGCGGCGAACGTGAGATGCAGCTGAGCCTCAGCCGGGCGCTGATCGCGCTCGGTGAGGTGATTTCGCCGACTCTGCGCGCTGCCATGACGGATCTCGACCCTCGCGTGCGCGCGCACGCGATCGCCACGGAACGGCTGTTGCGCGACCCGGATGCCGGATTCGAGTTCGCGATCGAGGAGGCGAAGCGCGTCGTAGCCCTTGGCGGGACCAGCCGGGAGGGGTGACAGGCGGTGTTGATCGGTGAGGTGGCGCGACGGTCCGGGGTCAGCGCCCGCATGCTCAGGCATTACGACTCGCTCGGCCTGGTGCGGCCAACGGGTCGTACCGACGCCGGCTATCGAGAGTACTCCAGCGAGGACGTCCGGCGGATCTTCCATATCGAGAGCCTGCGGTCATTGGGGCTGTCGCTGCGTGAAGTCGGGCGCGCGCTCGATGATCCCGGCTTCACGCCCTCAGAGCTCGTCGACGACCTCATCCGCCAGACGCGAGAACGCATTGCGGATGAGACGGAGCTGCTCACGCGACTCAGCCGGGTCGATGCCGCGGAACCCGCCGGCTGGGAGGACGTCCTCCAGATCGTCGCACTCCTCCAGGCGCTGGGGTCAAAGAGCGCCGGCCAGCGGCAGCGCGCGGCCCTGTCCTCAGTCGAAGAGGTTCCGGTGCCGGTGGAAGCACTGGTCGAGGCGGTGCTGAGCGAGACGGACCCGAACGTCGCCGGAGCCCTTCGATGGGCGTTGGCGCAATTGGGCGATGGCGGATTGGCGCTGCTGGCGGAGGGCCTCGGCTCACCGGTGGCCGAGGTGCGGAAACGTGCCGTCCAGTCCATCGCTGAGATTCCGAACGGTAAGGCGACCGCACTGCTGCGGGACGCCCTCGCGAACCCCGACATCGTGGTCCGCAGGTATGCGGCTCTGGCGCTCGGGGCACGTGGAGGAGCCGACGTGGTCCCGACGCTCATCGATATGGTCGTCGAGGGGGCGAATGACGTCGATGCGGCCGATGCGCTGGGCGCGCTGGCGAGTCGTCCCACGTTGGCGGATCAGATCGCCACCGGGCTCGTTGATCGCCTCGCCCACGGCGCCGTTGAATCGTCTGCACGTCGACGGCTGACGCAGGCGCTCGCGGATATCCCGGGAATCACAGCGTCACGGGCCCTCGCAGATCTGTCACATGACGAAGACCGTGCCGTCGCGCTTACTGCGGCATACATTCTCGGGATACGCAACGCACGATAACGGATCTTTCCTGGGGTGCTGTGTGCGTGGGGCCCGGTTGTTGCCGGTCACCTCCGGCAGGGCCACGGCATCGCCGAGGACCCCGGTTGTACCGCGCTTCACCGCCGCGCGGTACAGCCGGGGTCCTCCCTCATTTCAACAACTCCGAAGATCGTGTCACCGCGTACTCCACCTTTGTGGTCAGGACACCCAGTGGCGTCGGCGGGGTGGAGCGAGGTTGTTCGGTGACGGCGGCGATGAGTCAACCGTCCGCTGTCCTGATCGCGGGTCGTGCGCCGGAAGCGCTGTCTTCTGATTTATATGCGTTGGCGCCGCAGTCCCCGAGCGGGCTAGCGTTGCCTTCGTCATGCGCCAGGAGGACGTGCCCTGTCTGCGCCTGTGCGTCAGCGGATTGGAGATCCGGGATGACTTCTCAGCTCGTCGCGCTCTGCTTCGGTGCGAACGACCCGCTCCGTCTCGCGCGTTTCTGGGCCGGCGTCCTGGGCTGGGAGATGGCCGACGACCCCCACGATGGCATCACGCTCCTGCCGAGCGATGACACCGGGTTCCGGATCCGATGTCTTCCGAACCGGGAGAAGAAGGCCGGACAGAACCAGATGCACTTCGATCTGACGAGCACGTCCCTTGAGGACCAGCAGCGGACGGTGGCGAGGTCGCTCGAACTCGGTGCGCGGCACATCGACGTCGGGCAACGCCCGGAGGAGGGTCATGTGGTGCTCGCCGACCCCGAGGGCAACGAGTTCTGCGTCATCGCGCCGGGCAACAACTTCCTCGCCGACTGCGGGTTCGTCGGAGCGCTCGCGTGCGACGGTTCGCAGGAGGTCGGGTACTTCTGGAGCGAAGCGCTGGGCTGGCCGTTGGTCTGGGACCAGAACCAGGAGACCGCCATCCGCTCGCCGCACGGCGGTCCGAAGATCACGTGGGGCGGTCCGCCGGTGGCGCCGAAGACAGGGAGGAACAGGCTGTACTTCGACCTCGCTCCATCTACGCACGGTGATCAGCAAGCGGAGGTCGACCGTCTCGTCTCCCTCGGGGCGACTCGAATCGACACCGGCCGGCGTGGGGGCGGTCGGGTGATGATGGCCGATCCCGATGGCAATGAGTTCTGTGTGCTGACCCCCTGACAGTGTGACCAGACCCGGGGGCGGCGCGCCACGGCTTGCCGATCCTGCCGTTGGAGTGCCGGTCGCTGTGGGTGGTGGTGAACTCGGACCTGTGGATGCCGCCGTCGCCGGTGGGGAGAGACCGAACACGGCTGAACCTCCTCGCCCGGAACTCCGTGTCCCCGGCGAGGGAGGCGTGGACGAGCTTGACCGCGACCCGAGCACCACCCGGGCCGGCCCCGGCGTACACGACCCCCACACCGCCCGCGCCTGTGCCTGTTCACGTCGTTTCCGCCTCACGTCGGCAACGGCCGCTCACCGCCGTCAACCGTCGGTGTCGGTCTCCCGCCTGAGGACCGGATAGGGAACGTAGGTGCGGCGGTTCTCGTCGATCGACAGCCGTCCCCCCGCCGGGGGCCGGGCCCGCTGCACGCAGTCGCGCCGCTCACAGATGCGGCAGCCGAGGCCGATGGGCACGGCGGCTTCCGGGTCGTCGAGCGCGATGCCCTCGGAGTAGACCAGGCGGTGAGCGTGGCGCAGCTCGCAGCCGAGGGCGACCGCGAACGCGGCACGCGGGGCCCGGTGGCCGTAGCCGCCGCGGGTGACGGTACGGGCGGCCCAGAAGTACTTCTTGCCGTCGGGCATCTCGGCGACCTGGGTGAGGATCCGTCCCGGAGCGGAGAACGCCTCGTACACCGTCCACAGCGGGCAGGTGCCGCCCAGGCGGGAGAAGTGGAAGTCGGTCGCCGACTGACGCTTGGAGATGTTGCCCGCCCGGTCCACCCGCAGGAAGGAGAACGGCACGCCGCGCAGCCCGGGCCGTTGCAGGGTGCTGAGCCGGTGGCAGATCGTCTCGAAGCCGACGCCGTAGCGGACCTGCAGCAGCTCGACGTCGTAGCGCAGTTCCTCGGCCGCCGCGTGGAAGCCGGTGTACGGCATGAGCAGCGCGCCGGCGTAGTAGCTGGTCAGTCCGATACGCGCCAGGGAGACCGCGGTGGCCGAGCTCAGTGTCGAGTCCTCGGCCAGTGCCGTCAGCAGGTCGCCGTGTTCGAGCACGGCGAGCTGGGCCGCCATCTGGAAGGCCCGCTGCCCGTCAGTCAGCCAGGGCGACAGAGACAGCAGCCCGGAGCCGGCGTCGAACCGGCGGGCGTCACCGGCCTGTGTCACACGGGGCGAGGCCCGCACCACTTTCACGCCGTGGTCGGACGCCAGCCGGGCGGAGATCGTCTCGGCGGCCCGGCCGGGCACCAGGCCGAACCGCTCGGCGGTTCGCTCCGCCGCCGCGTCGAGTTCGGCGAAGTGGTTGTGACGGCTGTAGAAGAAGTCCCTGACCTCGTCATGGGGGTCGGCGACCGGATAGCCGCCGGGGCTGCCGAGCGCCGCGACCTGCTCGGCGGCGTCACGGTAGCGCCGGTGCAGGGCGACCAGCGCCCGTGCCACACCGGGGTGGTCGCGGGTCACCTCCATCAGATCCTCGGCCGGCAGCGTCTGGCCGCACACCTCGTCCTGCAGGGCCTCACGCAGATCCGCGGCCAGCCGTTCCTCGCCGGCTGCGGAGAAGAACTCCGGGTCGACGCCGAAGACCTCGGTGATCCGCAGCAGCACCGGCACCGTCAGCGGGCGCTGGCTGTGCTCGATCTGGTTGAGGTAGCTGGCGGAGATCCCCAGTCTCCTGGCCAGTTCCACCTGGCTCAGGTCGTGCTCGCGGCGCAGGCGGCGCAGTCGGGCATGAGCGTAAACCTTATTCTCCACAGCCGGCCTCCCTTCGACGCCACTTGCGAAGATAGCATCCGCAAAATTTGCAACATTCGCATCTTCCCTGCTTTCGCATGTACATACTTCGCGAATTCCGGCCATCGACTTCGGTTCCCTCTCGGGTGATCCTGGTACGGCCCACGCCAAGACGCCCTCCAAGGAGCTCCGTGATCGACCACCACCTGCGGGTCCACTCCAGTGCCGACACCCCGCCCCGGACAGAGCAACTGGCCTGGAAGCTGGCCGAGATCTCCGAGGCCACCGGCGTGGTCGACGCCGACGTCGCGGCGATGGCGGTCAACCGGATCATCGACAACGCCGCGGTCGCCGTTGCCTCCCTGCGCCGTCGCCCCGTGGCCGTGGCACGGGCTCAGGCCCTGCCGCACACCGCCGTGCCGGGCGCCTCGGTGTTCGGGGCCGATCCCGGCGTGCGGGTCTCGCCGGAGTGGGCGGCCTGGGCCAACGGCACCGCCGTGCGGGAACTCGACTTCCACGACACCTTCCTGGCCGCCGACTACTCCCACCCCGGCGACAACATCCCGCCGCTGCTGGCCGTCGCCCAGCACACCGGCCGCGGCGGGGCCGACCTGCTGCGCGGCATCGTCGTGGCCTACGAGGTGCACGTCGCACTGGTAAAGGCCATCTGCCTGCACAAGCACCGCATCGACCACGTCGCGCACCTGAGCGCCGCGGCGGCCTGCGGGCTGGGGGCCCTGCTCGGTCTGCCGGTCGAGGTCACCTACCAGGCGGTCCAGCAGGCCGTGCACACCACGACCGCCACCCGCCAGTCCCGTAAGGGCGAGATCTCCAGTTGGAAGGCCTTCGCCCCCGCCTTCGCCGGCAAGGCCGCCGTCGAGGCGGTCGACCGGGCGATGCGCGGTGAGAACGCGCCCTCACCCGTCTACGAGGGCGAGGACGGCTTCGTCGCCTGGATGCTCGACGGCCCCGCCGCCGCCTACACCGTCTCGCTCCCGGAGTCCGGCGAGCCCTTGCGGGCGATCCTGCAGACCTACACCAAGGAGCACTCCGCCGAGTACCAGGCCCAGGCCGTCATCGACCTGGCCCGCAGGCTCCGCGACAAGATCGGCTCCTCGGCCGTGGAGAAGATCGTCCTGCACACCAGCCACCACACCCACCACGTGATCGGTTCAGGCTCCGGCGACCCGCAGAAGTACGATCCGGCCGCCAGCCGGGAGACGCTCGACCACTCGGTGCCCTACATCCTGGCCGTGGCCCTGCAGGACGGGACCTGGCACCACGAGCGTTCCTACGCGCCCGAGCGCGCCGGCCGCCCGGACACCGTGGAGCTGTGGCGCAGGATCAGCACGGTCGAGGACCCGGAGTGGACCCGCCGCTATCACGACCCCGATCCGAGCAGGAAGGCCTTCGGCGGGCGGGCCGTCATCACCCTGGCCGACGGCGCCGTCGTCGAGGACGAGCTGGCCGTCGCCGACGCCCACCCCCAAGGCGCCCGGCCGTTCGACCGCGACGGCTACACCGGCAAGTTCCGCACCCTCGCCGACGGCGTCGTCACCCCGGCCGGCCAGGACCGCTTCCTGGCCACCACCGAACGGCTGGCCGACCTCGCCGCCGCCGACCTCGCCGACCTGTTCCCCGCCGTCGACCACCTCGCCCTGCTCACGGCCGACGCGGCACTTCCGAAGGGCCTGTTCTAGATGCTGCACACCCGCGCCACCCCCGCCGCTCGGCGGCGGGCCCTACGCGAAGGACTGGCCTCGGGCCGTCTGCTGAGGATGCCGGGAGCGCTCAACCCCCTGTCGGCCATGCTCATCCAGGAGATCGGCTTCGACGGCGTCTACGTCTCCGGCGCTGTCATGTCGGCCGAGCTGGCACTGCCCGACATCGGCCTGACCAGCGTCACCGAGGTCGCCGAACGGGCCGGGCAGATCGCCCGCGTCACCGGCCTGCCCACCCTGGCCGACGCCGACACCGGCTTCGGCCAGGCGCTGAACGCGGCCCGCACCGTCCAGCTCCTGGAGGACGCGGGACTGGCCGGCTGCCACCTGGAAGACCAGGTCAACCCCAAACGCTGCGGACACCTGGACGGAAAGACGATCGCCCCGGCCGACGAGATGGTCCGAAGGATCAAGGCCGCAGTCGACGCCCGCCGCGACCCCGGCTTCGTACTGTGCGCCCGCACCGACGCCCGCACCGTCGAGGGCCTGGACGCCGCGATCCACCGCGCCCGGACCTACGTCGACGCGGGAGCCGACGTGATCTTCCCCGAGGCCCTGGCCGACGAACGGGAGTTCGAGGCATTCCGCGCCGCCGTGGACGTGCCGCTCATCGCCAACATGACGGAGTTCGGCAAGAGCCCGCTGCTGGACACGACCGCCCTCACCTCCCTCGGCTACAACATCGTGATCTACCCCGTCACCCTGCTGCGCCTCGCCATGGGCGCCGTGGAGAACGGCCTGCGCGCCATCGCCGCCGACGGCACCCAGGCCTCGCTCGTCGAGAACATGCAGACCCGCTCACGGCTGTACGAGCTGCTCGACTACTCCGGCTACACCACCTTCGACACCGACGTTCACTCCTTTTCACTCCCGCCGGGCGTCTGAGAGGAAGATCTGCATGAACCAGATCCACCGCGGCCTGGCCGGTGTCGTGGTCGACACCACCGGCATCTCCACCGTCGTGACCGAGACCAACTCCCTGACCTACCGCGGCTACCCCGTCCAGGACCTGGCCGCGTACCGCTCCTTCGAGGAAGTCGCCTACCTGCTGTGGTACGGCGAGCTTCCCGACCCCGCGCAGTCGCGCGACTTCCAGGCCCGCGAACGGGCCCTGCGCCCGCTGGACCGGGCCACCACAGAGATCGTCACCCGCCTCCCCGGCACCTGTCACCCCATGGACGTACTGCGTACCGCGGTCAGCTATCTCGGCACCCAGGACCCCACCGAAGACGACGGCACGCCGGCGGCCAACCGCGCCAAGTCGCTGGCTCTGCTGGCCAGGCTTCCCGCCGTCGTGGCCGCCGACCAGCGCCGCCGCCGCGGCCTGGACCCCATCCAGCCCGACCCGTCGCTGAGCCTGGCCGAGAACTTCTTCCACATGTGCTTCGGCGCCGTACCCGCACCGGAGGTCGTGCGCTGTTTTGAGATCTCCCTGATCCTCTACGCCGAGCACAGCTTCAACGCCTCGACCTTCACCGCCCGCGTCGTCACCTCAACCCTGTCCGACCTCTACAGCGCCGTCACCGCCGCCATCGGAGCCCTCAAGGGGCCGCTGCACGGCGGAGCCAACGAGGCCGTGATGCACATGCTGCAGGAGATCGGCGAGCCCGAGCAGGCCGAGGTCTGGCTGGATCGGGCGCTGGCCGGCAGAAGAAAGATCATGGGATTCGGGCACCGGGTCTACAAACACGGCGACTCCCGCGTTCCCATCATGCGCCAAGCCCTCGACGGGCTGATCGCCGTCAGCGACGACCCACAGGTGAAACGGCTCGCCCGGCTCCACTCCGCCCTCGAACAGGCCATGATCGACCGAAAGGGCATCCACCCGAACCTGGACTACCCCGCCGGACTCGCCTACCACCTCATGGGCTTCGACATCCCCGTCTTCACTCCCATTTTCGTCATGAGCCGCATCATCGGCTGGACCGCCCACATCGCCGAGCAGCTCCAGGCCAACGTGCTCATCCGGCCGCTCGGCACCTACACCGGGCCGGGCCAGCGGCCCCTGCCCCTCACCAGGCGGGCGGACTCTCCCGTGTGAGGCGATTCCTCGTCACCGGCATCGGCGCGGGTGATCCCGACCACTTCACCCTCCAGGCGGTCAAGATGATCGGCGAACGCCGCCGGCCCGCGTCATCAGGTCGGCAGAGGCTCAACGCGGATCCTCCCGGGTGGGTTGTGAGGTGTCACCGAGCCGTAGACACGCGGCTTCGTGGCCGTGGGAAACGGGATCGAGGACCGGGATCGTGGTCGCGCACTCGTCAATCGCGAGCCAGCAGCGGGTGCGGAAGGCGCAGCCGCTTGGCGGGTTCGCGGGACTTGGAACCTCCCCGGTCAGGACGATCCGCTCGCGTGTCTCACGGACGGCCGGGTCGGTGACCGGAGCCGAGGAGAGCAGGGCCCGGGTGTACGGGTGCTGCGGTCGCTCGTAGATCTCCTCGGTCGGACCCTGCTCGACGATCCGGCCCAGATACATGACGGCGACGCGATCGGCGATGCTGCGTACGACGGCGAGGTCGTGCGAGATGAAGACGTAGGACAGGCCGAGCCGCTCACGCAGGTCGCGGAAGAGCTCAAGGATCTGGCCCTGGACCGACACGTCGAGGGCCGACAGCGGCTCGTCGCAGACGAGGACCCGCGGGGTGACCGCGAGCGCTCTCGCGATGCAGATGCGCTGGCGTTGGCCGCCGGAGAACTCGTGCGGGTAGCGGTGGCGGTGCGAGTCGTTCAGACCGACCATCTCCAGCAGTTCGGTCACCCGCCTGGAGTGGTCGCGTGCCGGAACAAGGTCTGAATGGATCCGGAGCGGTTCGGTGAGGAGCTGCTCGACGGTCATCCTCGGGTTGAGGGCCGAGTACGGGTCCTGAAGGACGATCTGGATCTGCCGGCGGATCTGCCGATCGGTGCGACGGTTCTGTCCCCAGCTGAAGCCGTTCACCTCGATCGAACCGTCCGTCGTCGGCTCAAGATGGGTGAGCAGGGATGCGAGCGTGCTCTTGCCGCATCCGGACTCGCCGACGAGTGCGAGGCACTCCCCGCGGACGAGGTGCAGGTCGACACCGTCGACCGCCTTGATCGCGCCCTTCGCGCCGAGAAGCCCCGACTCCCGGATCGGGTAGTGCTTGACGAGACCGGTGCCTCGGACGAGGACGTCACTGGGCGAGGACATGCTGCACCTCCGTGATGCGCAGGCAGGCCGCCGCGCGGCCCGGCTCCAGGGACTCAAGTGCCGGCCGGGTGGCCGTGCAGTCGGCTGTCGCCAGCGGACAGCGCGGGGCGAAGAGACACCCCGTGGGACGGTCCGCCGGATCGGGCAGGCCGCCCGGGATCGGCCTGCGGGCACCGGGCTGCTCGATCCGCGGCACCGACGCGAGCAGCGCCCGGGTGTACGGGTGGTGGGGGCCGGCCAGCACCTCGCGGGCCGGCCCGGTCTCCATGACGGAGCCGGCGTACATGACGACGATGTGGTCGGCGATCTCCGCGGCGACGCCGATGTCGTGGGTGATGAAGACGAGCCCCGCGCCCGCGTCGGTGAGCACCCTGAACAGGTCGAGAATCCCCTTCTGGACCGTCACGTCGAGTGCGGTCGTCGGCTCGTCCGCGATGAGCAGCCTCGGCTCCAGCGTGATCGCCATCGCGATGACGATCCGCTGGCGCATCCCGCCCGAGATCTGGTGTGGGTAGCTGCGGGCTCGGCGCTCCGGATCCGGGATGGCGACCTGACGCATCAACTCGATCGCCCGCGCGCGTGCCTCCGCCTTGGAGAGCCCCTTGTGGACGCGGAACATCTCGGCGATCTGATCACCAACCCGCTGGACCGGGTTGAGGGCGCTCAGCGAGTCCTGGAAGACCATCGCCACGTCGCGGCCGCGGGCCGCGCGCATCGCGGCCGGGTCGGCGAGCAGGTCGACGCCGCCGAGCCGGATCGACCCGGCCGTCGTCCGCGCGGTCCCTTCGAGCAGGCCCATGACCGCCTTGGCCGTGACGCTCTTGCCCGAGCCCGACTCGCCGAGGACGACGACGCACTCTCCCGCTCGGGCGGTCAGGGACAGGTCCTGCACGGCCTGGACGGGCTCGCCGCGGCGGGCCCGGAACTCGACCGAGAGCCCCCGGATCTCAAGGAGCGGGGTCTCGGACGCTGGCATCGTCATCACGTCACCGGCTCTTCGGGTCGAGGATGTCGCGGACGGCGTCGCCGACGAGGACGAAGCTGAGGACCGTGACGCACAGGAACAAGGACGGGTAGATCAGCAGGCTCGGGTTGCTGTTGAAGTAGCTCTGCGCGGTGTTGAGCTGGACGCCCCACGAGATCGTGGGGGCCCGAAGGCCCACCCCGAGGTACGTCAGGCTCGCCTCGCCGGCGATGATCCCGCCGACCGTGAGGCTCGCGAGGACGAGGACCGGGGCGAAGGCGTTCGGCAGGATGTGCCGCACCATGATCCGCAGGTCCGACGCGCCGAGCGCCCGCGCGGCCTTGACGTAGTCGAGTTTCCTCGTCGCCAGGACGCTCGCGCGCATGACCCTGGTCATCGTCGGCCAGCAGAAGGCGGCCATCGTTCCCGACACCGCCCAGATGCCGTGCGAACCGAGCGCCGTGAGGATGACGATCGCCGCGAGCATGAAGGGGAAGCCGTAGAAGACGTCGATGCCGCGCCCGAGGATGGTGTCGATGATGCCGCCGTAGTAGCCGGCGACGAGACCGAGCGCCATCGCGACGAGCGTCGACGTCACCGTGACGACGACCGCGATCGTGATCGAGGGCCGTGCCCCGTAGATGACCTGGGCGTAGAGGTCGCACCCTTGGATGTCGAACCCGAAGGGGTGACCCTCCCCGGCCGGCAGGCCGCTCCGGTTGAGATCGCAGGCGAGCGGGTCGCCGTGACCGAAGAACCCCGCGATCGGACCCGGGAACGCCGCGATGACGGCGAGGAGCAGGACGAGGGTCCCGGGCACGGCGAACCGCGGCCGGGTCACGAGGTCCAGGAGCATCTGCCGGGTCGGGGACACCGACCCGCGGGACGGACGGCCGGACCCCGCACCCGCCGGAGGGCCCGGCTCCGGGGTACGTTCGGAGGCCATCGTCGTGGTCGGGTCACTCATAGCGGATCCTTGGGTCGAGCACGCCGTAGATGACGTCCACGACGAGGTTGGCGGCGAGGAAGATCAGGACGAGCAGGGTCGAGATCCCGACGACGACAGGCCCGTTCTGCTGCTTGATGCCCTCGAAGATCTGGAAGCCGAGGCCGGGGATGTTGAAGATCCCCTCAATGATGACGGCCCCGCCGAGCAGGCCCCCGAGGTCGATCGCGAGGTAGGTGACGACGGGGATGAGAGAGTTGCGCATCGCGTGGTTGACGATGACCCGCCGCCGCGGCAGCCCCTTGGCGATCGCCGTCCGGATGAAGTCGGCCGACAGCGTCTCGACGAGGCTCGTCCGCATGAGCCGGGCCGTCGTGGCGAGACCGAGGATGCCGAGGACGAGCGCGGGGAGTATGTACGAGGTCGGCCAGCCCTCCTCGGTGCCGGCGACGGGGAACCAGCCGAGGTTGATCCCGAACAGGATCTGAGCCGTGTAGCCGATGACGAAGATCGGGACCGCGAAGGCGAGGATCGTCCCGCCGAGGACGGCGTAGTCGACCGGCCGGCCCTTGCGCAGACCCGCCCACAGCCCGAGCGGGATGCCGACCACGATCTCCAGGGCGAAGGCCGTCAGCCCGAGCTTGGCCGTGGTCGGCCAGCTCTCCGCGATGATCGCCGACACCGAGCGGCCGGTGAAGTCCTCCCCGAGATCACCCTGGAGCAGCCCGCCCATGTACTTGAGGTACTGCACCGGCAGGCTGTCGTTGAGGTGGTAGCGCTCTCGCAGCGCCGCTTCCACCGACGCCGACATGACGTGCTGGCCACCGGTCAGCGCCTGGATCGGGTCGCCGGGCAGGGCGAAGACGACGAGGAAGATGAGGAACGTCGCGCCGAGCGCGACCGAGAGCGCGAGCAGCACTCTGAGCAGGATGTATCGGGTCATGTGATTCCCTACGGTGGGGCCGCGCCGGGCGCCTGTCGCCCCACCGTCTCCGGTAGTGGGATCAGATCGTCAGTTCGAGGCGACGGTGACCTGGGTGAGGTCGCCGAGGCCGTTGACGCCGACCTGAACGTCCTGCACCTTCTTCGTCCAGACAGCGGTGTAACGACCGAAGTAGAGCGGAGCGATCGGCGTGTCCTTCCACATCTCCTTCTCCGCCTCGGCGTAGATCGGGAGGCCGTTCTCAAGGGAGGACGCGTCCGCCTTCGAGACGAGGTCCTCGACGACGGGGTTGGAGTACTCCGTCTCGTTGGCGATCCCGGCCTTCGTCACGAGCGGGGAGATGAAGTTGCCGATGTGCGGGAAGTAGGCGCCCCAGTAGTAGAGGAACGGTCCTTCGGCCTTCTTGCCCTTGACCGTCTCGGTCAGCTGGGCGTAGGGCAGGGTCTCGAAGGAGATGTCGGTGATCCCGAGGTTCGCCCGCAGCTGGTTGGCGACGGCCTGGAGGGTCTGGTCGTTCGTCCCGTACTGGCTCGCGTAAAGCTTGAGCGGGCCGCTCCAGCCGCCGGCCTGCGCGAGGCGCTCCTTGGCCTTGGCCGGGTCGTAGACACACGCGGTGCAGGTGTCCGCGGTCGCGCCGACGGCCGAGGAGGGGGCGATGCTGCGGGCCGGGTCGCCCGAGCCCTTGAGGATCGACTTGGTCAGCGCGTCCCTGTCGATCGCCATGGAGATCGCCTCGCGGACCCGAACGTCCTTGAACCGCTTGTCCCACGAGGGGAACGCGAAGTAGTTGAGGTTCGGGATCGTCGCGACCGCGAGGCGGTCCTTGAGCCGGGTCTCGGCGTCGGAGAGCCGGTCGGGCGGCACCGGGTAGACGATGTCGGTGTTGCCGGCGAGCAGGTCGTTGTAGGCCGTGGCGTAGGACGTGTACGGCTTGAAGACGATCGAGTCCGCCTTGCCCGCCGGGCCTCCGTAGTTCTCGTTGCGCACCACGGTCAGCGGCTTGTTCGCCTCGTACTTGCCCTGCACCTTGTAGGGGCCGTTGCCGACGGGGGCGGCGTCGAAGCCCTTCGGGTCGTCGAAGGCGGCCTTGGGCAGCGGCGCGAAGTTGTAGCTCGCGATGACATAGGGGAACAGGCCGTACGGCTTGGTCAGCGTCACCTCAAGCGTGTTCTCGTCGACGACCTTGACGCCGGAGAGCTCCTTGGTCTTCGGCTTGCCCGACGCCGGGTTGAGCGCGTCGTAGCCCTTGAAGAGGGCGAAGTTCGAGTTCTGCACCCAGGCGTTGGGGCCGAACGCGGTCGCGTTCCACGCGTCCGCGAAGTTCTGCGCCGTGATCGGGTCTCCGTTGGAGAACTTCTGCCCCGGCTTCAGCTTGATCGTCCACACCTTCTGGTCCGAGGACGTGACCGACTCGGCGGCGCCGGGGCGGATCTCCCCCGACTTGGCGTCGATCTTCAGAGGGCCGGTGAACAACATGGACCCGGTATAGAAGGACCACGTGTTGCCGGGGGTCAGGTGTGTCGGGTCGGTTCCCGCGACCGAGAAGGTGCCCCCCGAGGCACCCGTGGTCGCGCCACCGCTGCTCTTGGGGGCGGTGGTGGATCCGCCGTCCCCGCAGGACGCGAGGAGAAGCGCCGCCAGGGTCGCACCGACGGTGAGACCTAGCCGGGGTATGGCCGTACGAGTCATGCTGGTTCCTTGTCGTTGTTCCAGATGCTGAGGTCCGCGGGCATCGGTAGCGCCAGCGCGGCGGCGGCGAAGGCCAGGACGGCCGTCCGCTCGTCGATCCGTTCGGCCAGGGTGCGGCCGGCTGCGTGTCCGGCGTTGTGCGCGACGCGCATGAGTACCTCGCCGCTCCCGGACTGGGCGTCCTGCAGGGCGGCGGTGAACTTGTACGAGTGCGGGCCGGGTGGGACGCGATCATCCCGATCCGCGGTCAGTACGAGAGTGGGGGAGTACGCCGTGTCCTCGACGATGCGGTGCAGCGGCGAGTGCGCCTCCAACGCCGACCGCTCCTCCGGGACGTTCACGTCGCCGAACTCGCACACCCACGCGTGACCGACGGTGAACAGGTGGAAGCGGAGCAGGTCGAAGACGCCGACCTCGGGGATCGCGGCGCCGAGCAGGTCCGGTCGCTGGGTCAGGACCGTGCCGACCATGAGGCCGCCGTTGGACATTCCGTTGAGGGCGACCTGCCGAGGCTCCGACCAGCCCTGCCGCTCGAACCACTCGGCACATGCGATGAGGTCGTCGATCCCCCTCTGCTTGTTGGTCTTCTGGGCCGCGACGTGCCACTCCTCGCCGTACTCGCCACCGCCGCGGATACCCGCGTAGGCGAGGACGCCGCCGGCGTCGAGCCAGGCCCGGTGCCAGCCGGCGTAGCCGGTCGTGAGGAAGGGGACCGAGTATCCGCCGTACACCGAGAGGAAGACCTTCGCGGTCCCCTGCGGGCGTGGGCCGGCCGGGCGGATGATCCGCATCGGGACCTGTGTGCCGTCGGCACTCGTGACGTGGACCGTCTCGACGACGACGTCGCCGCGCGAGGGCAGGGCACTGTGGTGGAGGACGCTTGACTCCCCTGTGGTCACGTTGTGACGCAGGATGCCGGTGCCCGGCTCGGAGTCGCAGCGCTCGACGTGAAGGTAGACCGCCTGCTCGTCCTCGGCGACCGACAGGTCTCGGACGGTGGCCTGCTCCGGGATGGGCACCTCGCGGCCGGGGCCCCCGTCGAGCGGGGTGACCGTGACCTGGCTACCCCGCTCGGTGTGCCGGACGGTTACCACCCAGTCCGGGCCCAGCTCGGCGGAGCCCAGGTCGATCGACCTCGCGGACTCGTCCACGATCACGCGCTCGCTCCCGTCGCGCCGGTCGATCGCCACGACGCGGCCGTTCACGGCCTCGCGGAGGTCGTGGCAGATCAGCTCGTCGCCGACCATCCCGAGGAAGTGGATCGGTCCAAGGCCGTCGACGACCGTCCGCCACGGCTCGTCCGATCCGACCGGACGGACGAGAAGACGGGCCGGCACGACCCCGATCTGCTCCTGGACGACGAGCCAGCGCCCGTCCCGGGAGACATGGGGCAGGGCCCAGTCCGCGCCGGCCGACTCATGGATCACCTCGTCGTCCGTCTGCGCGGTGCCGAAGCGGTGGAGCTTGATTCGCGGGGCGAGGTTGAGCGAGAGGAGGTCCTCGCCGGCGCCGGGATCGGCGAAGGCGGGGTAGGCGAGAGCGTCGCCGCCGAGCCAGCCGAAACGTGGCCACTTGATGCCGGTCAGGACATCCGGCAGGTCCGCGCCCGTTCGGGTGTCCCGGAAGCGAACCGTCAGCCAGTCGGCGCCGCCTCTGGCCGTCCCCCAGGCCAGGATGGTGCCGTCGGGTGAGAGGGAGTATGCCGCGATGGCCGCGGTCGGATCACCAAGCGAGGTGGACGCGACGATGCGGCGCTCCCCACGGGCGTCGGTGATCCACAGTGACGGGCGCTCGTCCCCGGCCTCCTGGCGGGAGTCGACCATGACCCCTTGGCGGACCTGCGGTATCCAGCGGGCGGGAACCGTGAGGAGCTGTCGGAGCCGGGCCTTGAGCGGGGCCGACCCGGGCATCGAATCGAGACGCTTCCTGCAGTGCTCGTCCTGCTCACGAGCCCAGGCGACCACGGCGGGCGTGTGCTGAGCCTCCAGCCACTCGTAGCGTGACACGTGGTCGCCCTCAGGGTGCGCGACGGGCCGCTCAAGTACGCGGCCGCCGGATTCGTCCATGGATCCTCCTTGGTTGCGCATCAGTATTGTTATCACTGAGATTTCGGTCAATACCGAAATCTCGGAAAGACGGTAGCATTTGAGAACTTGGCGACCAGGGGAAGGAGGGACGGAGGACCAGATGGCCACGGAACGTGACGACGCCGCCGCTCGCGACTTCGTCGAAGAACTCGGGCTGCTCGTCGAAAGCGCGGGCTGGATGCCGCGGATCGCCGGCCGCACCCTCGGATGGCTCCTGCTCGCACCCGAACCACAGAGCCAGGCCGACCTGCGCGAGGCCCTTCAAGCGAGCGGAGCGGCGATCTCTACTGCGGCTCGACTGCTCATCGCACAGGGGTTGGTGCAGAAGGTGTCCATACCTGGCCGCCGGCAGACGTACATGAAGGTCCCGCCGGACATCTGGTACATCATGGAGAGCGAGGGGCTACGGACGGTGCGGCGCTATCGGGCCCTCGCCGAGGGTGCCCTGGCAGTGCTTGGTGAGGGTGACTCCGCCGCCGAGGAGAACCTCGCCCGCATGAGTTCGTACTTCGGCATCGTCGAGAAGCGGATCCAAGCGGTCCTCGCCCAACTCGACGAACAGCTTGTGAGCCGGCCCGACGGGAGCCGGGAGACCCTCTAACCCTCCAGCCGCAGGGCGCGATCCTCACGTTCCGTATTCGGCGTGCCGTCGGCAGCGGCCGAGCGGAGCGCGGGCCCGGTGTCGCCGCCGCCGGTGTGACAGGCCCAGAAGGTCGGTGGTGATGAGCGGGACGCCGCCGGTCAGGCGTGTGAACAGGCGCCGGACCTTACCGAGGGCCAGGCGCGTCGGCCGGAGGCCGATGGGCGGCGGTCCTGTTCGGCCGCGGTCGCCACGGTGAGGAGGGCGTGGGCCGGCACGGCCAGGTCCGCTTTGAGTTGATCCCTATGGACCCGCTCACGTTGCCCGGCGCAGGACGGCTCAACACGAGTGTGGTCCTGGTGGAAGGTGGCGTCGAGCGCGTTATCGGCCTGGCCATCCCATTCTCCGGACATGGTCCGGCCGGGGCGCATAAACCTCGTCGTCGGGGTGGAGGCCCGGTGGACGTGGAACGTAAGAGGTGCCGTCGGGGTGGAACTCGTGCTTGGCGAGAAATAAACGTCTACGCCGATCCTTAGCTGTAAGGGAGAGCAGGTAGGTAAGTGTGATCACCCCCGGCAGAACCCAATACGGCATAGGCAACCGAACCAACACTGAATACAGATCCCAGAGCAGCACGTTGAAGATGAACCGGCGCTCCAGGAAGAACCGCCCTTGGATGTCGTCTCTGGCCCACCAGCGATATCGCCAGGGCAGTCGAGAGCCGAGCATCCGGTAGAGCAGCCAGCGCCACAGGGGCGGGTGCTCTCGCAGTCGCAGGACGAGCCCGCCGCGGAGTACGTCCAGGCGGTCGCGCAACGTCGGACTGCTCTGCCCCGGTTCGGCCAGATCCATCAGGGTGCCCAGGAGCTCGGCGCCGCGGAACTCCCGGAAACGGGGCGGATAGGCCAGACGCATCAGCGATCGGCAGCGGCGCTCGTATGCAGAGGTGACGTCGGAGGTCATCACATCCCCATTCCGGGCTGGAGGTTCAGACGGCGTTGGGCGGTGGCGGCCAGACGCGCCAGGCGGGAGGTCTCCTCGGCCAGCACCCGACGTCCGTGGTCGGTGAGGTCGTAGTAACGGCGGTGGCGGCCGGAGACGACCTCCTCCTTGACCACGATCACCAGTCCGTCGCCCGCCAGCCGGTCCAGGGCGCCGTAGAGGGTGCCCGCGCCGAGCCGTACGCGCTCTTCGGACAGCTCCCGAATCGCTTTGATCACCCCGTATCCGTGTAGCGGGCCTGGGGACAGGGCCAGCAGGATCAGGTAGCTCTGCTCGCGTAGCGCCATATCTGATATATATCAGCATTCGTACTATTGCTTCAAGGGCGGTGGGCGCTCCGCCCCGCCGGGCGCCCACCGCCCCGGTGCGCGCCGCCGCTCGGGCACCCCGCTGCCACGCAGGTCGGCCGGGCTCCTGCCGTGTCGCCTTGAGATCACGGCTCAACACTCGGGGGCGGGATGAGACGGAGCCTGCGGTAGGTGAATCTCATCGCCTTGCGATTCGGCTCCATGATCGAGTCAAGCGGGAGAACGCGTTATATCTGAAGGCGGTGGAAAGTGCTCTTCCTGCCGGGAACCGCGTGACCGTCAGCGAGCACCCCGTGCCTCCCCGGCGGGCCGATGCCGACGTCACCGTACTCGCGGCAGGGCCCGCCGACCGCCGGTTCGGTCGGAAGGGGGCATTTCTCACCGGCGTGGCAGTAGCGAGCGGACGGCCTCCTCGGTCCGGGCGACGACGGCCGGTCCGTCTTCGGCGGTGATGATGGGGCGCTGGATGAGGATCGGATGGGCGGCCAGTGCCCGGATCCAGCGGTCACGGCTCGCGGGGTCGCGGGGCCAGTCGGCCAGGCCCAGTTCGGCGGCCGAGGTCTCGCCGGTCCGGGTGATGTCCCAGGGTTCGAGGCCCAGCCTGGTCAGCACGTCGCGGATCTCCCGCTCGTCGGGCGGGTCGTCCAGGTAACGGCGGACGGTGTAGGCGGCGTTCTCGGCGTCCAGAACGGAGAGCGCGGAACGGCATTTGGAGCAGTCGGGGTTGATCCAGATCTCCATGTGGTCTTCCCTTCACGGGTTGGAGCGGCGGGTGAGGGCGAAGAACTCGCTGCGGGAACGCGCGTCGTCGCGGAGCGTGCCCAGCAGGGTGGAGGTGACGGTGCAGGACCCGGGGGCCTGGACGCCGCGCAGGGTCATGCAGGTGTGGTCGGCTTCGATGACGACACCGACGCCTTTGGGATCCAGCTGGTCCTCCAGCCAGTCGGCGATCTGTTTGGTGAGGCGTTCCTGCACCTGGGGCCGGCAGGCGAAGTACTCCACGATCCGGGCGAGTTTCGACAGGCCCACGATGCGCCGGCCGGGCAGGTAGCCGACGTGGGCGATGCCCACGAAGGGCAGCAGGTGGTGCTCGCATACCGACCGGACGGGGATGGCGCGGACCAGGACGAGCTCGTCGTACTCCTCGTCGTTGGGGAAGGTGGTCAGCTCGAAGGGGCGCGGGCTGAACAGCTCGGCGTAGGCGCGGGCCATCCGGCGGGGCGTTCCGCGCAGGCTCTCGGTGTCGGTGGGAATACCGAGAGCGTGCAGGAACAGCTCGGCGGCGTGTTCGGCCGCGACCAGGTTCACCCCGTTGCCGGGGTGGACCACTCGCACGGCGGTGCGGGCCGAAGGGTGGGCGTGGTGCTGGCTCACGTCGACAGCCTTTCGGTGTGGGGCGACCGGACTGGACATGCCCTACCTCCTATTTCGCCAACAAGTGTTAGTCATACTCACCTGACACGTCAATGACCCTTGAAAAATGAGTGAGTTCTTCTATTTAACCAATGAGAGTAGGTGTTACCCTGACGGGGTGACCATGGAGGAGCCCACCCGTGCGGCCGTCGCCGTGCTCAGCGACGATCTGCGGCGGCGCATGTACGACTTCGTCCGGCGGTCGGACCGTCCGGTGACCCGGGACGAGGCCGCCGAAAGCGTCGGGATCTCCCGGAAGCTCGCGGCCTTCCACTTGGACAAGCTGGTCGCCGTGGGGCTGCTGTCAGCCGCGTACGCCCAGCCGGGCGGACCGCACCGGGTGGGCCGTATGCCCAAGGTGTACGAGCCCACCGATCTCGACCTTCAGATCAGCATCCCCCGGCGTGAACACGGCCTGCTCGCCGACATCCTGCTCGACTCCGTCCGCGGCCGGCGGCCTGAGGAGAGCGGGCGGGAGGCCGCGCTACGCGTGGCCCGAGACCGGGGCCGTGAACTCGGCGAGGCCGAGCGCGACGAGACGAAGCCGGGACGGCTGGGCGCCGAGCGCGCCCTCACCCTCGCCGGTCGGACGCTGGAACGCCACGGCTTCGAACCCGCGCGTGTCACCCCGACCCTGGTGCGACTGCGGAACTGCCCGTTCCACCCGCTGGCGGCCAAGGACCCCGACCTGGTCTGCGCGATCAACCATGCCTTTCTCGCCGGATTCCTCGACGGCCTCGGTGCCACCACCCTCAACGCCGCCCTGGTTCCCCGGCCGGGCGCGTGCTGCGTCGAACTCGGCGCGGCCGTACCGCCCCCGCCCACCACGAACCTGACAGGAGCATGACGTCATGTCCGGACCCACCACATTCGTGATCGCCGGCGGCGGCCTCGCCGCGGCCAAAGCCGCCGAGACCCTGCGCGAGCAGGGCGCCGACGGCCGGATCCTGTTGATCGGCGACGAACCTGATCTGCCGTACGAGCGACCGGCGCTCTCCAAGGACTATCTGCAGGGAAAGTCGGCGAGAGAGAAGATCTTCGTCCATGACGGCGCCTGGTACCGCGATCACGCCATCGAGTTTCGCTCGGGCACCGCGGTGACCGGCATCGACCGCGGTGGCCGCCGGGTCACCCTGTCCGACGGCGAACAGGTCGGCTACGACAGGCTGCTGCTGGCCACCGGCGCCACGCCCCGCCGCCTGCCCGTCCCGGGCGCGGATCTGGACGGCGTGCTGTACCTGCGCACCGTGCGGGAGAGCGAGCGCATCCGCGACACCCTGGCCACGGCCTCCCGGGTCGCGATCATCGGTGCCGGCTGGATCGGCCTGGAGGTCGCCGCCGCGGCCCGGGCCGCCGGGGTGTCGGTGACGGTCCTGGAGGTCGAGCGGCAACCGCTGCTCGCGGTGCTCGGCTCCCGGATCGCGTCCGTCTTCGCCGACCTGCACCGCGGTCACGGCGTTGACCTGCGGCTGGGAGCGCGGGCCGCCGAGATCGTCGGCGAGCACGGGAAGGTGAGCGGAGTACGGCTGGCAGACGGCGCCCACCTCGACGTGGACGCCGTCATCGTCGGCATCGGCGCGATCCCCAACACCGATCTCGCGGCCGCCGCCGGGCTGAAGGTCGACAACGGCGTACTGGTCGACGCCGGCCTGCGCACCTCGGACCCCGACGTCTTCGCCGCCGGTGACGTCGCCAGCGCCTACCACCCGTTGCTGGGCACCCACATCCGTGTCGAGCACTGGGCCAACGCCCTCAACCAGCCCGCCGTCGCGGCCCGCGGCATGCTCGGACAGGAGGCCGTCTACGACCGGCTGCCCTACTTCTACACCGACCAGTACGACCTCGGCATGGAGTACAGCGGCTACACCCTGCCCGGCCACAACGACGACGTCGTCGTCCGGGGCGATCTCGGCTCCCGCCGGTTCATCGCGTTCTGGATCAAGGATGGCAGGGTGGCTGCCGGCATGAACGTCAACACGTGGGACGTCACAGACCAGATCCAGGACCTGATCCGTTCGGGCCTCCCCGTCGACCGCGACAGGCTCGCCGACCCCGGCGTCCCGCTGCCCCAGGCCGTGCTCCAGAGCGGCTGATGATCGTCTCCGGGCGGCCGTGGGTGCCGGAGCCGCTCTCCGCATGGGAGAACAGAGCGGTTGATTCGGGACCCGCGGTCCGATTTCCCGGGGGTGGGGAAGGCGGGTGGGCTGCCGGCGGGGGTCAGCCCACCTTGGCCACCTGGTGGGCGGGCGGGATCTTGACCACTACCCTGGATCCCCAGCCGCTGTAGTAGGTGTTGGCCTCGGCGCCGCCGCCGAGCACACCGCCGGTGCTGTCCTTGGGGCGCACCCACTTTGTGAACAGCCGTGCGATCTGGCCCCTGCCGTTCAGCCAGATCCACCAGGAGATCCTGACGTCGGACTTTCCGAACGCCTCCCGGCAGGCGAGTGACACCGCGCACAGTGATTTCGTGGTGACGACGCCGGAGTAGCGTGTGGTGAGGACGCCCTGGACGATCTGGCCTGGGGTGGCGGTTCTCCTGGTGGTCAGGACCCTGTGCAGGGTCGCGGGCTCGAAGATGTCGACGCTCTGCTCGGAGAGCTGGTACGGCTTGAGCCTCAGGGACGAACTGCGGGCCCAGGTCTTCCCCGCCGGAAGCATCTCCGACCACACTCCGCCCGCACCGTAGGTGACGTCGCCGACGACGCGGAACGTGAACCTCTTGCCACCGGCGGCGACCCGGGTGACCTCGCCCGCGATGGGTCTCCCCATCCCGAACCCCAGGACGCCCCTTACCTGGAACTTACTCGTCGGCTTGTTCGGATCGTCGCCCGTCCAGACCTTCGACGTTTCCGCGATGGATACTCCGTGCCCTGGGACCAGCAGCCTCCCCAGCACCGCCGTAGGGCCGATCATTGTGGTCAGGGTCGCCTGCGGCGGGGAGGTGAGCGTTGCCAGCGACGCGACCGCCGTGACCAAAAAGGCAGGTGAGAACGCCATTTGTGACACCTTCCATGGAGAGAGTGGACAGAGCGAACCCTGGGAGTTCTCGCTGAACACCGCGACCCGCCGTCACAGATCAACGGGCTGTGACCGCCGGTTAACGTGAGCAAAGAGGGGCTGACTGTGGCTGTTTACCACCGGCCCGAAACATAGGTTAACCATCCGAAGCGCCACGATCTATGCAATTCGGAAATTGGCCACTGTCCATGATTTATGCCCCGTTCCATTATTTATTCGCTCCGGAGAAAACGCTTCCGCCCGGATTGATTGACAAGGAAGAGGCTTTGGGTCGCACTCTGCCGGCTCCGGTGGCTTCGCCGGTTCCGCCACTCCCAACTGCGAAAACGCCCCGAAGCGGTTAAGCTTCGGGGCGTTTGGTATTGACGTTAGATGAAAGATGGTTTTTGTTCTATTTAGGGCATTTGCCCATCTTGGTGATCCGCTCCGCGGGTGGAGCCGTGATCACACCCTCCGCCCCCCGGCCGATGTCGCGATCCGCACCGCCGAAGTACCCAGACCGGTGGGCAGGAACGAGAAATCCCGCGGCGTACCCGAGGCCCGGGTACGCCGGAGTTCGGCCTCGGTGTAGCGCACGCACTTGCGATGCCACTCCAGGATTCCCGACATCCACTCCTTGAGGTCGTCGGCGTGGCGGGTGAGAATCACGCGGACCGCCTCGTCCAGGGCGAAGTCGTCGAACAGCGCCGGCAGGTCGTTGGCGACGATGTGCTCGAACTGCCGCATCCGCGCCGTCATCAGGTCGGCCACGACGTCCCTGGCCTTCCACCGGTCCACGCCCAGGAAGTTCTCCACGACCAGGACGAGGTTGTGCAACTCCCCCTCGAACTCGATCTCCTTCTGGTAGGAGAACAGGTCGTTGGTGAAACAGGCGTAGTCCTGAGCCGCGGTGTCCAGCTCGCGGATGACCCGGGTCTGGTAGATCTCCGCGGGGATCACATCCGAGTGCGCGAGCCGGGCCAGGCTCATCGTCATGTCCGACCCGAACGTCTTGCGGCGCATCTCGATGTAGTCGATCGGATCGGGAACGCGGTGCTGGGCCTGGTTGGTCAGTTCCCACACCCAGCTGGAGGTCATGTCCTCGACCGCCTTGCGGAACTGGCACCGGGCGGCCATCGTCATCGGCTCCGCGGTGCGCCGCCACAGGTCCGCCAGGCCCCGCTCGATCGGATTGGCCGGCTCCGGGGTGGCCGTCCCGGCGTCCAGCGGCATGAACGCCGACAGCCGTTCGTTGCAGAGCTTCGCCGCCACGAGGTCGCGGGTCGCCCCGAACACCACGGGGAAGTAGTCGTCACCGTACGTTCCCCAGGCCAGCCAGTCCGAGGAGAGGTTGAGCTGCTCGGGGCTCGCGTCGGCGTGGATCATCGCGGCGCAGTGCGCGAAGTCGAAGCCGACGAAGCGCCGCTCGTCCCACACCGCGCCGGCCTCCACCCCGGGCACCGAGTCGAACATGCCCATCTCCCGCGTCCAGCCGACCGCGTAGTGTCGTGCGGCCTCCAGATGGGGGCTGGTACGGATCGGGTAGGGCATGTGGAAATCCGGTAGCGGCAGGTGCCCCACCGGCTGGAACGGCAGGTGGGAATGGCTCTGGGACCTGCGCCGCAGACCCAGCCTGGCCGGGGAGAGTGCCGGGCCGGCCGCCGAGGTGCCCAGGCCGGTCGGACCGCCCAGCACGCCGGTGGCGCCCAGGACGGCGCCGTCGTTCATGTAACGGCTGGACCTCGCGTGCCACTCGTGTCCACCGGCCTGCCAGTCCTGCAGGCCCTTGACGTAGGCGGCCACCCCGGCCTGCTCGTGGGCGGGCACCGCGTGCTCGGCCAGCAGGGCCGGAACCTCGATCAGCGTCGTGTTCTCGAACTGCTGCAGCCGGGAGGTCAGCAGGTCGTTGACCAGCTCGGCGGCCTCCTGCGTCGCGCAGTCGAAGAACCGCTCGAAGACCAGCACCGCGTTGGAGTTCTCCCCCTCCTCCTGGACCTCCCGCTGATAGGAGAACAGGTCGTTGCGCAGGTGTACCGCGTCCGAGAAGGTGTCCGACAGGACCCGCATCGGCCTCGCCCCGGCGAGGCCGTCGGGGATCTCCGCGTGGACGGCGTACTCGACGAGGTTCGCCGACCAGGGGGCGCCGCCGACCCTCCGCCGCATCTGCACGTACTCGATCGGGTTGGCGATCCGGCCGCGGTCGATGTTGTCCAGCTCCCACATCGACTCGACCATCAGGTTGTGCGTGCTGGTGATGAAGCGCTGCCGCCACCCGGGTGACATCGCCGGAACCGTACGCTCCCACAGGTCCTTCAACCCCGCCTCGGCCGCGTTCGTCGGCCGCGGCGGCGTTTCCCCGTCCGCGGTCATGAACAGTTCGAGGTGGTCGAGGTAGGCCTTTGCCCCCGGCAGGTCGCGGGAATACTTGAAGTGCTCAAGGAAATGGTCGTCGAAGAAGAACACCCAGACGTACCAGTCGGTGATCAGGTCCAGGGTGGAACCGTCGCAGTCCGGATGGGTGTAGGCGCACATCAGCGCGTAGTCCATCCTCGCCAGCGCCGCGTCGTCCCAGACCACGCCGCCTCCGGGCTTGGGGGCGTCGAGCATGCCCATCCGCCGGGCCCAGGCCGCACTGTGCTCACGGGAGCGTTCCAGATGGGGATTGAGCCTGGCCGGATACGGTGTGTAGAAGTCGGGCAGTGCGAAAGCCTGCATGAGCGCGCCTACTTTCTTGAACCGACCGTTATATTTTACTTACGGTAATGAGGTTGGCACTTAAGGTACTGCACCGCGAGGTTCAGCCGGGCGATATTCCCTGAACGTCCTTCCACCGCCGAGGGCGCCGCGGAAAGGGTTTCCACAATGACATCGGCGCGGTCGAAACCCGTGTCTGAGACGCCGCCTCATCCCGGGTACGCCGCGGCCCCGGTGTTGAGAGCGCTGAGGGGCTGAGAACGAGGTCGAGGTCGTCACCGCTCAGGGCGGGGTCGTTCATCTCGACAAGCCTCCTGTGCCCCCGGCCCAGGAAGTCGACGATCTGAGCCTGTGACACGTTGGCGCCGGTGTCCACCCAGGCGATGAGGTGGGTCTCGTCATACCAGCCGATCAGGTCGTCCGGGTCGAGGGGGACCCGTCCGATCACGGTCCCGTTCTTCAGGTCCGCGACGCACACGTGGTCGGGCGTCCTGTCGCAGCGGGTGACGAGCGATCGCCTCGACGGCGATACCGAGTCGTTGGAGAGGTCGATCGGCCTGCCCCGCAGCCCGGGCAGTTCCCTCCTGGAGCGGCCGTCGAGGGTGAAGGCCGTCAGCCAGACGTTTTTCCCGTCGTCCTCGTTCTCGTCGTCCTCTTCCTCGCTCTCGTCCGACTGTGATGCGAGAACCTCGTCCGGGCCGCTCCCCCAGATAAATCGCCCGTCGATCGAGACCCGGCTCCCGACCCTGGAGACCGTCACCCTTCTCCGGACCAGGTCGACGACGACGAATCCGACCGCCTTGTTGTTCTCCCCCTCGTTGCGGTAGACGGTCAGCAGGAGCCGCCCGCCGTCGGTGGACCAGACGGCGTCGGTCACTCCAAGGGGGGCCTTGACCGTGGGGACGGTGAGGGTTCTCCGTGAGACGCGGTCGGTGATCCAGACCGGATCACGGCCGCGCCGTGGATAGTCGTCCGACACCCTGGCACTCCAGCGCCCATCGGGAGAGACCGTGCCCGGAGCACCGTCCACCCTGGCGAAGCCGTCCGCGACGCGCCGGTATGTCATGTCGCCGTTGAGGGTGAAGGCGCCCAGCCGTACGGGGTCGGACCGCCGTTCGGCGACCACCACGGGTGTTCCGGGAACCGAGGTCAAGGTGGCGTACTCCTCCGGCGGGACCGGCAGCCGGGGCCACGGCGTCCCCTCCGTGTTCGCCAGCCTGCCGGCCAGCGCGCGGGTGACGGCGACCAGCCGGTCGCGGAGTCTCTCGTCGCCGGTGGTGACCTCCAGGAGCAACGCGCCGACTCTGACGGTGATCTCCTTCGGTGGAACCTGGTCCATGACGGCCTGGTCCCCCGTCTCCTCCAGGGGGACGCCCCCCGCCGCCGCGGAACTCCCCTCGAACAGCTGAGCCGCGTCCGCCGCGTGCCGGGACACCATCCTGACGGATACCGAGAGCGTCGCGCCGTCGGAGTCGGCGAACGTGCACCGCAGGCTGTCCGGCCTGTCCTGCCGGCCGGGCTGCGCGACGAGGGGGGCGGGGAGCGGCAGGGCACACGCGTCGGGCCAGGTGTTCACGGGGGCGGCGTCCCAGCGTCCCAGCCGCGCGTCTCCGAGCCGGGAGACCCTGAGCAGGGGCACACCGCCCGACCGCAAGAGCGCGCTCGTGTAAACCTGCTCGTCTCTCCCCGTGAGCAACTGCCCGGACATCGGACCCGAGACGGGGCCGGAGGCCGCGCCGTTCACCGGGTCGATCCGGTCGAACCGCAGCGGCGCCGTCGAGGTCGTCGCCAGGACGGCCGATGTGGTGGCGGACAGTGCGAGGTAGGCGGGTCGCGTTTCCCGTGTCCACAGTGAGGTCCCCGAAGCGAGATCGATCCCCTCGACCACGGGGTGGGTCCCTCTGTAGGAGAGCACCACGCGGTCACCGGATCTGATCATGAGACAGCCGGCCCAGCAGTCCCGCCTCTCGGCGACCGAGCGCCCTTCCCCGTCGAACACCGAGATGCCCATGTCATGCAATATGCCGACAAGCCCTGGCTGCACGATCAGATCGAGCCCCTGTGCGGTGCGCAGGTTCCGTCGCGCGTGCGGCTCGCCGGTGTCGGCGTCGAGAAAGAGGGCATGGCCGGCTTTTCCGTCGCGGAGCACGACCACCGCCTGTTCTCCGGTGCTTCCCGAGGCGACGAGGGAACAGCCGCCGCAGATCGGCCGGCTCCACAGCGTCGCGCCGCTGCCGGGCGCGAGACCGGTCAGCCGTTTGACGGACGGATCCCAGGCGACAACCACACGGGTCGGGGCGGCCGAACGACGCCACCTTCCCGCCTCCGACATGTTGTCCCTGCGCCAGCGGATCCGGCCCGTCGCCACGTCCAAGGCCGCGATGAAGTCGAGGCCCGTCGTGGGCAGGTGTCTGTGATAGGCCCCGACGACCACCGTCTCCGTGGACGTCCAGTCGTCGACGTTTCCCACAGGCTCCCAGTTGCGCCAGCGCGGACGTCCGGTCAGCGCGTCGAAAGCGCTGAAACCGTGTGCGCTCCTCACCACGATCCGGCCGGACATCACCTGTGCGGCGCCGGGGTCCGGGGCGGGCACCTCCAGCGCCCAGATCGGTCGCAGCCTCCCACCCCGTTCGTCGTGGTCGGCGACCATTGTGCACAGGAGCAGGCAGAGCGCCATCACCAGTCTCAGCCGCATCTGCCCCTCTTACTGATCTTCCTGAACACCATCTCCACGCCGTTCGGGTCGGCGAAGGCCATGCCGTACCTCTTGGCCCGTCCGGAGAGGCGGAACGGCTGGCCGTCGGCCTGGCGCGCGTAGGTCCGCTGGATGGCCGAGTCGCCGCCGTAGTCGTAGAGCACCTCGACGTCCCACTCGTGCGAGGCCCGGGTGGCCTTGACGGTGAGCTCCACGGTGAGCCGCTCATCCTGCTTGAGGTCGACGCTGGTCTTCAGGAACTGGCTTCTGCCCGCGGGCGGCCGGAAGGTGTCGAGATCGGCCTTGACGAGGTACAGGGGGGATTCCCCCTGCGGCGGCGGGAAGACGATGCAGGTGCCCGACCGTCGTTTCGCCGTGGAGAGGACGCGCGGGCGTACGTCGATGACTCTGACCGGTTTGCTCCGCAGCCCCTCCACGATGACGGTGACCGTCATCGTCTTCACCCGCGCCGCCTTGTGCCGCCGGAACATGTCGGCCAGCTCCCTGTTGCTGGGGTAGTTCAGCAGGAGGGCGTGGTCGCGTCCTGAGGTCAGCCTGTCGTCCATGGCGATGATGTCGTTCGGCCAGATGGACGACTCGGCGACCACCCGGACCGGGGAGGAGCCGCGCAGATCCTGGACGGTGTCCGCGGTCCACGGCCAGGCGCCGGTGATCGTGGCTGCGATGAGGGCGGTGAATCCGGCGCCGAACGCGCCGACCAGCCATGTGCCGAGCCGGCGAACCGCGGGGGCCTGGCTGTCCTGTGCGTCCTGCGTGTCCTGCTCTTCCGGCTGCGTGCGCTGTCCGGACGGGGTGCTCGTGGTCATCTCCGCCCCCCTCCGAGCGTCCGGGAGACGTCTCCGACCAGGCGACGTGCGAGCGCCGGCTCTCCTTCGGCGAACACCTGGAGTACGGCGGGCCCGACCCGGAACGTGATGGCGTCCCGCACCCCGGTGTCGACAAACGCCTGGTCGGCGAGGTCCGGAACCCTCCTTAGGGACCGTGATTCGACGAGCGTGCTCAGGAGCCTCCCGGCCTGGTCCCCGTCCGGGAACACCCACAGCACGTCGAGTCCGATGGTCGGCCCGTCACGCCCCACCGGTTCGGCGTGACACCGGACCGGCCTGCGCAGGCCGAGGACGACGGGGATCGCGTGCGCCGTGCCGGCGTAGCGGACGCCGTTGACGACCTGGGGCAGGAGCGCGCACGCATCCGGCCATGAAGCGGCCGGCACGCCACCGCGGGCGGCCTCTCCGGGGGTGAGGCCCGGCACGTGCCGGATCGCGTACACCGCCAGTGTGGATTTGTCCACATTGAGGGAGAGGTCGAGGACAAACAGGCCGGACCCGAGGTGGAGGGGCGTGCCCGCGAGTGGGAGGGGGCCGATGACCTGCGGTGTGTCGCCTGCTCGATCGACCGCGTACAGGATGGAGGCGCGAGGACCGCCGTCCAGGGGCGAGTCGAAGTACAGCCGCTCCGCGCCGACCACCATGTTCGCGCTGGGATAGACGGCCTTCAGCCGGCCGGTGCGCCAGTCGATCAACTCGATCTCGGATTCGTCGGTGAAACCTGTGCCGTTGACTCTGACGACGCCGAGGACGCCGGCGCCGACCATCACGTCCTCGCCCTCGACTCCGGTTCTCCGGTACAGCTCGTGGCCGCCGGTGTCCAGAAGGGTGAACGAGGTGTCGTCGCCGACCTTGATGACGTCGTCCCATACGGTCACCTCCTCCGGATTCCCCGTGCGCGGGGTGTGGGTCCAGTGAACCCGGCCTGTCGAGGGGTCAAGGGCCCAGAGCGCGGGCGGCCGTTCACCACAGGTGACGAGGAGGACCAGAAGTCGTTCGCCCGACCCGGCCGCGTCGGTGTCGCAGCCGCGCAGGGGAGCCGACCGCCATCTGAGGACGCCGGTGTTCGCGTCCAGAGCCCGGACCTCGCCGCGGTTCGGCAGGAACAGGAAGGCCAGGTCCGCGGAGGTTCCCAGCAGGTCGAAGTAGTTGATCTCGGCGGCGAGATCCGATCTCAGGTTCCACAGGTGGGTGCCGGTCCTGGCGTCGAAGGTGTGGACGGTGACGCGCTCGGTCTCGTCCTCGGTCTCGTCGTATGTCGTGGTGTACGCCACACTGACGGCGTCGCCGCTCGACGCCCAGCTCGCCGGCTCCTCGTTCTCGTCGAAGTAGTCGGCGCCCCAGGACCAGAGTCTCGCCCCGCTGTGCGCGTCACGGGCTTCCAGCGTCCGGCCGTGCGCGAGGATCAGCGTGTCACCCGTCAGATAGGTGTCGATTATCTCCTCGCCCAGCTTCTCCTGCCAGAGCGGGACGAGGGTCGGCTGGGTGTTGACGACCTCGGCCGGTGTGACGGGGATCCGCCCCTCGGAGCCGCTCAGGCAGAGCACAAGCCCCAGGCAGGCGGTGAGGAACCGTGGTGCCGTGACGCGTCTGGCCGAGGTCATCACCCCTTCAGGGGAAGCTCGATCCTAAAATCATTATGATCTATCTGTTCCGCTTTACTCCAGGAAATTTGAATATCACGCCAGGGAGGCGCGGGGGCGGCGAGCGCGTGGGAGTGTGCCGCCCGGTCGGTTAGCCGCCCCCGGCGGGTCCCCTCAGCCGCGCACATCGCTCACCGGTGGGCCACGGCGGGATCGACGGAGGCCCTCGGTGTTTCCCCGCCGGATCGCCCCGCCGTCTCCCCGCGCTCCACGGCACCGTACGGCGGCCGATGGACGCCGGCACTCGCCGTCGGCCGTTCCGGCGGGTCTTGACGCTCTTCCTACACCCCAGGTCGCCGCGCCGCGCCCATGGCCGCGGGCCCGGTTCTAGCCTCGATGTGGAAGGGGTGGACATGTTTGCCTATGTCATGTTCGGAGTGCTCGCGGTCGTCGCCGGCTGGGGTGTGCTCGGTGGAATCAAGGTGGTCAACCAGGTCGAGCGGGGGGTCGTCTTCCGCTTCGGCAGAGCCCGGCCGCAGGTGCGCCAGCCGGGACTCGCGGTCCTCATCCCCCTCGTCGACCGGATGAGGAAGGTCAACGTCCAGATCGTCACCATGCCGGTGCCCACCCAGGAGGGCATCACCCGTGACAACGTCTCGGTGCGGGTCGACGCGGTCGTCTACTTCAGGGTCCAGGATCCGATGAGGGCCACGATCGAGGTGCAGGACCACCTCTTCGCGGTCGAGCAGGTCGCGCAGACCTCGCTGCGTTCGATCATCGGCAAGAGTGAGCTGGACGACCTGCTCTCCAACCGTGAGGAGTTGCACCGGGGCCTGGAAATCATGATCGACAGCCCCGCCCTCGGCTGGGGCGTCCACATCGACCGGGTGGAGATCAAAGACGTCCAGCTCCCCGAGACGATGAAGCGCTCCATGTCCCGGCAGGCCGAGGCCGAACGGGAACGCCGCGCCCGCGTGATCACCGCCGACGGTGAGTTCCAGGCCGCGCAGAAGCTCGCCGACGCCTCGGCCATCATGTCCGACACGCCGGGGGCCCTGCAGCTGCGACTCCTCCAGACCGTGGTGGAGGTCGCCGCGGAGAAGAACTCCACCCTGGTCATGCCCTTCCCCGTCGAGCTCCTGCGCTTCTTCGACCGCGCCACGCGGTCCCCCGCCGGATCCGAGGCGGCCACGACCGCGCCCGCCCCCTCCGGGGCCGGAGCCACCGCGCCGGAACTGCCGGAACTGTCTCCCCCCGACGACCTCCGGCGGCTCCTGCGCCCCCGGGACGCCGCGGAACAGACGGACACCTGACGGCCCGGAGCGCGGGGTCAAGGGGTCGGCCGCTCCCGGTGGCCGGTACGGGTGGCCCCGGCCGTACCCGCTCCGACGCGGAAGCGCATGCGGCACACCACCGTGTCGGTACGGCGGCGCAGCGCCCCGGCCAGTACGGCGCCCCGCTGGTTCTGCAGCATGCGCTGCCAGGCGTGCTCCGGCTCGACCTCGGCGATGAGCACGAACACGTGCGTCTCGGGGACGCGCCCGAGATAGTCGATGAGGGGTTCGGCCAGCCGCCGGTGGGCGTCGAAGAGCCGTACCAGCTCGACCTCGGGGTGCCAGCGCTCCCAGTCCTCGACGAAGTGGCGGGTCTCCCGCTCGTCCTCGGAGTGGGTGACGTTGACCGCCACCACCCGGTCGCCGAGCGACAGCGCCGCGGCCAGCGCGTCGCGGGTGAGCCGGTTGACCGCGTGCACCGGAACCACCACCAGGGACCGGTGCGGCCGGGGCGGTGCGGGGGTCCTGCCGAGCTCCAGGCGCTCGCCGATGCGGGTGTAGGCGCGGTTGACCCACTGCATGGCCAGCACCGTCACGGGGAGCGTGACCACGATCAGCCAGCCTCCCTCGGTGAACTTGGAGGCCGTGACGACGACGGCGGCGACGAGGGTCAGCAGCGCGCCGAAGCCGTTGAGCGCCGCGCGCCACCGCCAGCCGGTGGGCCTGTCGGTGACCCAGTGCCTGACCATGCCGGCCTGGGAGAGGGTGAAGCCCACGAAGACGCCGATCGCGAAGAGCGGCACCAGCAGGTTCATGTCGCCCCGCGCCGCGACCAGCAGCAGAGCCGAGGTGAGGGTCAGGAACGCGATGCCGTACCGGTGCACGTGCCGGTCGGCGCGGAGCGCGAACACGTGCGGCAGGTTGTTGTCCCTGGCCAGGAGCTGGGCCAGTACCGGCAGACCGCCGAAGGAGGTGTTGGCGGCCAGTCCGAGCAGTATCACGGTGGAGAACTGCACCAGGTAGAACAGCGGTCCGTCGCCGAGTGCGGCCTGGGTGACCTGGGCGAGCACGGTCACGCCCTCGACGGGGGCGATGGCGAACTTGCCGATCAGCGCGGCGATGCCGATCAGCATGATCGCGAGCAGCGCGCCGAGCGCGACCTCCGCCTGCTGCGCGCGTCTGATCCGCGGTCTTCTGAACGAGGGCACCGCGTTGGCGATGGCCTCCACGCCGGTCAGTGAGGCGCAGCCGTTGGCGAACGCCTTGAGCAGCAGGAGGACGCCGACCGTCTGCAGGCTCTGCGCCTGCGCTCCGTGTTCGGCGACGGTCACGGGTTCGGTGCGGATCAGACCGGCCACGATCACCAGGAGGATGGCGCCGATGTAGATCGCCGTGGGGGCGATGAACGCGCGGGCGCTGTGCGCGATGCCCCTGAGGTTGATCCCGGTGATCAGAGCCAGCACCGTCAGGCAGATCCAGACGGTGTACGGCAGGAGCCCGGGGAGGGCCGAGGTGAGCGCCGCGACCCCGGCGGACACCGACACCGCCACGTTGAGCACGTAGTCGACGATCAGGCTCGCCCCGGCGACCAGGCCGGCCCGGCGCCCCAGGTAGGTCTTGGCCACGCCGTACGCGCCGCCGCCCTCGGGGAAGGCGGCGATGACCTGCCGGTAGGACAGGGTCAGTACGGCGAGCAGCGCCGCGATGGTCAGCGTGACCGGGATGGTGAATCCGAGGCCGGTGCCACCCGCGAGGGCGAGGACCAGCACGATGGCCTCGGGACCGTACGCCACCGAGGCCATGGCGTCGAGTGAGAGCGCGGCCAGGCCGCCGATCACGGTCAGCCGGTGCCTGTCACCGGTGACGGAGGGCTCCTTGGCCGCCGGTGCCGCGGCAGGAGTCTTAACTGCGGACATCAGTCCTCCTGTGAGGGATACCTCCTCATCGTCACTCTGGGAGGCACTCCTCCTGTGGTTCCATACACCCCCTTGACGGGAAAAGGCGTCATCTCAACGTATTTAGGACGTCTGTCGCAGGATGGGGGGCGGCGGCCTCCGAGAGCGCTCACCCACCGGCGGCTACCGGGCCCGAGTCCGCCCGACGGCGACCCGATGGCTCTCATCGGGCTCGTTCCCCGGCCCGGGGGCTGACACGGCTCCCCGCGTGCTGACACGATTCCTTCCTGGGAATGTGCCCGGTGCGTCAGGGAAGCGCGGTGATTGGCGGATATCCCGTAGGGGAGTCGTCAAGATGCTCCACGCCGTCGCCCCGAGTGGCGATAGTCGAAATACACCCACTAAGGATTGCTGATGATCACTTTGAATGACGATCAGCCGCCCGATACCTGGTCGGACCTTGGGCCGGGCATGGAGCAGTTCCACCACCCCCGCCCCGTCTCCCGCGGCCGACGCCCCACCCCCGCCAGAGAGTCCCTGATGGCCGGGCTGTCCGGCGCGGTGGTCGAGATCGGGGCCGGCGACGGAGTGAAGTTCAGGTTCTATCCCGCCGAGGTCCATGAGATCACCGCGGTGGAGTCCCACCCGATCCTGTGCGACACCGCCCGCCAGGGCTGTCAGGGGGCGCGCGTCCCGGTCCGCGTGGTGACCGGCACACCCGGCGCCCTCCCCATCCCGGACGGATCCGCGGACGCGGTGGTCTGCTCGCTCACGCTCTGCTCCGTCCCGCGGCCGGACGAAGCGCTCCGGGAGATCATGCGCGTGCTCAGGCGCGGCGGGGAGTTCCGCTTCTACGAGCACATACGCTCGGCCAACCCCCTCATGGCACTGGCCCAGCGGCTGGTCAGCCCCATCTGGTCCCGGGCCGCCGGCGGCTGCCATCCGGCCCGGGACACGGTGCGCTCCATCGTCGCGGCCGGTTTCGTCCTCGACAGGATCGACCGATCCGACTTCGACCGCATCCCCCACGTGCTGGGCGCGGCGCACCGTCCCTGACCGGGCGGATCCGGCACCACCTCACGGCCCCCGGCCGCTGCCGAACACGAGACTCCCGAACACGAGACTCCTGGGCACGAGGCGGTGGCGCGGGTGGAACGCGGGTACGGAGAACCTCGTCGGCCGCCAAATCCTGCCGACCGGCAGCCGCCGTCTCGGCGGGCCGGTGGATCCGGTGGACCGGCGGCGCGGAGGGAGGGACCATGCCGGAGACCCGCGTCAACCATCCGATTTTCGCCCGGTTCTACGCCCGGATCAGCCAGACGATGGAACACCGGGGGCTGGCCGAGCGGCGTCAGGAACTGCTGGCCGGACTGTCCGGCCAGGTGATCGAGGTGGGGGCCGGAAACGGCCTGAACTTCGCCCACTACCCGCCCACCGTCACCCGGGTGCTCGCGGTGGAGCCCGAACCCCGGCTGCGCCGGCTCGCGCGGACGGCCGCGGGCGAGGCCCCGGTCCCGGTCGAGGTGGTCGACGGTCTCGCCGACCGGCTCCCGGCCGAGGACGAGACCTTCGACGGCGCGGTGGCCTCGCTGGTGCTGTGCTCGCTGCCCGACCCCGACTCGGCGCTGCGGGAGATGTACCGGGTGCTCAGACCCTGCGGGCGGCTGTGCTTCCTGGAGCACGTCCGTGCCGAATCGGCCGGAATGGTCCGGGTACAACGACTGCTGGACGTCACGGTCTGGCCGCGTCTGGCCGGTGGCTGTCACACCGGCCGCGACAGTGTCGCGGCCATCGAGCGGGCCGGGTTCACCGTGGATCGGCTGGAGAGGTTCATGTTTCCCCGGGCTCGCACCCCGGCCTCCTTCTTCGTTCTCGGCGCCGCGTCACGCCCGCCGGCCGGTGACCGCTAGGACGGTGACCGCGCGGCGCGTCCGGCACCGGGTTTCCGCAAAATTCGTAGATGCCGCCGGAACCCCCCGAACGCATCCGTACGGCTCACGCCCGGCCAGGCCCATACCGGGGCCGAATTCGGTCGAGATCTTCTCTGGAGCCTGTCCAGGCAGGTCAACGTCCCGCCAAGCGTTGGCACTGCCCCGTCCGTCCGTGCACGTGTCGCGTGTCCCGGGCCGGGCGGTCAGGCGACTCTGCCCACCAGTGCCGGTGCCGGTTTCTCGCGGCCTGGTGAATGGGGGCAGCTCGCTGCCGGAGGAGAGGAAATCGATCATGAAGCACATCCGACGGATGTGTTACCCGGTTGCCGCACTGGCGATGGTGGCCGGACCGCTGACCCTGTTCGGCGTGGCTCCGGCCGACGCCGCACAGGCCGATCCGGCTCGGACGGCGCTGCGCGCCGGACCGGACCCGGCTTCGTGCCCGGAACGGGTGGCGCTGGTCAACGGCGGCTTCGAACGGCCGACCGTCACCGGTGGCGCCGTCAACTTCTTTCCCGACGCCTCGCAGCCGGGCCCGAACTCGGTGCCCGGCTGGCTGACGACCGCCAGCGACCACATGATCGAGCTCTGGAACGGCCCGCCCAACCCGACCAGCACCCCGCCCGCCGAGGGCAGGCAGTTCGCCGAGCTGAACGCGAACGAGGTCTCGACCCTCTACCAGGACCACCCGACCACCCCGGGGGCAAGGCTGTACTGGCGGCTGTCGCACCGTGGACGGCTGGGCGTCGACACGATGGCCCTGGACATCGGCGCCCCCGGCTCGCCCGTACAGCAGCAGGTCATGTCCGACGGCACCACCGCCTGGGGCACCTACAGCGGCGTCTACACCGTACCCGCCGATCAGACCGTCACCAGGTTCGGCTTCCGCTCCATCTCGGCGGCCGGCGGGAACCGGGGCATCGGCAACTTCCTGGACGGCGTCTTCTTCGGCACCGCGCCCTGCGTCGTCGTCACCAAGGACGCGATCCCCGACGGCCCCGTCGATGTCGGGGACGTGGTCACCTACCGGCTGACCGCGAAGAACAAGGGGGGTGGAGCGGCGGAGAACGTACGGCTCACCGACGCCATCCCGGACGGAACCACCTACCTGCCCGGCTCGCTCCGGGTCGTGGACGGCCCCAACACCGGGATCAAGACCGATCGGCCGGGCGACGACCAGGCGGAATTCGTCTCCCGGGGAAACCGGGTCTCCTTCACGCTGGGCAACGGCGCCATCGGTTCGGCGCCCGGCAGCCTGCCCAACACCGCCGCCCTTCCGGACGGCACCACGGTGGAGTTCCGGGTCAGGGTCGACCGGGCCGCCGCGGGCAAGCAGGTCGTCAACCAGGGCACCGTCACCTACGACAACCTGCTCGGCCCCACCCCTGATCCGCTGGTCTCGACCTCCGGTGAGGCGGTCACCAGGGTCAACCCCGCCGTCGACCTGAGCGTGGTCAAGTCCGCCGACCTGACCAGGACCACCGTCGGCCAGACGGTCACCTACCGTCTCGCCGTGCGCAACGCGGGCCCCAACGACGCCCACGGGGTCACCGTCAAGGACGCGCTGCCGGCCGGTCTCTCCCTCGTCTCGGCGACGCCCTCGGCCGGTGACTACGACCCGGCCACCGGGACATGGACGGTGGGCGGACTCGCCAAGGGCGCCACGGCCACCTTGACGATCCGCGCCAAGGCCACCGGGGCCGGGAAGAAGACCAACACCGCCACGGTCAGCGGTGACGAGAAGGACCTCGACCCGGCCAACGACACCGACAGTGTCAGGATCTGCGTCGACCCCGCGCCCACGTGCTCGAAGTGCACCCCCACCTGGTGCGCGACCTGCACACCGAGGACGTAGCGGCGAACCGGGGAATGATCTCCGACCGGCGGCCGGTCCGGAACCACGGGGTTCCGGGCCGGTCGGCCGGTTCCGCCGGGCGCCCGGCGAAGTCGCGGGTCACGATCCGGTCACCACCCGGCACCGGCCGGTGATTTCCCGTCCACCATGGTCGGAGAGATCACATGCGTCGGTGTGGGGGAGATCATGTCCGAAGCCGGGAGTTCCGGGTTAGCCGTCGGCGCGGAGGAGGAGCACCGGTATGTCATCGTCGGTGCGGGTCCGGCCGGTCTGCAGCTGAGTTACCTCCTGCAGCGGGCGGGCGCCGACTACGTGACGCTGGAACGCGAGGCCGCACCGGCGAACTTCTTCCGGCACTACCCGCGTCACCGCAGGCTGATCTCCCTCAACAAGGTGCACACGGTGAGCGCCGATCCGGAGATCCGGCTCCGCTGGGACTGGAACTCTCTGCTCAACGACTCACCCGACCTGCTGTTTCCCAAGTACAGCGCCGACTACTTCCCGAACGCCGACGACCTCGTCCGCTATCTCGCCGACTTCCAGCGGCTGCACGGCCTCGCGGTGCGGTACGGCACGGCGGCGGAGCGCGTCGAGCGGATCGACGGCGGGTTCCTCGTGCACACCGCCGGCGCCACGCTGCGCTGCCGGTGCGTCATCGTGGCGACCGGCTGGGGCGCGCCGTACGTGCCGCCGATTCCCGGGATCGAGCACGCCGTCGGCTACGAGGAGATGCGGGTCGACCCGGCGGCGTTCGCCGGGCAGCGGGTACTCGTCGTCGGCAAGGGCAACTCGGCGTTCGAGACCGCGAGCGCGATCCTCGGCCATGCGGCCATGGTGCACCTGGCGAGCCGCCGCCCGCTCCGGCTGGCCTGGAACACCAAGCACCCCGGCGACGTGCGCGGCCAGTACGGCGCGATCCTGGACAGCTACCAGTTCAAAACGCTGCACGCGGTGCTCGACTGCACGGTCGACGAGATCCGTCCCGTGGGAGATCGCTTCGAGGTCCGCATCTCCTACACCCACGCCGACGGCGAGCAGGCGGTGCTGGAGTACGACTCGGTCATCCGGTGCACCGGTTTCCGGATGGACACCTCGGTCTTCGACCCGGCGTGCCGCCCGGAGACGGTACGCGACGGGAGGATACCGGCGCTCCGCCCCGACTGGCAGTCGGCCAACGTGGACGACCTCTACTTCGCCGGCACCATCGCCCAGGCACGCGACTTCCGCCGGGCGTCGTCGGCCTTCATCGACGGGTTCCGTTACAACCTGCGCACGCTGAGCACCCTGCTGCGCGAGCGGTACGACGGCGTCCCCCTGGCGTACGACACGGTGCCGGCGGATCCGCGGAGACTGACGTCGCTGGTGCTGGACCGGGTGAACTGGAGCTCGGCGCTCTGGACCCAGTTCGAGTACCTCTGTGACGTGCTGGCGTTCGACGAGGCGACCGGGCAGGTGCGGCACTACCCGGACCTGCCCGAGGACTACGCGGTGTCCCGCTTCCGGGACGCGCCGCACTACTACACGGTCACACTGCGCTGGGGCCGCGCGGATCACGCGGACGTCTTCGCCGTGGAACGGCATCCGGTGCCGGAGCGGGCCGAGGAGAGCGCCTTCATCCACCCGGTCGTCCGGCGCTACCGCGGCACCGAGCTCGTCGCCGAACAGCACCTGCTTGAGGACCTGCTCGCCGAGTGGCGCCGCCCCGACCGGCACGTCGAGCCCCTGCTGGCCTTCTTCGAGAAACACCGGTGAGCCGGTCTCAGCAGCGGACCATCACCTCGGCGAGGGGCTTGCGGGCCAGGTCGGGCACGCGGGCGTCGGCCGCCGGATAACCGACCGGCATCACCAGGTACGGACGTTCCTCCGCGGGCCGTTCGCAGACCTCGTTGAGGAAGCGCATCGGGCTCGGCGTGTGGGTCAGTGTGGCCAGGCCCGCGTGGTGCAGCGCGGCGATCAGCAGCCCGACCGCGATGCCCACCGACTCTTTGACGTAGTACGGCTTGGGACTGCGCGGTCCCTGGTGCACCTCGAAGACCACGATCACCACGGGCGCGGCCTCCAGGAACGGCTTGCGCCAGTCGGTGCCGATGGGGGCGATCGTGTCGAGCCACTCGGCGGAGGCGCGACGGGAGTAGAACTCCCGCTCCTCGGCCTCGGCGGCCAGACGCAACCGCCTCCTGCGGGCCGGGCTCGTCACGACGACGAACCGCCAGGGCTGCAGGTTCGCCCCGCTCGGCGCGCTCGCGGCGGCCAGGACGGCCGTCTCGATCACCGCCTCCGGCACGGGGTCGGGCGAGAACTCCCGCACCGACCTCCGCGTCACCATCCGGCCGGCGAACGATCCCACCGCGCGGGTCATCTCCGCCGGTGACATCCGGCGAGGGTTCAGCGGAATCGTCGGGTGCTGCGCGGTCTCGGTCAACGAACGCCTCCCAGTCCGTGCGGCGTTCCTCCAGCATGACCCGCGGGCTGTGGCGATGTCCTTACGTTGGTGTGCTCTCCTTGGCGCGGAGGCCGGAGGCCGGACGCCGCACCCGGTGCCGTCCGCGCGACCAGGTGGTCCACGACGTCGGTGAGCCGGCCGTTCCGGGCGGCGGCCCGGCGCTGTCGTGCCGCCCCGTCCCCGACCTCGATCAGCCGGCGCAGCCAGCCGGTGACGCGATCGAGGTCGCCGTACTCCTCCAGCGCGGGCCCGGCCGTACGGAGCAGGCGTTCCGCCAGTTCGGCTGCGGGCACCGGGAGCCCGGTGCGCACGTCCACGCCGTGCCCGCCCAGCCCGTCGCGGGCGGCCCGCCAGTAGGCGACGCGCATCAGCTCGGCCGAGACGACCGGGCCCGGGTCGCCCCGGTCCACCGCGGGGAGCGAGGCCGCCACCAGGGCGCGGACCAGCGCGGCGAGCAGCGCCGACTCCTCGGCGGTGATCGGCACGTCGGTCACCCGGATCTCCAGCGTGGGCTGGTGCGCCGACGGCCGGATGTCCCAGAAGACGGTGCCCGTGTCGACCAGCGCGCCGGCCTCCTGGAGGGTCGCGACGAACTCGTCGTAATGCGCGGCGGAGGTGAAGTAGGGCGGCGGTCCCGCCACCGGCCAGCGGTTCCAGACCAGGGTGCGCCAGCCGGCGTAGCCGGTGTCCCGCTCGGCCCAGTACGGCGAGTTCGCCGCGAGCGCGATCAGCGTCGGCAGGTGGGGGCGGAGGTGGTTGCTCACCATCAGCGCCCGTTCCCGCTCCGGCAGCTCCACGTGCACATGCAGGGCGCAGATGCTCAGCTCGTCGTGGAGTCCCCGGAAGGTCGCCGTACCGAGGTCCTGGCGGGGCCCCTCGGTGATCGGCGAGGGGACCGTCCGGCCCAGTACGGGCGTGCCGCTGGCCATGATCCGCGACCCCTCGGCCTCGGCGGCGGCGGCGAGCTCGGCACGCCCCTCCACCAGTTGCGCGTGCAGCTCCGCGAGCGTACGGCAGGGCTCGGTCCGCGTCTCCAGCTGGAGCTTGGTGATCTCCCCGCAGACCCGTGCGCCAAGCCGGTCGCCGGCCTGGCGCAGCACCTCCCCGGCCCGGGGCACCGCGAACCTGGTCACCGGATCCACGACCAGGAACTCCTCCTCCACCCCGAACCGGAGGCCGGATCCGGCCCGTCCGTCCGGCGGTGAACCATCGCCGCTCATCAGTTCTCCTTGAGCGTGGAAACCTGGCCCTTCAGGGCCGGGAGGAAACGCGGCGCGGTGCCGCGCTTATCGAATGGGGCGAGTTCTGATAAAATTCGAACATGCGTACGGCGTACAAGGTGCGGGCCTACCCCACCCCCGAACAGGCGGCCCTGCTGAGCCGCACGTTCGGCTGCGTACGCGTGGTGTGGAACCGGACCCTGGCCTGGCGGCACGCCCGCTACCACGGCGAGCGGGTCACGACGAGCTTCACCCAGGCCAACGCCTACCTCACGGCGATGAAGGCGACCGATGAACTGGCGTTCCTGAACGAGGTGTCGTCGGTTCCGCTGCAGCAGGCCGTCCGCCACCAACAGGTCGCCTTCACCGGTTTCTTCGCCGGACGCGCCAGGTATCCGCGCTACAAGTCCCGCACCGGACGCCAGAGCGCCGAGTACACCCGCTCGGCCTTCCGCTACCGCGACGGGCGGTTGTTCCTGGCGAAGACGGCCGCCCCGCTCGCCTTCACCTGGTCCTGGCCCGGCATCGACCCGGCCACGATCAACCCGACCACGGTCACCGTCTCGCGTGACCCGTGCGGGCGCTGGTACGTCTCCTTTGCCGCGGATGTCGAAGACCCTGAGCAGGCTCCGGCGACCGGCGCCGCGGTGGGTGTGGACGTCGGCGTGAGGGACTTCGCCGTCACCTCCGACGGCGAGAAGATCGCCAACCCGCGCCACCTGGCCAAACGGGAACGCAACCTGGCCCGCTATCAGCGGCGCATGGCCCGCAGGCGGCGCGGCTCGAACAACCGGGCCAAGGCCAAGGCGAAGGTCGCCCGCGCGCACCGCAAGGTCCGCGCCTCCCGCACCGACTTTTTGCACCGCATCTCGGCGCGGCTGGTCCGCGACCACGACGTGATCGTGATCGAGGACCTGGCCGTGAAGAACATGGTCCGCAACCGGAGCCTGGCCAAAGCGATCTCCGACTGCGGGTGGGGCACCTTCCGCCGCATGCTGGAGTACAAGGCGGCGAAACACGGTCGCCATCTGATTGTGATCGACCGCTGGTATCCCAGCTCGAAAACCTGCTCGGCGTGCGGGCACCTGCTCGCCCGGCTCTCGCTCGGCACTCGGACGTGGCAGTGCCCGTCCTGCGGCACCCGGCACGACCGGGACGTCAACGCCGCGAAGAACATCTTGGCGGCAGGTCTTGCCGTGTCTGCCTGTGGAGGTGACGTCAGACACTCCGGGTCCTCCCGGGTGCGGTCGCCGGTGAAGCAGGAACCCCAGCCTGCGAGGGCTGGAATCCCCGTCCTTCAGGGCGGGGAGTAGTCAACGCCGTGCTCACCTTCGCGACACCCCCAACGGCCGCGGGACACACGGCTGATCACAGAGTATTTGGGGCTGTCGCGCGCCGTGCGGCTTCGGGGCAGAAGCATGCCGCGCGGTGTCGTGCGAGGGGGTGGGCTCCGGTCAGGAAGGTGTCGCCAGCAGTCGCTCGACGAGCGCCGCCAGCAGCGCGGCCCGGTCCGGCATCGTCCGCACCTCGACGTACTCGCCTCGGGCGTGCGCGCCGCCGCCGACGGCGCCCAGCCCGTCCAGGGTCGGTACGCCGAGCGCCCCGGTGAAGTTGCCGTCCGACCCGCCGGGGGCGTGCGCGCCGTCCGGCGGGGGCAGGCCGATGTCCTTCGCCGCCTCCTGCGCCATCGCGAGCAGCGGCAGCGCCACCGCCGGTGTCAGCGGATAACGGTTGACTCCCCCGTCGACGGTCAGCGTGGCCTCCGGAAGCCGGGGGGCCAACCGGTGGATCATCCGGTCCACCCGGTCGAGTTCCTCCCGGGTCCACGCCCGGACGTCGACGGAGAGGGCGGCCGTCTCCGGCACGGTGTTCGTCGTGGTGCCGGCCGTGAGCACCGTCGGGGTCACGGTCGTGCCGTCCGGCACGGCCGCGAGTGCTCGCACGGCGAGTATCTGGTGGGCGATCTCGACGGTGGCGTTGACGCCCCGCTCCGGTTCGACTCCGGCGTGGGCGGCCCTGCCGTGAACCGTGAGCCGGTAGACCGACCCGCCCTTGCGCGCCACCTTCAGCGCGCCGTTCGGAGCGCCGGCCTCGCAGACCAGCACCGCTCCCGAGCGGCGGGCCTCGCGCTCGATCAGGGGGCGTGAGGTGATCGAGCCGCTCTCCTCGTCGCAGGTGAGCAGCATCCCGACCCGGGAGGTGTCCGCCATCAGGCCCAGCGCGGCCAGCATCTGCACGATGCCGGCCTTCATGTCGCACACCCCTGGGCCGGTCGCGGTCTCCCCCTCGACGGTGAACGGCCACTGCCGGATCGTGCCCGCCGGCCACACCGTGTCGAAGTGCCCCAGCAACAGCACCCTCTGGTCGGGTGCCGGCCAGAGCAGGTGGGGCAACCCGTCCCGGACGACCCGCCGGGCCGGCCGGCCGAGTACGGCCTCACCCCAGCCGGCCACCAGGTCGGCGCAGGCCGTCAGGTGGTGGGCCGAGCCGGGGGGCGACTCGCACGACACCAGTTCGCCGAGCCGGTCCACCATCGCCGCGGCGTCCTCCCGTGCCGCCCAGCGCAGGGCACTCAGCTGTTTCACCGGGCTTCTCCGCCCGGCCGGGCCCCTCCGGGGCCTCCGAGCCGGCAGGGGAACCGTTCGGGCGTGGGAAGGAATCCCCCGCTCCGGGAAGGAGATGTGGAGAATCCGGTTCGCCCGGCTGTCAAGACCAGCATCGCCGCTCCCTCGAAGGTGGGGGTCGATTCGCCAAGTATCAGATATTTCGCCCTTCACACCTTCTTCTGTATTGCCCAACTCGCGGTGACCCGGGGCCGTCACAGGGGTGCGGTGGCCGTACGGAGATGCCGGGGCCGGCGTGGTGAAAACGAGAGCGAGGGGATCGGGGGGAAATATTCATGCGACATAACGCCCGTAGAGCGGCAGGATAGGCGTTGTTTCGACGCTTTTTAGGGAGCCAGCAGGTGCACAGCTACCGGCGCGATCTCGGCATGCTCCGAGATAGGCGTTTCGCCCTGCTGTTCGTCGCCCGGACGGTCTCCACGCTGGGCGGTTCCTTCGCCCCGGTGGCCCTCGCCTTCGGCGTTCTCGCGCTGCCCGGCGCGACGGCCACCACGCTGTCGGTGGTCCTGGCCGCGGAGGCGCTGCCGATGGTGGCGTTCATGCTCGTGGGCGGGGTGATCGCCGACCGGCTGCCACGGCACCGGGTGATGATGGCCGGTGAGACGCTCAACGCGGTGGCCTTCTTCTGCCTCGCCGCGATGCTGCTCACCGGATGGACCCCGCTCCCCGCGATGGTGACGGCGGCGGCGCTCACCGGCATCGCGATGGCCGTCCTCTTCCCCGCCCTGACCGGCATCATCCCCGACGTCGTGCCCGCCGACCGGCTGCAGACCGCCAACGCCCTCCTGGGACTGGGCGCCAACAGCTCACGTGTCGCCGGGCTCGTGCTGAGCGGCGCCACGGTCGTCCTGGTCGGCGGCGGCTGGGCGCTGGTGGTGAGCGGCGCCATGTTCGCCGTGGCGGCCGTGCTCATCGCCGCACTGCGTCTCACTCCGGCGGAGCGTTCCGCGCAGACGAGGCACTCGGTCCTCGCCGACCTGCGCGGTGGCTGGCGTGAGTTCATCTCCAGGCAGTGGCTCTGGGTGGTGGTCGCCCAGTTCTCGGTGCTGGTGATGGCCATACAGGCAGCCCACGGCGTGCTCGGACCGCTGGTGGCCAAGGAGCATCTGGGCGGGGCACCCGCCTGGTCGGCGGTCCTGGCGGGCGAGGCGGTCGGCATGATCGGCGGCGTCCTCGTCGCGCTACGGCTGCGGCCCCGCCGTCCGATCCTGGTCTGCACGCTCCTCACCGTGCCCACGGCGCTGCCCTACCTGCTGCTCGGCCTGGCGGCTCCGCTCTGGACGATCGTCGTCGGCGCGGTCGTGATGGGCGTCTGCTTCGACATCTTCAGCGTGCTGTGGAACACCACGATGCAGCGTGAGGTCCCCGCCGAGTCCCTGTCGCGGGTCAGCTCCTACGACGCCCTCGGCTCGCTGATGTTCGGCCCGATCGGCCTGCTGGTGGCGGGGCCGGTGGCGATCGTCGTCGGCCCGAGGCCCGCGCTGCTCGGATGCGCCGCGGTCGTCGTCCTGTCCGCGCTCGCCGCCCTCCTGTCTCCCGGGGTGCGCCGGCTGCGGGCCCCGGAACCCGCCGGGGAGGCCGTCGCGCACTGACCTCTCGGCGCCGCCGTGCCGTGCTCTGACGGGGCGGACGGGACACGAGGGACGGCCTGGCGCCGGTCCGCCTCGCCGTACCGGCCGGGTCCCGGGCGACGCACCCGAGCCGCCGAGCGGCCGGATCCGGCTGTGCCTGTCCCCCCGTGCTCGGTGTCGTGCCCGCCGTTGACACCCCCTGGAGCGCGTGAAACCGTACGTACGGTGTACGTCCTCCTGTGCCCTCAAGCGTGCCTCTGAAGGGAGTCATCGTGTCGACTCACCGGCTCTACAGCACCCCCGTCGCCGAAGACAGCTGGGATGTGCCGATGGCCGGCGACGCCCGTTTCACCTGGGAGTACGACGACGGCAGGGAGAAGCTGCTGGCGCTCTACCAGAAGGGCAAGGACAAGCAGTGGGACTCGGTCAAGCGCATCGACTGGGACCTGGAGGTCGACCCCCACGACGCGCTCGGCATCCCCGACCAGTCAATGGCCGTCTACGGCACCCGGCACTGGGACATGTTCAGCGAACGGCAGCGCCAAGAGGTCAGGATGCACTCGGCGTCCTGGCAGTTCTCCCAGTTCATGCACGGTGAGCAGGGGGCCATGATCACCGGTGCCAGGATCGTCGAGACGGTGCCGGATCTGGACGCCAAGCTCTACGCGGCGACCCAGACCATGGACGAGGCGCGACACGTCGAGATCTTCTCCCGCTTCCTGCACGAGAAGATCGGAATGGTCTACCCGATCAATCCCAAGCTGCAGGAGCTGCTCGGCGAGACGCTCACCGACTCGCGCTGGGACATGCCCTACCTCGGCATGCAGGTCCTCATCGAGGGCCTCGCGCTGGCCGCCTTCGGCGTCATCCGTGACGTCACCACCAAACCGCTGCCCCGGCAGATCCTGACCTACGTCATGCAGGACGAGGCGCGGCACGTCGCCTTCGGCCGGCTGGCCCTGCGCGACTACTACGCGCAGCTCTCCTCGGCCGAGCTGCGCGAGCGTGAGGACTTCGTCATCGAGGGCTGCTACCTGATGCGCGACCGCCTCCGCGGGGTCGAGATCTGGGAGAACTTCGGACTCGCTCCCCGGGACATCCAGGAGATGCTCAGGGACTCGCCGTACATCAGGACGTTCCAGAGCCTGCTCTTCAGCCGCATCGTCCCGTGCGTCAAGGACATCGGCCTGTGGAGCGACCGCATCCGGCAGGCCTACGACGACATGGGCGTGCTGGAGATGTCCAAGGGCGACCTCGAAGCCCTGATGACGCAGGACGAGGAGTCCGCCGACCGGCTCGACGTCGAACGTTTCGCCGCCGAGGAGGTTCAGCGCCGCGAGGAGGTCGACAAGGTGATCACCGAGGCCGCCTCCTCCTGAGGGACGGTCTCGCCCCGGCGGACGACCTCCCCGCGAGACCTCGATAAGATGATCTTGACCTGCCGGGGGCGGGCGTGAGGCTCGCGGCCGGTATTCGGTAAACTTCGCCGGCTGTCGCGGAGGTGTTCACGGAGGTGCCGGCATGCGGTTGACCGAGCAGGTGCTCATCTTCGACGCCGACGACACGCTCTGGGAGAACAACATCCTCTTCGAGCGGGTCATCGCCGACTTCCTCGACTGGGTGGAGCATCCCACCTTCGACCGGGTCGAGATCCGCGCCATCCTCGACGACATCGAGGCGGCCAACGCGGTCTCCCACGGATACGGCGGCAAGGTGTTCCTGCGCAGTCTCGCCGAGTGCCTGGAACGGCTCTACGAGCGGCCGGCGACCACGCGGGAGCGACGCCGGATCGACGAACTGGCCGTGACGCTGATCGAGCGCCGCGTGGAGCTGGTCCCCGGTGTCGCCGAGACGCTCGCGGACCTTGGCACCCGGCACGAGCTGCTCCTGCTCACCAAGGGCGATCAGGACGAGCAGCGGCGCAAGCTGGACGCCTCCCGGCTCGCGCACCACTTCAGCGGCATCCACATCGTGCCGGAGAAGGGCGTCGACGCCTACCTTCGGCTGGTCGAGCGGCACGACCTGACGCCCATGACCACCTGGATGATCGGTAACTCGCCGAAGTCGGACATCCTTCCCGCCCGGCAGGCGGGGATGAACGCCGTCTTCATCCCGCACGCCCACACCTGGGTGCTCGAACAGAGCGAGCTCGATCCGGGTGACGAGCGGGTGCTGCGGCTGGGGGCGTTCCCCGAACTGCTTGACCACTTCTGATCCGGACGTCCCTGACCGGGCCCCTGGGCCGGGCAGCCGCGGATCGGACGTCTGTGGATCGGACGTCTCCGAGCCGGATCGCTGCCGAGCGTGAGAAAGGTTCCGTGTGACCACTGATCGATCTCCGATCCCGAACACCTCCGGCCAACGGCCGGAAGCCACCGCCGGACGGGCACGGAGGACACCCGCCGTCTCATGCGTGTTCGTCTGCCATGACGGTCACGGCCGGATACTGCTGGCCCGGCGAGGCGGGGGCGCGAGGGACGAGCCCGGAACCTGGGACTGCGGCGCCGGGGCGCTGGAGTACGGCGAGTCGTTCGAGACGGCGGTCGCCCGGGAGGTCCGCGAGGAGTACTCGGCCCGCGCACTGAGGATCGAGACGATCGGTGTCCGCAACATTCTGCGGGAGGAGCCCGTCTCGCACTGGGTCGCGGTGATCTTCGCGGTCGAGGTGGACCCCGCCGAGGTCGCGATCGGTGAGCCCCACAAGTTCGACGAACTGGGCTGGTTCGAGCCGGACGGGCCGCCGGGTCCGCCGCACTCACAGCTCTCGGAGACCCTCGTGCTCTTCGGCACCTGGCAGGAGCGCGGGTCGCATGGGCACGGGTCGCCGGCCGGGAACGGCACGTCCGCCTGACGACACCCCCGCCGGCTCCCGTGGCGGTGGGCCGCCAGGAGCGGACCTCGCCACCTCGGAGCGGCACCCCTCAGAGGAGACACAGATCTCCGGCGGCCCGGGACGCCGAAGGCGGGGGCGGCCTCCTTGACGACCTCCGGCTCTCGACCGGGCGTTCGCGACCTCCGCCGAGAAACGGCGCGTCAGGCCCCGGAGGTGTCGGAGGCACCGAAGGTTTCGGAGATCTCGGAGACCGCTGTCCTGGAGCCCCCCGGTGGTCCTGGAGGCTCTGAAGGCGCTGGAAGCCGGTACGGCCTGGAAGTCAGTACGGCAGAGCGCGATCGGTGAACCGCTTCGTCATGAAGGGTGTCTTGAACTTCGGGAAGGCGACCGTCTTCACATCCCCGTCGGAGGTGTAGCGCTCGTCGCTGTGCGCCTGCAGCCAGTCGAGCCAGGCGATGGAACAGAACTTCGCGCAGTCGCCGGTCTTGTCCATCGATCGGATACGCGGGATGCCGACCGGATCGAACTTCTTGTTGAACGGCGACTCCGCGGGGGTGTACCCGGCCAGGAAGACCCCGCCGTAGTCGTAGGAGACGTCCCCTGAGGAACCCTTGAGACCCCAGTCCTTCTGGTTGGGCTGGTTGCCGTACGGCAGCGCCAGCGTCACCGGGCCCGAGTTGATCAGGTTGGTGATGAGCTTGTGACCGGCGGCGACCTCCGAGGCCACCTGGTTCTGTGGCTTTCCGCGCAGGCTCTTGTGGTCACGGGTGTGGTTGCCGATGTCGAACCCCTTGTCCCGGAGCCACATCAGCATCTGCGCCCCCTCCTCGGGGGTCGCCTTCCCGAACATGTCGCGCGTCACGTAGAACGTGCCCACCGCCCGGAAGCCCGGATGCTGCTTGGCGACGTCCTGAAGGATGGCGACGGCGGTGTCCGCCTTGGGGGCGCCCGTCCCGTCCAGATCGAACTGGGACGGAGACGAGTCGTCGAAGGTGAGGACGACCGGATGCCGTCCGGCGGGGATGTCGATGTGCCCGCCGACGTACTCGGCGGCCGTGATGGGGACGTAACCCTCCCTGGCCAGCCGTTCCAGCTCGGTGCGGAACTGCTTGGGGGTGCGGTCGTCCTGGGTCGCCGGCTTCTCCACCACCCGGTGGTACATCAGGACGGGGATCTGGCCCAGCTCATTGGCGTGGGCCTGCGCGGCGGCCGCCGTCTTGGCCTTGAGCAGGGCGGCCTTCTTCGCCTCGGCCGAGGCCGCGGACGCCTTGGCGGCTGCGGCGACCGCGGCGGGATCCTTGTCCTGCGTCTCACTCTGCCCCGGCATGCACCCGGCCAGTGCGGCTCCCGTCGCCGCGGTCACCACGACGACACTGATCACCCTGAGACGGCCCATCGAATCCCCCCGAGCGCGCTGACGATACGCTGGTGATCCCCCGCGGACCCGCCGCTTGATCCCCGCGTGATCCCTGTATGAGGCAAAGGCTTCGTAGTACGGCTCTCGCCCGGTCCCCGCACCGGGTATCCGGAGGTGGCCGGTCAGGGGCGGGCGGGGCGGCGCGGGTGGCCTTGGACACCCGGGGGCGGCTCTCCGGGAATGAACGGCGCCGGGAATCGGCTGATCGATGCGCCGCCGTCCGGCGGCCCGACGAAGGAGGACCCCTGTGCACGTCGACGTCAAACTCTCGTCCACCGGCGATCTCTTCGAGGCGGAGGTGGACGGCAGGCAGGCGGGACGGCTGGAGTTCATCCGGCGGGACGGTGTCATCACCTATACCCATACCGAGGTGAACGCGGAGTTCGAGGGCAAGGGAGTGGGCGCGGTGCTCGTCCGCACGGCGCTGGACGCGGCTCGCGTCGAGGGGGTGCGGGTGGTGCCGTTCTGCCCGTTTGTGAAGGGGTGGATCAGGCGGCACCCCGAGTACGCCGACCTCGTCGCGGACGCCTGACCGACATCCTTGTCTCCCGGCTCGGCCGCGGCGAAGGCGCAAGCCTCATCTGAGGCGTTTCGGCTATTTTGTGCCATTTGACCGGTTCGGCCTTCCGCGTAATCGCGCCGAAACCGGTATAAGAGCTGGTCGTGCCGGTATCGGAGCCTCCGTGACACCGATCTTCGCCGACCTGGGCCTCTGTGACGCGCGCGGCCTTTCGTTCCTGGGGTTATCGTGAAACCGAGATGACGTCGGAACCGGGCTCGTCGCAGATCGCGGCTGTTCGGGCGGAGGCCGTACGGCATCATTGATGACAATCACCCGGTTAGTGGAGATTTGCCATGCTGGCTTGTCGCCCGAACCGGATCATGGCCCGGTCCCTTGCTAGGCTGCAGAGAAACGTTGGAACCGGGCGTTGTCTCACCCCGGCAGGTGAGACCGTCAAGAAGTGGGGTCACACCGTGAAGAAGCTGCTCGTTCTGGCGCTTGTCGCTCTTGGGGGACTGCTGATCTGGCGTAAGGTGCAGGCGGATCGCGCCGAGCTTGATCTGTGGACTGAGGCTACCGGCAGCGAGAACTGAACAACGCGGCTACCGATTCGGGTGCTTTCATGGTCCTTGCCCAAGATGGGGAAGTAACACCCATCAGGCTTGCCTGTCTGGATCTGGCGGGCACCACGGTCGGTGATATCGCCATGATCGAACGGGCGTTCGCCGAAGCGATCGCCACGCAGGGCATCGTGCCCGGGACCGGTGCGTACGCACGCGCCATGGTGCACGTGCACCGGTCCCGGGGCTGTCCGACGATCGAGGTCTTCCGGGGCATCTTCCCCGACAACGAGGCCCAGGCCCAGGCGGCCAACCTGACCTTCGAACGCTCTTACGAGGGCGCCGTCCGGCGTTCCGGCCTAATCCCGACACCCGGCACCATCGAGGTGCTGGACAGCCTCCGTGACGCCGACGTCAAGATCTGTCTCATCACCGGGTTCAGCCGGAGCGCGCTCAGTCGAGTGCTGACCGCTCTGAGCTGGTCCGACAGGATCGATCTGGCACTGTCCCCGGAAGACGCCGGCCGAGGCCGTCCGATGCCCGACATGGTGCTGACCGCGGTCCTGCGTCTCGGTATCCAAGACGTCCGCCAGGTCGCGGTCGCCGGAGACTCCGAGAGCGCCATGCTCTGCGGCCGGCGTTCAGGAGCGTCGGCGGTCGCCGGAATCCTGACCGGAGTCCACAGCAGGGAACGCCTCCTCAAGGGTGGTGCCACCCACATCCTGGACTCCATCACGGACCTGCCGGCCCTGGTGCTCGGCGGGCGGTCCACCGAAACCCCCGTGGGCGCCTCCGCCCGCTGAACACGCCGACAAGAACGCTCTTGTCTCCATCCGGTAAGCGGGCCGGCACGGGCACCCGCCGAGACGGTCACCCCTGACCTGCCATCGGCGACCTGACCCTCGGCAGGTCACCTTCCGCGCTCGACGCCACCCACCGAGCCCGTTCACCCCGGCACGCGGATCCCCGGCACGCGGGTTCTTGGCACGCGGGTTCTTGGCCGCCTCCCGGGGCCGCGTCCTGGCCTCTCAACGCCTTCCCCGTGCTGTTCTCCTGCCCCCGATCGCTCTCCCCGTACGGCTCCGCCCGCGGTCCACGGCGAGGGCCGGTGTCATGACGATGAGCGCGCCCGCGGCAACGAACAAGATCACTACAACACGTTCTCCCGCCCGGAGCCCCCGGGACTTGAGAGGGATCAGGTCGGCAAGCCAACCTGCTTTACCCCTTTAAATCCCGAAATTTCACCCCCCAAACAAGCGCCCAAAATGACAACAAGAGACCCAACCCAATCCGAGCCACCCCCTCTCGCCCACCACCTGAGCACCCCACCCCCAGCGGAGAGCCCAAGTGGCGCGGAAGCCGGTCCTGTTGCTACGGTGTACGACTGAAGCACGTCGCGGACACGGATTTCTCACGCAGGTCAGCGACTTGATCTCGGGGCCTTAGCTCAGTTGGCAGAGCGCCTGCTTTGCAAGCAGGAAGTCAGGAGTTCGAATCTCCTAGGCTCCACCGACTCCCCGAAACGAAAAAGCCCAGGTCAGACGTAACCGCCGTCGCCTGGGTTTTGATCTTCATTCAGCCCTGTTTCGCGTCCGTGCCCGTTGCGTGCCCGATCCCTCGCCGAGTGACCCACGGGCGAGGTCGTCGAGCTTGCGCGCCACCTCCCGCTGACGCTCGCCGGTGGAGTGCTGATAGATCATCGCCGCCCGTGTACTGGCGTGCCCCATGCGCTCCATCAGCTCCCGGATCGACGCCCCGGCATTCGCCGCGAGGGTGTTGCCGGTGTGCTGCAGATCGTGGAAATGGATCTTCGGAAGGTCCGCTTCCTGGAGTGCCCGAGCCCAGACGCGCCGGTTGAAGTTGGTGTTCCGCAGCGCCCCGTCATCCGGCCCCGCGAAGACCAGCCCCTTGTCACCGACCTGAGTGAAGTCCCTCACGTGCGCCCGCAAATCCTCAATGATCAACTCGGGGATCACCACGGTCCGCTTCCCCGCGTTCGACTTCAGATCGGCGAAGACGAGCCCCTTGCCGGTGATCTGCATCAACTGGCGTTCGACGCGCACGGTTCCGGTGTTCAGGTCGAGGTCCCGGCGCTGGAGGCCCGCCAGCTCACCCCAGCGCAGACCGCCGAACGTCGCCAGCAGCACCAGCGCCCCGGTAACGTGCCTCGACGACGTCGGCGAGCCGGTAGACCTCGGCGACCGTGAGAATCGGACGCTCCGGTGACCTTTCCTGACCGGCGCCCTTGATCCGGCACGGGTTGCGCTTGATGAGCTGATCGTCCACGGCGGTGGTGAGCATCGCCTTAAGTAGCCGGTACGCCTTGGCCACGGTGACCTCACTCACCCCGGAGTCCAGCAGCCTCTTCCGCCACCGCCGAACGTGCGGGTCCTTGATCTCGCTCAGCGCCTTACCCCCGAGGGCCGGGACGAGGTGGACGCGGAAGAGGTAGCCGTACAGCTCGACCGTGCGCGGACGCAGGTTCGGCCGCTCGTCGATCCAGCTCCGGCCGTACTCCCCCAACGTGATCTTCCCGGCGTCCGGGTCGATCCACTCGTCGTCGAGGATCTCCGCTTCCTTCTTGGTCAGCCAGACCTCGGCGTCGCGCTTGGTCGCGAAGGTTTCCGGGGCCGCCCTGTCGATGTCGTCCGGCCCCTTGTAGCGAGCCTGGAACCGGCCCGAGGGCAGTTGCCGAACACGCCCGAAGCGCCTCTTCGGCTTGCTCTTGGACGGACGCCGAGGTTCGTCAGGCGTGGTGAGTGAGCAGCACTCGGCGCTGCGTGGTGGCCGAGGCCGGCCGAGTGTGCCACTCGTAGTAGCCCGAGCGCGACACCCCAGCCAGGCGCACATCTTGGCGATCTTGTGGTGCGCCTTCTCTGCATCGATCAGCTCGAACTTGGCGAGCGTCATCGACTCTCGGCCGCAAAGAAGGCCGCTGCTTTTTCAAGAACGTCAGCTTCTCGCGCGAATCGGCGTTTTCTCGCTCGAGCTCGCGGATCCGGGCCTGCTCCGGCCCGGAGACCGGTGGCTCGTCTTGGCCGTGTACGATCCGACGCCGGTGCACCCAACTGCCCAGGGTGCTGGTGTTGATCCCGAACTCGCGGGCCACCGCCGCGACCGTCCGCTCGCCTCCCAGCACCATGCGGACGGCTTCGTCCTTGAACTCGGGCGAGAACTGCTTACGGCGCCTCGTCACGTACCTACCTCTTCCAGATTTCTGTCGGCTTATGTAGCTGACTGTCCGGAATCTGTTAGGCGCCTCAACGCCTGTTTCCGGCTTCCGGCGATTCCTCCTCAAAAGTCTGTAATGTGGGTATTGGTGTTCAAAGAATCCTAGTCGCCCGAACTATTTCGCTGAGATAACCTCACGGAAGTCGTTAACTCCCATAATTCCATTCGGCTCTGGCCTCGTCGGAGTACTGATCCGCTAAAGTGCAATTCCGGTTTCCCTGCGATGGGGGCGAGATGACGGTCTGGCACGGAGCGGTCCAGGTACGGATCGAAGCGGGTGTCTTATGGGTCGGCAGTGACGCATACCCCCTGCGTAATATCTCGCACGTGGGCTGCCGCGGCCTGCCTCCTGCGAGGAGGGACAGCAATGTGGCCCGCAATCGGCTCGACTCCCAGATCAAGTCCACCGCGATCACTGGTAGTATCCTCTCCGTCATCACGATGGGCGGCCTCCTCTTCCCCACCGCCGCCCTCCTGATATGGATGGTCTGGCGCCGGAACAAACTGCCGGATCTGCCGGATCTTCATCTTCCGGCCCTGCACGGGTTGATCATTAGCACCGCTGGCACTCAGCGGGACGCCGTCTGGAGCACTGCGAAGGACGAGATCGACTATCTCATCCGGGAGATCACTGCGGCGATCGGTAATCCCGATAACGCACAAACGGTCATCTACGTGGAGCATGCCGTCTCCGGCGACGTCATTCATCAATGGGGGGCGAACAGCGTCGGCAAGGCCAATCACTTCGGTTCCGGCAACATCTCGGCAGGTTGGTAATGAGCAACGAGCATATCCAGCAGATCGGTGCGGGAAGCATCGGTAAGGCGATCCACAAGGGTAGGGGCGACATCGTGGCAGGAGGTAAGACGGTCGGCACGGCAGGCCCCAAATCCGAGATCGACGACCTTCTCGCGGCGATCGACGAACTACGCCGGCACCTCGACGACGTGAGCCGTACGGAGCTCGACGCGGCGGTCCGGGAGATCCGGCCGGACAGCACCAGAGCGGAGCTGGAGGGCCCGCTCGCGCGGATCGCCGGTATCGCCGTCCTCCTCGGGACTGTTGGAGGCCCCGTGATCAGCGCCGTCCAGACACTCCTCACCACCCTTTCCGGTTGAGTCGCCTCCTGCGCCTCCGCCCGCGAGAATCTGCTCCACCAGAAAGTTCGCCACCTCCACGACCTGCTTCTCCACCGACGGCCCGGTTGCTGGCGTTCTATTCGCGTCCTCGGCTGGCCTCCTCGTCATGATTACGTGGCTGACGTGGTGCGGGCGTGATCACAGTGTGTTGGTTTCATCTTTTGTGCAGGCGTGCGACTGGATTTCTGAACCGTCCTGGCGAGAGTCTGTAGGCTCTATGAGCAAGGAGAGGAGGCTCAGCATGACCGCGCAGCCGCAGGAGTTCGTGCCGTCCCCTTCGCCGATGCCCGAGAAGAACCTACGGGCCATCCGCGCCGCCCTGGTGGTGTCGCAGGACCGCGAGGCGTTCGACGTGGGGCTTAAGGCAGTGCTCGACGAAGTTCGCGTGAGCTTGGACCTCGGTGCGCTGAACACCTTCGTCCACCGCTGGTGGATCTCCGCTTGCGACTCGGTGAGAGACCCGGAAGGGCGCCGCCGAATGTATGCCAAGGCCGAGCAGGTTCTTGCCGGTGGGCGGATTTCGCCGGGAAGGTCGTGGCGTGAGGTGCTCGGCGACCGTGGGGTCGACCTGTAGGTGTACCAGGTCACACTTGATCCCCTCGCCGAAGAGCAGATCGCCGCGATCCCTGTGGAAGCGCTGCGTCCCCTCGCCGAACTGCTCGCACTGCTGGAGATCGCGCCATGGAGCGGCCAGTCGTACAGTCCGGCCAAACCCAAGGCCAACATGCTCACACATGCGTTCGGCGAGCGGGGGCTCGCGACGTACGTTGTCTTGGACGAGCAGCGCGAGGTGTATCTCATTCGCATCGAGTGGCCGTGATCTTACGTATGTGCGGCATGTCGTTTCGCAGATCCTCATGCTCAAGAGGCCAGTGTTCCACGTTCGGCTCGTGAATCCGTAGTGGGAGCCGATGGGGACCTCCGGTGCTGCCGCAGAGACGAGCGGGGTACCGGAAGAGTCCTGTGTACAGCAGCGGATACAGCAACACCGCCTCACGCGGTCCACGTCACCGGCCCGCATCTGTCACGTAATCAGGGTCAGGAGCCCTCTACGTCGTGACCGGCTCCCGTTTGCAAGCAGGAAGTCAGGAGTTCGAATCTCCTAGGCTCCACCAGCCCAAACGCCTCCCCCTCGATCCCGATTCGGATCCCCCGGGCCATTAGCTCACTCCGACCGGCATGCCCGCGCCGCCGTCGTCCCCCTCGCCCGGTTCCTTCCTCCGCTCGGCCTCAACACGGGCGCTCAGCGCGTCGGCGATCCTCTGATCGGCGTCCCGCGTGGCGTGCTGGTAGATCAGCGCGGCCCGGTCGCTGTCGTGCCCCATCCGCGCCTTCAGGTCGGCCAGGCTCGCCCCCGACTGCGCTGCCAGCGTGTTGCCGGTGTGCCGCAGGTCGTGAAAGTGCAGGCCCTTGACGCCCATCTCCTTGAGCGCGTCCGGCCACTTGGCCTCACGCCGGAAGTTGCCGCCCCGCAGGAACCCGCCCCGCTTGCCGAGAAACACGAAGGCGTCCGGCTCGTCGCCCACGAAGGGCGAAAGATCAGCTTGCATAGCCGCTCTACCTGCACAGACCAAGAGTGCGGCGGTGAGAACCGGCTCAGAACCCCCGGCACGGGGTCACTGGCCGCAACCGGGGTCCCCCTCCAGAAACCCCGCCTCACCGCCGCACTCGCTCTAGGGCCTGTACGGAGTTGAGATCAGAGGGATTGCCTGCGGTACGGCCGGCGGTCCTGGTAGGTCATCGGGCATGGCGCGTGGAGATCTCACCG
>NZ_JBSGCR010000035.1:0-70267 GCF_053601935.1 Streptosporangium sp. NPDC004631 | reverse complement strand
CGCCGGGCAGCGAAGCAGGCCGCCGAGGATCTCGCCCGGTCGGTGGCGAACGCGGCCCTGTCGGAGGAGTCGGCGGCTCTATCGGTGGAGGAGGCGCGCGAGCGCCTGGCGAAACTCCAGACGGACGCGCAGAAGCCCGATTCGAAGGTGACCGACCTGGAGATGCGGCGGGCTGAGCTGGCGGTTCGGGAAGCTGAGCAGCGCCACAAGGACGCCAAGGACCGCGCGAAGGATCTGCGGACGGAGCAGGCGGCGTCCGACAAGGCGGGCGTGGAGGGCAGCAAGCAGGTCGTCGCAGCCAAGGACAAGATCAAGAAGGCCAATCAGGCGGTCAAGGACTCCGAAGCCCAGCTGAAGCTGCTGCGGCTGCAGCAGACCGCGGCGAAGGAGAAGCCAAAGGCTGCCCCGGCAGCGAAGCCGGTCGGTGTAGAGGCCACCAAGTTTTCGAAGCTTTCTTCGACGGCGCAGTCGGCCGCCAAGCAGGTCAAGAAGTTCACCGACGCTTATGAGGCGTGGCAGGAGAAGCTTGAGCCGGCGGTTTTGCCGCTGATCACCGGCGGCCTGAAGATCATGCAGAAGCTCTTCAAGCCGCTCACTCCGCTGGTCACCGGTTCAGCAAAGGCTCTCGCCGGGCTGCAGGAGGCGGCGGCTAAGGCGCTGAATCCCAAGTCTGTAGACGGCAAGTTCTGGTCTGACTTCTTTACGAAGATGTCGGACGCCGCCCCACAGGCAATCACCGGGCTCGGTACGTCCCTGGGAAGCGTCGTCACTGGTATCGCTGGTGTGATCAAGGCTTTCTTGCCTTTCGTGCCCACAGTGGTAGGCGGCATCCAGAAGGCTGCGTCGGCGTTCGCGACCTGGGGAAAGGGGTTGTCCGGGTCACAGGGCTTCAAGGACTTCATCGCCTACGCGCAGGCCAACGTGCCGAAGATCATCACGATCATCAGCAACGTCGGCACCGTCATCGGCAAGCTTTTCCAGGGCGCCCCCTCAGCAGGGTCCGGTGTCCTGGACGTGCTGGTGTCCTTCACCGACTGGCTGGCCGGGCTCAGCTCCGGCCAGCTCCAAGCCGTGGCGCTCGGGATTGCTGGCATCTGGGCGGCCGTCAAGGGCTGGAAGATCATCACGACCGCCGTCGACGGCGTCAAGAAGGGCATCCAAACCGCCTCGTCCATTGTCAGCGGCGCGAAGCGCGTCTGGTCCGGCCTGTCGTCGGCCGCGACGGGGAGCGCGAAGCTCATCAAGGGGGCCGCCTCTGGCATCTCCTCCGCGGTGAGGGGAATCGCCTCCGGCGCCGGGAAGGCAGGCACGGCGGTATGGGGCGGCATTCAGACTGCCGCATCCAAGGCCGCCTCCGTCGCCCGCACGGCGGGTAGCACGATCGCGACCGCGGCGAAATCCGCGGCGTCAGCCGCCGCGAAGGGCGCCGCCACCGCGTGGAGCGGCATCCAGGCCGCCGCAGGTAAGGCCGCGACGGCTGCCCGGACGGCAGGTAGTGCGATCGCGACCGCCGCCCGGACCGCTGCCACTGCGGCGCTCGGTCTGGGCAAGGTCGCCCTGGAGTACGGGCGCATCGCGCTTCAGGCCGGTATTGCCCGGGCGAGGATGCTGCTGGCTGCGGCGGCACAGGGCGTCGTCAGGACCGCGACCATCGTCTGGGCCGCGGCCCAGCGGATCCTCAACCTCGCGTTGTCCGCTAATCCCATCGGGTTGATCATCACCGCGATCGGGCTGCTCGTCGCTGGATTGATCTACGCGTGGAACAACTCCGAAACGTTCCGCACGGTCGTCACGGCCGCCTGGGAGGGCATCAAGACCGCCGTCTCCACAGCCTGGACGGCGGTTATCCAGCCTGCCCTGAAGGCCCTGTGGGGATTCATCCAGAACACGTTGGCTCCGGTCTTCAAATGGCTGTGGAACAGCATCATCGTCCCGGCCTGGAACGGCATCTCGACCGTAGTCGCAGCGGCGTGGAACGGCGTTATTCAGCCTGCCCTGAAAGCCCTCTGGGGGTTCATTCAGAACACGCTGGCCCCGAAGGTCACGTGGCTGTGGGAGAACATCATCAAGCCCGCCTTCACCAAAGCGGGCGAGGCCATCAAGGCGGCCTGGACCACGGTCATCCAGCCTGCCCTGAAGGCTCTGTGGGCGTTCATCACGGAGACCCTCGGCCCGAAGATCTCCTGGCTGTACGAGAACGTGGTGAAGCCAGCGTTCACCAAGGTCGGCGAAGTCATCAAGACGGCCTGGGAAAACGTCATCAAACCGGCTCTTTCGGCGTTGTGGAAGTTTGTCACGGAAGACATTCCAGACGGCTTCAAAAAGGGTGTCAGCCTGATTGAAGGTTTCTGGAACGGACTGAAAGAGGTTGCGAAAAAGCCTGTCCAGTTCATCGTGGACACCGTTTACAACAACGGCATTCTGAAGGTCTGGAATGCTGTCGCGAAGACGCTGAAACTGCCCGAGCTGGATGAGATCAAATTCGCCCGGGGCGGCATCTATCCCGGGTACACGCCCGGCAGAGATGTCGGCTTGGCGGCGGTCTCCGGCGGCGAGGCCATCATGCGGCCGGAGTGGACGCGGGCCGTCGGCGAAAACTACGTGCATGGCGCCAACGCCGCAGCCCGCAAGGGTGGCGTCGGCGGGGTGGCCAAATTCCTCGGCGTCGCCGGGGATCCTGGCGGATTCGCCGGGGCGTTCGCCGGCGGCGGGATCGTCGGGGACGTCAAGGAGGCTCTCGCCGGCGGGATCAAGGTCGGCGCGGAGACGCTGCTCAACCCGCTGCTGGCCCAGGCGTCCGCGGCGATGGGCAATACCCCGTGGGCGAAGATGCTGACCGGCATCCCCAAGGCGCTGATCGGCGGCTTCATCAGCATGCTGGGGGAACGGGAGGAGACCTATGGCGGAGCCAGTCAGCACAAGGCGGTCCAGTTCGCGCGGGCTCAGATCGGCAAGCCGTACAAGTGGGGGGCGACCGGCCCGGACTCTTTCGACTGCTCCGGTCTGACTATGCGGGCGTTGCAGGCGGCGGGGCTGACCGATGTTCCGCGTGTGACGTATGACCAGATCAACTACGGCAAGGGGGTTGCGTCGCCGCAGGCTGGCGACCTCGGCTTCCCGCACTCGGGTCATGTATGGCTGTACAGCAGCGCAAGCAAGATCATCGAGGCGCCGTACACCGGCGCCTCGGTGCGCGAGACCGCCGCTCGTACTGCCCAGGCGATTCGCCGCCCCGCCTACGACGACGGCGGCTACCTGATGCCGGGCACCAACCTGGTCTACAACGGCACCGGCCGCCCGGAACCGGTCCTCACGGACCGGCAGTGGCAGGCCATCTCCCAGGGTGGAGGTGCGCGCGGCGGAGATGGGCCGATGGTGAACGTCGAGGAAATGCATGTCACCCCCGAGCAGTCCCCGTACGCCATCGCGGGAGAGCTGCGCTACCTGCTGGGTCGAGGGGTCCGGGCGGCCGGGCGTTGAGGGCGGTGGGCCACTTATTTTTTGGTGGCCCACAGTCCCTTCTGGTCGGCGAGGCCGGATGAGAGTGCCAGCTGAAATTCAACGATTTTAGCCTTGGCGGGAACCTCGAACACGATCACTCCCTTGCGGACCGCGTCTGGAGTCATGGTGACCTCGCCGAGATTGTGCTCGCCTGCGATTTCGCCGAACAGCGCCTTTTCGTACTCCTGCCCTTCAGCGTCGATGACCTTGCCGCCGGAGCCGGGTGAGTCGGTGAACGTTTCGGAGCCGCTGTTCTTCAGGATCACCTCTACTCCGTAGAAGCGCTGCCCGGCTCCGGGCTTGGCGATCTCGTTCGCTGCGGCTCCGGAGGTGATCACACGGTTGAGCTTGACCGCGACCTGCCTATCGCCGCTGTTGTCCTTCAGGGTGATGACGTCGCCGATCTTCGCCTGCTTCGGCGCGGACGACGGTGCGGTCTCCGTCGACGGCGCGTCGGACGGCTTACTGATGGCGGCTTCCTGGGCGGCGGTGTCCGGGGTGCTCGTCACGGTTGGCGTGCCGCACGCGGTCAGCCCGGCGGCGACCACAGCCAGGGCGAGGGCGTGGCGAATTCTCATGTCTCTCCAGTGATTGATGGCGCGTGATGTCCCCCGACGGCTCGCCATCCTGACACGGTCCAATGGCGCCGCGTGGGCACTTTGCCGCGACATGTAACCAAATCGCAGCTATAGGCCGACCTCATTTCGACCTCGACAGGAGGCGATTTTCGTATGCCCTGGGATCCACGATCGGGGATCACTTTCGGCGAGTACCTGCGCCGCAAGAGCCTTCAGACTCCACCGGCCGGCGGCTGGACATACGCGACCCGAGATCAGCACGCCTACGGGGAACGCCCGGACGGCGTGAGCTTCCGGGCGACGACCGACCAGCTCGGCAACGTGGTGACCGAGCACGCCGACGGCCGCCAGGACGTCACGATCAATCTAAAGGTGTGAGGCCGTGGCGATCGTTAAGGACCTCTGGTTCGTTGATACGCAGGTCAAGGCGCTGACTAACGTGATCGCCCTGAATTTGGGTGACGCGGGCGCCGGCGCTTTCAAGGCGGCCCTGTTCACTAACTCGATCACGACGCCGGACGGATCGCAGGCCAACCCGGCGTACGGCAGTGCCCCGTTCAACGCAAACGAGGTTAGCGGCACCGGGTACACGGCTGGCGGCGCTGCTCTCACCAGCGTGGTGTTCGAGGAGCTGAGCGGCAGTCCGGGCTATATGCGGTGGGATTTCGCGAACCCGCAGTGGACGGGCTCGACCATCACCGGTGCTCGCGGGCTGCTGATCTACGCCACCGCTCTGTCCAATCGGGCGGTCCTGCTGCGGAACCTGCTGTCCGATTACAGCACTAATGACGGGGTGTTCACCATAAATGTGCATGCCGATGGCGTGGCCAAGGTCAACCTATTCGGCCCCTGATCTGCCGATTTCTTCTCTTCAACCCTCGCCGGTGTGCGGGGGTTTCTTCGTGACTCCTCCGCCCCCTAAAGAGGGCGGCTTCTCGTTAAGCCGCTTGCGCAGCGTCGCGAAGGGCAAGCCCTGCCCTGAGGATGTTGATCGCCGCGTTGACGTCGGCGTGTGCCTCGTGGCGGCACGCCGTACATCGGAACTCGGCCTGGGTGACGCGGTTCTCCGCAGCGCAGTGCCCGCAGCGGGCACACGTGCGGGAGGTGTTGGCGGGGTTCACCGCGATCAGCTCTCGACCGGCGCTTTCAGCCTTGTGTACGAGGATCGTCAGGAACACCCCCCAACCCGCGTCCAGGATGTTTTTGTTCAGCCCGGCCTTGGCCGCCGCGCGGTTGGGCAGGAACGCGCCCGGCTGGTCGGGGTCTGGTTTCGGCGCTGGGGCCTTGGTCATGTTCGCGATCCGCAGGTCCTCGTGCACGATGACGTCGTAGTCGCGTACCAGCGCGTTGGCTGCCTTGTGCGCGCCGTCCAAGCGTTGACGGCGGACCTTGGCGTGCAGGGCGGCGACGCGGGCAACCGCCTTGCGACGACGTTTGGAGCCCCGCTTCTTGCGGGCCAGGTCGCGCTGCGCGTCAGCGAGCCGATCGGCGGACGCGGCCAGGTGGCGCGGGTTGGCCAGGTGGACGCCGTCGCTGGTGGTGACCAGAGAGGCCACACCCATGTCGATCCCGGCCATCGCACCCGTCGCGGGAAGCGGCTCGGCGGGCACGTCGTCACACGACAGCACCACGTACCAGCGGGAACCCTCCCGCTTCACGCTGATCGTCTTCATCCGGCCCTCGACCGGGCGGTGCTGGTGGACGCGGACGTGCCCGATGCCCTGGAGGCGGACGAACGTCGCGGAGGGGTGTTCGGGCTGGGAGTCCCACCGGCAGCCGTCCCCATCCTTCGGCCACTCGACCGTGTCGAACCAGCCCCGCCCCTTGAACCGGGGGTAACCGGGCGTCTGGCCCTTCTTCACGCGGTCGAAGAACGCGCGGAACGCCTTGTCCAACCGGCGGAGCGTGGCCTGCTGGGAGGAGAACGACCACCGCGCGTGGTCGGGGTCGAAGGCGCGGATCTCCTTCAGCTGAGCGGACTGGTCGCCGTACCGGATGCCGACCTTCGCCCGCCTGTAGGCCTCGCGGCGCTCCTCAAGGGCGGCGTTGTACAGGGTCCGGTGGTCGTCGAGACATGCCGTCAGCGCGATCTGCTGGTGCGCGGTCGGGCGGATGAGGAATTTGTACGACCTACGCACGACCGCCACCCTTGGACGGCCGCTCATACTGCGTCTCGATATAGCGCCGCACCGTCTGCTCGGACACTGTGCCGACCGTGGCCACGAAGTAGGAGCGCGACCACAGCGTGGGCAGCTGGGAGCGCAGGTGCGCGAACTCGGCGCGCAGGTGGTGGGAGGTGAACCCCTTGAACTGGTTGGCCACGTACGACGGCGAGTTCTTCGGGTGGGGCTTGACGAACAGGTGCACGTGGTCGGGCATCACTTCAAGCGCCACGATCTCCCAGTCGTGCTCTTCGGCCTTGGCTCGGATCAACTCCTCCAGGCGGGTCTTCACCCGCCCGCCAAGGACCGGGCGGCGGTACTTCGGGCACCACGCGACGTGGTACCCGAGGTCATACGCCGCGCCGGGAGAGGTGCGCACCTGACGAGTCACACGATCATTATAACAGCGTCATGCATCTAACGCGCGAGGAGTGGAGACCTCCGATGCGCGAATCTGACGGGCCACTACACGCTCGGGCCTCGGCGGCCCTCCCGCTCCCGATTCCCCCGACGCCTAAAGGCGACGGTCCCCTCGGCAGCCCAGGATGGAAGGGGGCAGGTCTTGCCCACGTACACCGTAGAAACCAACGGCGACATAGCGCTCAGCGCCGCGACTGCCAAAACGATCCTCAATGCGATCAACGGTGGCCGGATCCTCAAATGCGTCGAGCTGTCGGTCTCGTTCGACGGCGTCGCGAGCACCGCAGAACCGGTGACCGTGGAGCTGTGCGCCTCTACCCAGGCCGGGGCCGGGACGAGTACGTCTCATACGCCGCTTCAGGTGTCGGGCGCGACCCGGACCGTGTCGGCGACCGCGGCCCGCGCTTACAGCGCCGAGCCGACCGTGCTCACCGTGCTGAAGAGGTGGCTGGTGCACCCGCAGGGCGGAAACCTCACCATCCAGTTCCCGCTCGGCCGTGAGCCGATGCGAGACAGCTCCGGCCATGGCCTGGCCATCCGCTGTACCGCGCCCGCCACCGTCAACGTCCAGGGCTACCTGGAATTCGCCGAAAACGAGTAGGGGGCGTCTGATGGTCTACCTGTATTGGCGGTGGCCCGGCACCCGTACCGACGAGGCGGGGCAGCTGATCACCGAGCGGTGTGCCCCGTATGAGGATCTGGTTGCCGCCCGCGCCCAGGCCGACCACGACCTCACGCTGTGCGAGGCTGCCGACGACTACAGTGCGGCGCCGGAACGGATCGCCTCCGATGACGGTGACGAGCTGTGGGCGGCGCCGATCCCCGACGGCCGGTGACCGGTGGCCCTCACGATCGGCACCTCCCCGACGCTGGTCACAGCCTCGTTCGGGGCACCCACGGTGACGACCGGGTCGTTTTCCCCGCCGGCGGCCTCGCTGCTCGTGGCCGCTGTTGCGACCGTCAACGGCGAGATCACCGGGCTGTCGGGCGGCGGCCTCACCTGGACGCGCAGAGTGCAGCGCATCGGCATTTCTTACGTGGAGATGTGGACCGCGCCCGCACCCAGCGGCGGCTCTGGCATCACCGCGTCCGCCGGGCTGGACGGCACCACCCTCGCCGCGCTGAAGGTCTGGGTACTTACGGGTCAGCACGCGTCCCCGATCGGGACGAACGGGACTGGGGCGACGACCACCAACAACGCGACCGTCAACGCTTACACCTCGACGGGGAGCGCCTCCAGAGGGTTCATCGTCGCCGTCGACGGCGGCACCGGCGGCACCCCGTCGTCGACCGACGACGAGGAAGCGTTCGGCACCAACTTCTTTGGGCTCGCAGCGACCAAGGCCGTTAACTCGGGGGCCTCCGGCAGCACGGTCCAGTTCAATCTGGACGCCTCCGGGACCGGCGCCGCCGATTGGGAGTGGGCCGCGCTGGAGATTCTCGCTGCGCCCGAGGTCGCCCACCCTTTTCGGTCCGTCACCCTGAACCAGGCCGTCCACCGGTCCACACTGATCTGATCGGGGGACACGGATGGCTCGCATAGGCCGCGGATTTCCGTCCCGCCTGACCGTTGACTCCAAATCGCGGCCTACTCACTCCACGACCGGCCTGGGCGTGTTCACGGTCGGCTGGGAGTTCCCGGCGATCACGGTCGATACGCCGTCGGTCACGGTCGACCTGAGCGTGTTCACGGTCGGCTGGGAGTTTCCCGCTCTGACGGTGTCGTACGACACGACAGCCAGCCTGGGCGTGTTCACGGTCGGCTGGGAGTTCCCCGCCCTGACGGTGGACGTCCCCATCCTGCCGGGGTCTCGGCTGACCGGTGATTTCCAAATCGAGTGGGCCGGTCTCGTTTTCGGCGGGCACGGCAACGTATACCAAATCGCCGTCGTCGAGGGCTGGGATGACCTGCCGGAGATCGACAGCGGCAACGCCCCACGCTCGGCCCGGCACGGCTCCTGGCCGGGCCGCGACTACGCCCAGGAACGCACGGTGTCGGCCACGGTGGCGATCGACGGCCCGCAGGACTCCACCGCCTGGGTCGTCGCCAACCGGAACTTGCGCCGGGTCATGGGCATCTCCGAGGACGGATCAGAGTCCAACCTCGTCATCCGCACCCTCGGTGAGAGCCTCCTGGCGACCGGTAAACCCCGCGGCCGGGTCATGCCTGCCGAGTCGTATGGGCAGCGCTGGACCGCGGCGTCGCTGCGGTGGGTGTGCTCGGATCCCAGACGGTATGACCTACAGCAGCAGTCGGTCACCACGACAGCGGGCGGCACCGCCGTCTGCGTCAACGACGGCGACGTCGCCACCTCGCCGCGGATCAAAATTTTCGGCCCGGTGGTCAACCCGGTTCTCACCAACGAATCGCTGGGCCGGATCTTGCGGTTCACCCTCACCCTCACCGAGGGGCAGCAGCTGCTCGTTGACACCAACGCCGGTGAGGTCACCCTCGCCGGGGTGGACGCCATGGGGGACCTGAGCGAGGCGTCGGTTCCGGTTGAGGAATGGGTGCTCGCCGCGGGCAGCAACACCATCGCTTACACGGCCTCCTCCGGAGGCGCCGCCGGCATCGAGCTCTTGTTCCGCAGCGCGTTCCTCTGAGCACCTGTGAGGAGGCGCTGTGGCTCCTCAGATCCGAGACGTTGGAGGCGGCACCCTCTTCGGCGCGGGGGGCGAGTTCGTTGCGCCGGAGCACGCGGCCGGTGACCTCCTGCTGCTCATCCACTCCGCGGACAACGGATCGCTGGCCCAGATGGGTGTCACCGGCGGCTGGACCCCCCTGGGTTCCCGCCCTGGCCCCACCGGCCGGTGGGGCGGCACGAAGGTGTGGGGGAAGACCGCCTCTGCCGGAGCCGAAAGCTATGTCGTCACCCAGGCGGCGCCCGCTGACGGCGTCATCATCATCGTCGCCATCAGCGGCGCAGCCGTAACCGGCGTCGTGGTCGAGCAGACCGGCGGATTCTCCTCGTCGCAGGTTCAGACGCCGGTCGCGACGCCGCCCGTGGGAGGGTGCCTGGAGCTGCGGTGGGCGGCCGGTGTGCCGCCGCAGCCCGGCGCGAACGTCGCGTGGGATGTGCCGGCCGGGTACGCGCTGCGGGCGACCGCTCAGTCCCGGCTGTTCTACGCTGCGGGGACGCTGGTCTCCCGGGCGCTGACGGGCACCGCGCCCGTCGGGGTCGTCGGCATCACGTCCAGCAGCGCCCTCGACACGTGGGACGGTTTCACGATCCTGGTGCCGCCGACGGACGGCGGAGACACCCCGTCTCCCGAGGCGCCGCCACCGACGATCCCCGCACTCCCCTCGGGCGAGCAAGTCGTCCACTACACCTACGTTTTCGCCGATCTGCTGACCGACGAGCAGATCTGCAAAGACCTCGACCTGTATGACGTCTCCTACGACCGGCGGATCACCGAGGGCGGAGCCTTCTCCGCAGGGCTGGTCATCACCGACGACGCGACAGCGGCGAAAGTAGCGCGCATCCTGCCGCGCTACCCCGGTGACCTGTCCACCGGCCCGGGGCGGACGATCGTCCACGTCTACCGCAACGGCGTCGTGTGGGGTTCGTACGTCATCTGGCGCGGCACGGTGTCCCGGTCAGGGCGGGGCGAACCGATTCGGGTGCAAATCGAAGGCTCCAGCCTGGAGTCGTACCTGAAGCAGGTGAAGATCCGCGATGATCTCGGCCCGTACGCTGGCGTCGACCAGATCGTCATCGCCCGCACCTTGCTGACCGCGATGCAGTCCACCGCCCCGTACAACCTGCACCTGACCCTGCAGGCGGGCACGTCCGGTGTGACCCAGGAGCGTCAGTATCTGGCGTCGCAGGCGACCACGTACGGCGAGCAGCTGGCCGAGCTCGCCAACACCAGCCCGGGGTTCGAGTGGATCGTCCAGGTCATCGACAACGGCGACGGCACCCGCACCCGGTACTGGCTGTGGGGTGCGCCGAAATTCGGGGCGAGCTCCTCCAGTCACAAGTTCATGGAGCCCGGCAACGTGCTGAGCTGGTCGGAGGACATTGACGCGCTCCGCGGCGGCACGGCTTTCCAGGCCCGGGGAGAGTCCACCAACTCCGACGCCTCCTCCTCATCGGAGCCGCTCACCTCCGACGTCGCCCTCGCCCAAGCGCACATCGACGCCGGCTGGCCGGGCATTGACGTCACCACCGACTACAGCGGCGTGGACGACGAGGCGACGCTCAACGCGTACGCCACCTGGGCCGCCACCAACCGGGGCGGCGCGGTGCGCGTGCACCAGGCGACCGTCCGGCTGCCGGCGAACACGCAGTTCGGGCCGGGCAATCTCGGCGACTGGGTGACCCTCATGCTGGTCAACCCGTGGTGGCCGATCGTCGATGGCGTCGCGAGTTTCAGTAAGCGCTGGCGAGTGGTCGGCATGGCGTTCAAGCCTCCATCCAAGGGGTCCGGCCAGGAGGAGTGCACGCTGACATTCGAAGAGGCGGAGGAGGGGCCGTAATGCCCGAGTATCCCGACGACATCCTGAAAGACATCGCGGAAACAAGACGCCTCCAGGCGGGCCAGTTTGGCAGTGGCCAGACTCAGGCGCCGCTGACCGAGGCATCCGCGGGATGGATTCTCCGGGCTCGATCAACGCCTGCGGCGACGGGGCTCGGCTCGGGCGACATCCACATCTACGCCAAGGGCGGCAAGCTGTGGGTGCGGTCGGCGGGCGGGGATGAGGAATTGGAGCAGGTGCCGCCGTTCCCGAAGGCGCTGGCGATTTCGGGGCTGAGCTCCAGGCAGACCGTGTCCGCGCCGGGCAGCTACAGCTCCGCGTGGGCGGGCAACGTCCTGGCGGACGTCACGAGTTTGTACACCTACACCCAGGCGCTGCACTCCTCGCTGATCGCCGCGAACCTCATGTTCAGCCTTTAGCCGTACCTGAAGGGCGGGCAGTTTGGAATGGGCGCAGATCCCGATCGTTCAGCTTGGAGCGGTCGGAGTCCTGCTCGCCGTGCTGTGGCTGGTTTTCACCGGCCGCCTGGTGCCTCGGGCCGTCCTGGAGGACGCGCGCAAGGACGCCGAGGCGCGGGCCGCCCAGGCTGAAAAGGACCGCGATGAGCGGGTCACTGAGGCGGAGAAGGACTGCGAGCAGTGGCGGGTCCTGTTCGGCCAGGAACGGCAAGCGCATGAGACGACGAGGCAGGCGCACGCCGAGGAGATCCGCGCCGCACTGCTGGCGTCCACCGAGGGCGCGCAGATCGCTGCAGCGCTGCTAACGGAAATCAAGACACGCCAAATCGAGGCGATCCAATGACGCGACCTGAGGACCGGCCGGACATCGACGAGGCCGCACGGCTGGCGGAGGAATCCACGCGCCGCGCGGAGGCGGAGCTGCGCCGGGCGCGGGAGTCGGCCCGGTGCACGCTGTCGCTCGCACGCCGGCTACGGCGGCTGTATGAGGACAACGGGTTCCGCGCCCTGCTGGACGAGGCGTTTGGGGGCGGTCATGGGTGAGGGGCTACGTCTGGTCGGCAGTGTGCTGGTCGTGGTGTCTGCGGTGCTGGCGTGGGCGTGTGTGGTGGCTCAGGCGTTGCTGGCTCGGTGGTGGATGACGTCGGCGGGCCGGCATGTGTTCGCGTTTCAGGCGGTGCTCGCCTTGTGTCTCGGATTGTGGGGGATTCGGCTGCTGATTCCCGACGGGGATTGGTTTCAGGCTGTCCGCCTGGCCGCGTTCACCGGCGTCCCGATCGTTCTCGCCTGGCGGCTGCAGATCATCGTTCAGACCTGGCGCAGAGGGCGCGACAAGAAGAAGGAGGGGACCCGATGAGGTCAGGCGAACCGCCGATCACCAGGCGTGCCGTGCACGACTCGGGTAACGGCAATCTGCCGGTCCGTAGAGTCGTCGTTCACGTCACCTGCCCCGGCGTCGGCTACCCGAGGGCGTCAAAGCCGGGAGCGGCGGCCGGTACGGCGAAGTACTTCCAGATGCGATCCTCCGGCGGGTCGGCCCACTACATCTACGACGCCGGCCGGGATGAACAGCACTGCGTCCCGGACAAGGTCATCGCCTGGCATGCACCCCCGAACTCCCACAGCATCGGCATCGAGATCTGCGGTGAGGCGACCTACACGCGTCAGCAGTGGCTGTCGCCCCAGGTGTGGCCGGCCGTCGAGGAAGCGGCGGCGCGGACGCGGGAGCTGTGTCTGCTGTACGGCCTGCCGATGCGCAAGCTCACGGCGGCCCAGGTCCGGGCGAACGCGGAGGGGATCTGTGGTCATGTGGACGTGTCGAACGCGTTCAGGCAGACCGACCACTCCGACCCCGGGCGGGACTTTCCGTGGGATGAGTTCATGCACCTGGTCAACAGCGAGGCGACGCCGGCCACGCCCAAGCCCATCTCAAGCTCGACGGAGGTCATGGTGAAGAAACTGCCTGTGCTGCGTGAGGGCGATCACGGCTGGCACGTGAAGACCCTGCATTATCTGCTGCTGGCCCGGGACTACGCGGGTCTGGACGGGGTGGACGACACCACCTTCACCCCAGCGCACACGGCCGGGGTGAAGGGGCTCCAGGCCGCGGCCGGTCTGGAAGAGGACGGTGTCGTCGGTCCGAAGACGTGGCCGGTGCTGCTGCGTGTGGCGTAGCCGTGGACGCCATCCATGCCCTGGTGTGGCCGTACCTCGCCCGCGCTGCGGAGCTGTGGCCTGAGCCGGAGCAGGGTGACCCACCCTGCGGGCCGCGTTTCCCCGGCCTCATCGATGAGACGAACTGAGAGGACACGCCATGCTGCGACGAGCCATAGTCGCCCTCGTTAACGAGCTGGGCAACCACATTCTGGTCGAGTGCGAACGCACCGAGGACGCGGTCACCATGCGGATCGCCGGGCCCACCAGCGTGAGCGAGAACACGCTCACGCCGGTGGAGGCAGCGGAGGTGTACCGGCAGCTCGGGTATGTCCTGACCACCTAGACGTCCCACCGCCTGAGAACCTCGATGCCGTTGCCCAACGGCGGCGGCTGGTCATAGTTTTCCGCCCCGGCTGGAGGGCGGCCGTTCCCCTAAGGAGGGGCACATGCATGGAGAACCCATCGCGGAGTCGAGGCCGGTCGAGGCGAAGGTGAAGTGGGCCACTCTCGGCTCCTACCTGGGCTCGGTCGCCGTGCTCAGCGTGCTGCAGGCGGTGAACTCGGATCTGTCGCTGATCGCGTTCTGGCCGGACTGGCTGGAGACGATCACAGTGCCGCTGCTTCCGGCGGCGATCACAGCTGTGGCGGGGTTCAGGGCTCGGCACACCGCACGCCCGGATCTGCCGCTGTCGCAGCGGTAGCCTGAGGACGTCTCGCCCCGGTCCGGCCGGGTGTCGGGTCTGCCCGGAGGCCTGCCGCGAGCCTCCTCTCAATCGCGGCGCCCGCCTCTTCCGCTCCGGCCGAGAGCGCGGTCTTCAAAATGAGGTGAGGTCGCCGACCTTGCTCGGTAGTCTCACCTCACGGGTCGGGATGGAGCAGTTTGGTAGCTCGGCGGGCTCATAATCCGTAGGTCGCAGGTTCGAATCCTGCTCCCGATACGTGGCCGGCACACTGCGGTGATGTCTGGAAGTGGGTTCGGGGAGTTCCCTGTGGACACCGGGGCCCCGGGCCTGCGAACGGGGTCGGGTTGCCTTCGGGCAGCCCGGCCCCTTTTTCCGCATCTGCCAGGCTGGCGGGAAATGGCAGCAACTGGGAGTTAGGTCAGCGTGAGTGGCAGGTTTTCGGGTGCGGCCCCTTAGGTCCACGCCGGAGAGTCCGGCGGGGCCGAGAGGGCACCGCATGTCCAGAACAGACAACACCATGCCCGCCCACCTCCAGGAGGAGGACGGCAAGACGTTCCTCACCCGGGGCGGCGCGTACGCCGGGATCGGGGAGGACTGCAGCGTTTACGAGCGGCGTGCCCGGCAGCGGGTGCGACTCGCGCTGCTCCGCGGTGAGGAGCCGGGGCCGACACGGCACCGGCATGGCGCTAAGTGGATGTACTGGTAGGAGGTGCCATGCCACGCATGCTGGGCCGGGCGCGTGCAGGGTGGCGCCGGACCCGCCGCATGTACGGGCCCGACTGTTCGGGGGCGGGCAGCGATACCCGGTGGAGGAAGAGGGTGGAGCAGCGGGAGTTCGCTCGGTCTCTGCTGCCCGTGGGGGAGCTGCCGGCGCCCGGCGATGACCTCGGTGATTGTCGGCACGGCTGTAACGGCGACTGCCTGACGCGCGGCGGGCCGAGTGAGTGCGGGTACGCCTGCCATCCGGTTTGAGCACCCCTCGCGGAGGCGAATGGAACTACTCAACTCCCCGCCATACTGTGTGCGGGGCTTCGGCGGTGCGGCCAGCTAAGCCGGAGCCTCTCCCCGACACTGCGGCGCCCCGCCACCCTCCTCGCGGAGGGCGGCGGGGTGCTTTCGTTGCGCCTGGGCGGGCATGTGGCGAGTTAGTGCCTTACGTCGGGCTCCTGCGCTTCGGCCGTGAGCGGCAGCGCCCGGCCGCGTTCGACGAGTTGCTGTGCGCGTGAGCGGCTGGTGCCGATTAGGTCGGCGATGCGGGCGTAGGACAGGCCGTTGCCGTTGTCCCACATCGCGGCGCATGCCCGGCGCCGCTCATCGGTGAGTGCGGCGGCTACGGCCTCGTGGCGGGCCTGGGCGGCGGTGGCGCGGTGGTAGAGCTCCAGGGGGTCGGTGATGTCGGCGAGGAGGCCGCCGATCTCGGCGGCCACGTCGGAGGGTTCAGCTTCGTAGCCGAGGGTGTCGGTCATCGAAGAGGTCATCGAAGATCCTTTCTGGTGATGGCGATCCGGACGAGGTCAGCCATGGTTCGGCTCTCCCGGGTGGTCGGGGTGGCGGCGCCGGTACGCGCGCTCGGCGGCGGCGGTACGGCAGGCGTCCTCGGCGCACCCGTAGTCGTAGCCGGTGCCCGTGCCGCAGCGCGGGCCGGGGCAGGCGAGCTTGGAGACGGGGCGGATGCCTCGCTTGCGTCCGTCCATCGCGGCAGCCACGATCACGGCGTCGACCTCGTCGTATATGCGACGCCACCGCTTGACCGTCGCCACCGGGATGCCGGCGGCGGTGCACGCGTCAGCCAGGTGCATCCCGGAGGCGATATTGCGGAGCAGCTCTATCAGGTCGTCGATGTTCACCGGCCAGCGGCGCTGCGCGAACCTCGGCCCGGTCCGTCCGGCGTCAATCTGCTCTTTCACCGGGGAGCGGCGGACCCACTTTTGCATGGTGCCCAGGGGGATACCGAGTACCTGCGCCGCCTGGCCGACCGTCAGGCCGGCGCAGATAAGGGCGGCGATACGAGGACGGGGCGAGTCGGCGGGGGGCGACCCGGCCATGGGCCGGCCGGACGAGCGGCGCAGCTTCATCGCGGTGGCGTGGAAATCGGGGAAGTCTGCGAAGTGGTTGTAGAGGGTGCGGGAATTGCTGCCCAGCTCCGTGATGGCGGCTGTGAAGGAGTGCCCCTGTGCGATCAGGTCGAGGAACGGCTGGTGCCAGGAGGTGTCGCGGGATCGCCCCATCAGTCGATGTCGAGGCCGTACGCCTCGGCGATGTCGGCGGGCACCTCGGCGCAGAACGCGGGGAGCGCTTCCTCCAGGCCGCCGTAGGTGGCGATCAGGTCGTCGAGGTCGATGCCGGTGGCGTCGGCGAGGTCGAAGATGTCCACGACCGGGACGTCGACGCCGGCCAGGGCGGCGGCGGGGATGCGGTGGGAGCCGGTGATGGCCTGGGCCCAGTCGACGCGGCCGACGATGGGGGCGCCGGTCCAGCCGTCGCGGGTCATGTCGGCGGCGATGGTCTCCATGTGGAGGGTGTTGCGGACCTCGTGGCGGGGGGCGTAGCCGGTGCCGTCGTGTAGGTCGAGTCCCAGGGGGTTAATCACCATCTGCATAGACCTACTATGCATCACGACACCCCTCCTTGCATAGGGGTTCTATGCGAGGAGGCTTGAGATTCAGCGTCCGGGGAGGACGGGCCACTTTTAGGCCGCCACCACACCCCAAATAGGATCGGCCAGAACGCACCACTCGGGGGAGACGCATGACCGACGACGAATTCCCGCCTGACCTGCTCGCCGCCCAGCGCGCCTACTGGGAGGCGGACGCCCGCGTGCAGGAGGTCACCGCCGCGTTGCCGTCGTCGCAGGAGATCCTCGAAGGGGCGATGACCGATGAGCAGCGGCAGCTGCTGGCCGAGGTGCGGGAGCAGAGACTCCTCGCCCTGGAGGCCCTGAACAACAACCCGTGGTGGGCCGGGCAGCGGGACCGGTATGCCGCGTGGAAGCAGCTGCAGGAGGCGGCCCGGGGCTGACCGTCTGGACGTGAAAGCGCCCGCCCCTCCCAGCGCGGAGGAGCGGGCGCTTTTTCACGTCGCGCTGGGATCAGCTGCGCTTCCATCGCCACTGGCCGTTGCTGTACACGCTGCACCTGTACCGGCGGTTGGTGACCTTGGCGTACCCGTACTTCCCGTGTGCGGCGCCCGGGCAGTACGCGCCCGGGGTGATGCAGTTCCAGTGGTTGCCGGACTGCCGGTACTGGCAGACCGCGGCGACGGTGGACGCGTCAGCGGCGGCGACCGCGGCCGGTGCGACGAGCAGGCCGCCGGCCAGGGCCACGGCGGAGAGCAGGGAACGAATACGCAAGGCTCCTCCTGAGAGTTGAGACGCACAGGAGACGGCCGGTGACGTTCGGTGGTTGCCCGCCTGGCCTGATCTGGACAGCACGAAGCCCCCGCCCGGGATGGGGCGGGGGCCGTGTGTCGTGTCTATGGCGGATCAGGCGGCGATCTTCGGTGCGAGCGAGCGCACCGTCATTGTGTGCAAGCCGACCTCATCGGCGATCTTCAGGTCCGAGATGTGGGCGCCATAGCGGCGCATCAGCAGTCTGCGGACCAAGATGGGCTCCTCGTGGCCCACCGGCACTGGCTCGTTCTTCTTCCACCCGCGAGCCCCGAGCTGAATGAACAGTGACTTCTTGCGAGCCTCGTCGATCAGTCCGAGATGTGCGCCGCGCATGATGAGTGCTTGGATGGACACACCCCAGGTGGCTTTCATTCTCGCTAGGTCGGTCAGTACGACAGGGCCGCTCAGCATCTCTTCTGCGCGGTGCCGAGGTAGAAGCAGCGCGCCGGCGAAGCGGTGTGCCTCCCGTTCCGGATCGGCGACGATGCGGCGGCGGCTATGGAGTACCAGGTGCCCGAGCTCGTGGGCGAGGGTGAACCTTAAGCGGTCGCCTGGGCCTCCGGTAAAGTAAGCGATCATTGCTGGTTCGTGTGGTGATGGCCAGTAGCTGATGCCGAAGTGGTCCACCTTGTGTGGTTCATCCTCTTCTCCGGGCAGCGTCAGGGGAACCACTGCGATCCCTGCCCGTTCGCATGCCCTGGTCACGTGCATCAGTGGCCCGTCCCCGCCGATTTGGAGCGCCTCCCGGGTCTGTGCGGCCAGGTCCTCGATATCGTCCCCGGAAACCTCTCCGGTGGCGAAAGGCAGGTCGGGTCCGCCGTATCCGGCGGTGACGAGCAGATCGCTGGTGATCCGATACGCCTCGTCGAACAGTGCTTTGACGCGCTTGGCTTCCCCGCGGCGGGCGGTGGCGTACTTGCGGAACCGCAGGGTGCCGAGCGGGACGTCGGGCGGTATGACTTCGAAGAACCGGCGGGGGGTTGCGGTTGCTGCTGCGATGGCGTCGATGATTTCTTGGGTGGCTTCGAGTCCTCCTCGTTCGATCTCGGAAATTCTTGATTGTCCGACGCCTGCGGCGTCTGCGAGCTGTTCTTGAGTCAGGCCAAGCAGATGCCGCAGGGCTCGGATGCGCTCACCGGCCAGCGGGGTTGGCATCGCCCTTCTCCTCGTCTCGATCGATGGGCAGAATGACGTTGATGCTGCTTGATGAGGGACTGAACTCCAGGCCGGAGAGTTCGTCCCAGGTGCGTGAGAGGGGGAAGTCGATGTCGACCTTGGCGGCCTGGCCGATCTTCCACTTGTCGATGGTTCGGACGATGCGGATGTCGATCTGACCGTTGACGGTGAGTCCCCATACGCCGACCAGTTGGCTGGCTCGTACGCCGTGCAGGCCGACGTCGGCGTTGCGGTAGTAGTCGATGCGGGCTTCGTTGCTCCCTGGCGCCGGGATGCCGTCCTGGGGCCATCCGTGGAGGATTCTCAGCTTCAGGAGGGCGTTGCGAAGCAGGACTTGGCCGTTGACGCGGCCGGGGACCAAGATCCAGCCGCCAAGCTTTTCCTTCCGGAGGGCGTTGCGGAGGTGGAAGCGGGTGAGGTGGGTGATCCCGATCGCGTCTTCAGGGCTGCTCATGCCGTGCTCGATGAAGTGAGCTTCAGCGATGGCGTGGGATCTTTCCAGGCTGTTGTGGAGGGGGGCGCAGAGGGGGCCGACGGAGTCGACGATGAACCTCTGATCCAATAGAGTAGCCATGGCGCTGATATTATCAGCGAAAATCTAACACCTCGATCGACTTGGCCGCTTGTTTGTAGATTTTTAGGGACCGATGACGGCCCCCAGCGGCCGAGGCGGACGACGGCTGCCGGCCGCACTCGGCCTACAGCGCGGGCCGGTACCGGCTCACCCGCTGATCCACCGTCGCCCCCTTCATCCCCGTCGATCGCGCGATGCTCTGCCGGCTCGCCCCGTCGGCCAGCAGCTCCCACGCGACGGCCGCCCACGCGGCGATCGTCTCGGCCGCGGCCAGCCGCTCCACCTCGCCCGAGGTGAGGGGCCGTCCGAGGCGGGGTGCGGCTGCTGGCCAGCGCCCGCGACAGGGGTGCTCGCCGTCATGCGAGATGGCGGGGCCGCAGGCTCACGGCGGCCCCGCCCCCTGGTCGCGGAATTTGCGCCGCCACTGGAGGATTGTCGCCGTCTCCACCTCCAGGCGTCGGGCGGCCTCGCTCAGAGACAGGGAGACGGTAGCGGTGATGGCCTCCCGCCAGCAGGGGTATCCGGCCGCGCGCGCCTTGGCCTCCCGGATTTCCTCGTACGTCCCGGCCTCGGTGGCGGTCAGCGAAATCCGCCGCGCGGCGGGCGCTGCCTGGACGCCGAATTTGCGCCGCCAGCGGGTCACCGTGTCGCCCTTGCATTCCAGCATCCGCGCGACCTGGGGGCGGGGCAGGGCGGCGGTGGAGCGGATCAGGTCCTCCAGGCCGGAATATCCGTGTGAGACAGCCATGGCGTCCAGCTTGGGGGGAATCCCGCTGCCGCTGTCGGCGCCGGAGGGGCTGGGGGCATACTCGCGGCTGAGCCTGTCCCGCCAGTAGACAATGCCCGAAGGGTCCGCTCCCAGCTCGCGCGCGGCGTGCCGGGGGCGCATATGCGCGGTCCGGGTGATCGCCTCCTCCCAGGAGGTGAACCCCGCCGCTTCGGCGAGCTGTGCCCGCCGCTGTTCCCACGCCGCCTTTTGCAGCCGTATCGGCTGGCGGCGCGTCTCGGCCGACGCCTGGGGCGCGTCCAGGATCTTGTGCCGCCAGTACGCTGCGGCCCCCTGGGAGCGGCCGATCAGCCGCCCCAGCTCGGCGATGGTGAGGTGGCGGGTTTGCCGGATCAGGTCCTCCAGGTCCGCGCATCCCAGGCGCACGGCGGTGGCGTCCAGCTCGGCGCGCAGCCGCTCCGAGGTGGGGCGCCCCGCGCCGGTCGTCTGGATCGCGGGGCGGTGCCCGTCTTTCGCGGCGCGGCATGCCGCGCACTGGCACCGGTACCACCGGTAGCCGGTCGGCGTGCCGTGCGGGCAGTCGGCGGGGGCGGCGGCCCGCTGGGCCGCGTCCAGCGCCGTCCCCCAGGCCGGGTCGTACTTCGCCAGGCCGTGGACGGCCTGCGTGGTGGTCCCGGCCTCGCGGGCGGCCTGGGCCAGCCGCGTCCCCTGGGAGAGGGCCCGCAGGATGGCTTGCCGCTTGTCCGGGGGCAGTGCCGCGGCGGCCTGGGCGCGGCGGCGCTCCCGGTCGGCGCGGGCCTTGGCCTTCCGGGTCTCTGTGGTGCGTTCCCCCAGGCGGTAGCGCGACTCCGGCAGTGGCTCGCTCAAGACGCGGCGTCCTTCGCCTCGCCGGTGGGCAGGGCGTCGTGCTCGCCGCGGGCCAGGGCCTCCAGTATGGCCACGCTCGCGGCCCGGCTCCAGGAGCGGCACGCCTGCGACAGCGGCGCCTGCTCGACGCCGGCGGGCAGCTCGTCGGGGTCGAGGTCATCGACCTCCTGGGCGAGCAGGCCTCCGGGGTCGCTGATCCATGATTCGTCCAAGGCGATGTGCCGGACCAGGTGGCCGAGCACCGCCCACTGCGCGGGAGACAGCGGTTTCAGGTCGGCGAGTTCGGCCGCGGCGAGCTTCTCCCACACCGGCCAGGGCAGGCCGGGCCGCGGCGGCAGGCCCGCGCTGACCTTGGCCAGCGCCACGTCCACGCTTTTGACGGTGACCGGGGGGGTCATCGCGGCGGCGACCGCCTCGATCGCCGGGCGGCGGGTGCCCCGCCCGCCGCCCAGGGTTTCCTGGCACGCGTTCACCGCGGTGGTGATCGCGCGGGCGCGGTCGTCTCCGGCGGCGGCCATCTCCTCCCGTCCGCGGTCGAGGCGGGCGTGTGCGGTGGCCAGGGCGGCGGTGAGCCGGGTCTGCCAGGTGGTCAAGGTTTTCTCCGTTCACGGGGCCGGGGTGGCCGGTGGGCGGCCACCCCGGGGGCGGGTTAAAGGTCGTTGTCGTCTTCGGTGGAGGTGGGGACGCCGTCGACGTCCGTGCTCTGCCACCAGGTCGTGCCCTCCATCGCGCAGTCGGCGAGGGAGCGGACGTGCTCCTCGTAGCGGGTCTCGGCCTCCGCCCGGTCGGTGGACTCCTCCACCTCCAGGGTCGCCTCGTCCTGGTAGTAGAGCGCCCACCGTTCCTGGCCGGTGTCGGGGGAGGCGTAGGAGATGAGGGCGGCGTGGGCGGTGTACTGGCCCCACTTGTTCTTGGTGGTGGACTCGCGGTCGGCACCGCGGACGGCGGTGTCGAGGGCCGCGCGGACGGCGTCGGCGTACTCGGTGGTGACGCCGTCCGCGCGGCCGGCGGTGTCGCTGATGATGTTGCGCATGATCATGCCTTTCGTGGTGTGGGTTTGGCTTGAGGCGCCGGGTGGAGCGGGTCAGGGGGCGGCGATGGCGGCGCGGGCGCCGACGACGGTGCCCGCGCCGGATCCTCAGTACTCAGCGCCGATGCAGGAGATTTCGAAGCTGATGTCCTTGGCGACGCGGCCCCACTGGGCGTCGGTCAGGTGAACCTGCGCGGCGGGGACGCCGCCCAGGTACCGGGTGTCGCGGGCGCGGGCGGCGCGCAGCATGGCCTGTAGTGCGGCCAGGGATCTCGCCTCGGCGGCGCCGTAGATCTGCATGGTGAGCTCGTCGCAGAACTTTTCGGTGAGGTCGGCCGGCTTCTTGGCGCCGCCGAGAGCAATGCGGCGGGCCAGGGAGGCCGCCTCGATGACCCACCGGCGGGCGACCTTGGTGGCGGCGATGACGCCGCGGCGGGCCCAGGTGCGGATGGTGGCGGTGGTGACGCCGGCCTGAAGGGCTGCGGTGGTGGTGTCCATTGGCCGGTTCCTTCCGGTGGGCTGTTTCCCGACATCCCAAACACTACGGGTACCCGTAGTGTTTGTCTACGGATAGGGGTAGTTATTTTCAGGTGGCCACCGACCGGCCGAATTCACCCGCCCCGGTGACCGTGCGCAGGCGGACAGCAGGACGCCCCCGCCTCCAGCACGGAGGACGGGGGCGTCGTGGTGTGCTCAGTCGTAGATGTAGACCTTCGCGTGCCTCCTGCCGTCCTGGCGCATCACCTCCACCCGCCCGGGGCCCAGCAGGATGGTGCCGTCCGGCAGCTCCAGCCGCAGGCGGTCGTGGCGGCCGACCGGGCATGGGGCGGTGCCGACGATCCACCCCCACACCTGCCGGACGCCGGGCCTGGGGGTGGCCCATTCGCTGTCGGGCATCCGCAGCTCCGTGATTCGCCCGCTGTCATCGGTCAGGCGGCCGATTCCCCCGGCCCTCCGGGTGTCCTTCGGCTCCGCTTTCGGTGGGGTAGGCGTGGGCGCGGTCTGGGTGTGCGGGGCGGTGAGAGTGGTGAGGGCACCGGCGACGGTGGCGGCATGGACGTCGGCGACGACCCGGTCCTCGTGGTCGCGCAAGGTGGCCTGCACGTAGGGCCCCCACCCGGGGTGGATCATGGCGCCGGTGTCGTCCACGTCTGCGCCGTCGCCGACCAGGGACAGGCGGATGGTGCAGCCGCGAGCGAGTAGCCGGTCGAGTGCCTGGGTGGTGAGGGTGAGGTCGCACTCCATGGGTGCCTCCTGGGTGGGGTGTGGTGAGCGTACGGCGGGCCGGTGACCGTTACTTGCCGTAGAGGGACCGTTCGGCGCGGCGGATCTCTGCGAGCGCCTCCTGCGGGGTGGTGCCGCAGATTTTGGCGATCATCTGGGCGGCTTCCCTGTCTTGGGCCTCTGTGTCGCCCGAGCTGGTGGTCATGGCGCTCTTCAGCACGTTTCCGAAGGCGCGCTGCGTGTCCTTGCTCATGTGTCGATCTCCTCGGCGGGGTGGTGGAGCGGACGCTCCGGGCACCCGCCCGACCGCGCAGGCCGGGCGGGCACCCGCAGCAGCCGCTACGCGTGGGCGACGTGGGGGCGGGCGGCGAGGCCGTCGACCAGGGCCAGGTCGTCGCGTCCGGCAGCGACGATCCCGGCCTCGGCCAGCCAGGCCACCCATACCGGCTCGATCCCCGGATTGGAGGTGAAGGCCGCGTCGTCGAGTTCTCCGTGGGCGTAGGCCACGGTTCGGTCTGTCAGGAGCTGGAGCTGCCGGACGGTCAGCCAGCGGGCGTTGCGGGTCTCCCGGATGCTGGGCGCCAGCTGCCCGCTTACCTGCCGTGCCTGGTAGACCCGCCAGTGGTGCCCTGCCGTGCCGCTGTCCGGGATGGTGCGGCGGCACCGGTTGGTGCGCCACCCGCCCGCGACCGGGTGCAGGCCGGTGACGGTGAGGCCGACCTCCTCGGCCACCTCGTTTCGGGCGGCGGTCAGGAGGTCGCCGTGGTCGTCGACGTGTCCGGCCGGGGGAGCGATGCCCGCGGGGGCGGTGGCCCGCTCGAACATCAGGTAGCGGCCGTCGGCGTCGGTGATGAGGACGCCGACGCTGAGGTTGTCGCACTGAGTCGCGGGCTGGGTGGTTGTCATGATGGGTGGTGCCTTTCTGGTCTGTATGGATCGAGATGGGGTGCGGGCGCGCCCGGTGTGGGCTTCTTGGCGGTTGGCCATGCCGGGTGTGCCCGTCGCGTTACTCGTCGTTGTCCTCGTCGCCGGCGATCACGACGACGGTTGCGCCGGCGCCGATGGCGCAGCCGGTCAGGGTGACGGTGCCGCCGATGCAGACGACGCCGTCGCGGATCTCCTTGTTGTCAGTCATGTCGATCTCCTTTGGTTGGGCTCCCTGTGCGGGGAGTCGGGGTGGGGGTCTGAGGGGGGTCAGACCCCGGTAGAGGGGGGTGTCTGGGGGACCCGGACACCCGGACAGCAAGCCGTTTCGGCAGCTCAGAGGGTGTCCGGGGCGGACGTCCGGGGGTGTCCGGGTGTCCGGGGGGCTGTCCGGGTCCGACGTCGGACCCGGACGTCCGGGGTGTCCGGGGGGTTAGGCGGCGGGCCAGTCGGCGACCTCGGGCGGCACGGCCAGGTCGCCGGAGCGGATCGCGGTGGCTGCGGTTTCGAGGTCGGTGCGGGCGTAGCCGCGGCGCTCTTCCCCGCCGCGCATGAACGCCCGGGACAGGGTCCGTACGCCGATCGCGCGCAGCAGTTCGGTCAGCTCGACCTGGTCGACGCCGAGCCGCTCGGCGAGTACGACGGAGTGGATCCGGTCGTCTCCGGCGAACGCCTCCACGGCGCGGACGACGAGCTCCGGCACCGGATGCCCAGGCACCTCGACCTCACGGACCTGCTCGGCGCGCAGGGTTTCCACCCGCTCGGGCTCCAGGTCGTATCGGCCGGCGAAGACCGGTCCGGCGGCTGCGGCGGCGGCGATCTGCGAGGGGTCCGGCCAGCTGGACGCCCCGCCGGTCAGCACGGTCAGGTGGCCCCGCTCGGCGACGCGCACGGCACCTGAGGCGGGGGCGGCCTCGGCGACAGAGGGCGGGGGTGCGGAGGGGCGAAGCGGGCGGGCGGGCAGCGCCACTTGGCCGCCGCCGCTGAACGCCTCCCGCATCCGGGCCAGCCGGGTCCGGTAGGCGTCGCCGCCGACCGCGATGCCGGCGGCGTCCAGGTCGGGCCGGTGGTTGGCGATCGTCACCGCCGCTGCGGCGATGTCACCGTGCAGCAGGTTGCCCGCCTTGAAGGGGCGCACCGGCGCCCCGGGGATCCGGTAGAAGCCGGTGCCGGGCCCGGCGAGCTCGTCGGGGTCGGCGCCCTGATGCCAGCCGAACAGATAGGCCAGTTCCGCCTCGTCGTCGCAGTACATGCCGATCTTGACCTTGGACTGCTTGACGATGTCGGGGGAGACCATGTCCTGCACGGCCCGCAGGCTGGAGATGATGGTGTTGAATCCGGCGTCGCGGCCGATGCGCAGCAGTTCTTCGATGTTGTCGCGGATCTCCCGCTTGATCGGGTCGCGGCTGGTGGTGGACATCAGTTCGCCGCCCTCGTCGACGATGAGCTGATACGACGGCAGCTGAGCAGACATGGGCAGCAGCGACAGGTTGTGCTTGACCTTCAGGTGCCGATACGACGTCTTGCGGTCGATCGCCATTTCGACCAGGGTCCGCGACATCTCCAGCGCCTCGTCCAGGTCGCAGGCAACCCAGTCCAGGGCGGGGCGTTCGGTTTCCCCTTCCAGCCAGGGGTGCAGCCAAGGCTGGGCGAGGCTGCCGCCGTTGACGTCGATGACGGCCACCAGGCCGTTGAAGGATCGGGAGACTTCCCAGATCAGGCCGTGCAGGACGGTCGTTTTGCCTGAGCCTTTCTGCCCGATCAGCACCACCGACTCCTCCCGCAGGGGGACCGTCACGGGGGTGGAGTCGCGGTGCTCGCCCAGCCAGGCGGGTTCGTGAATGTCGCGGGGGGACAGGTCGCCGTGCCAGTCGACGTCCTCGGTCAACCGGTTGACCGTCATCACGTGCATCGTGAAGGCGCCGCGGTGTTCCCCCTTGTTCACCTCCACGCCGCAGCCGTCCGGCAGGCGGGCCGCGGCGGCGAGCTGGTCGACGGCGACGGTGAGCTGCTGGCGGGTGGCGCCGTTCAGGGGGAGTAGTCCGGTCAGGGTGTAGCCGGCGCCGCTGTCCCAGGTGCGCACGCCGGTGATCTCCACGCGGATTCGGGTGACGGCGAGGATGCGCTGCTCCCATTCGGCGGCGAGTTGCGCGACGCGGCGTGGCAGGACCGCCGTCCGTGCCGCGCCGCCGCCGCCGCTGGTGGCGGGGGCTTTGATGCGGAACGGGGTGGCCAGGACGCCGGCGGCGAGGGCGCCCAGGCCGAGGGCGTAGAGCGCGGCCGAGGTCCACGGGGTGGTGGCTGTGGCGTAGGTCAGCCAGCCTCCGGCGCCCAGGACGCAGCACAGCCGGTATAGCAGGGTGGGGGTGTGCGCGCCGCGGTCGGCGGAGTGCAGGACGCTGCCGATGGCCGACAGCGCGGTGGCGGCGGCGGGCAGCCAGGGTTCGATGTTCGCGGCGTGGGCGGTGGCGGCGAGGGCGGCCAGGCCGAGGGTGCCGTTGATCGCTCCGCTGACGGGTCCGTGGGTCAGTGACCAGTCGGCTCGTGGTGTGGTGTTCGCGGCCACAGGGCCCCCCTTTCGTGCGTGGTGCTGTTTGCGCTGGTCAGACGTTCCAGAAGTGTTCGCCGGTGCGGGGTGCCTCCCGCCGTTTGATGTCGTCGGCGTGGATTTTGCGGAACGCGGCGGCGATCTGCTGGGCCATGGCGGAGGAGACGGCGATGGAGGAGTAGAACTCGCCGAGCATCTGGACGACGCGGTGGTTGACGGGGTAGGCCGCTTCAAGGTTGGTGGTGTAGACGGCGACTGCTCGGGCGACGTTTTCGGGGACTTGGTGGAGTTGGTCGAGGTCGCGGCTGACGTCCCACATGTCCATGGGCAGGTAGCGGGAGACGGAGCCGATCATGTCGGCGCTGGCGATGATCAGGGGGGATCCGTGGGACATGGGGTGGTGTCTCCTTGTGGGGGTTCGAGGTGGCTGGGTGCTGGTGGCGGCGGGTGCCGGGGTTCCGGTGTCGGTGGCGGTGGGTTGAGTGGCGGCCGGACCGGTAGCGGTGGCGGTCGGTGTGGCGGTGCTGGTGTCGGTGGCGCTGCGGGTGGCGCGGTGGCGTCGTAGTGGTCTGCTCAGCCAGACGCCGAGGGCGGCCAGGGTGGCGGTGGTTTCGGCGTCCCATCGCCGGTAGCGGTGGCGCAGGGCGGTGGTGGCGGCGCGTCGGCCACCGTGGAGGGCGGCGGCCCAGGCGGTGCTGATGCGCTGCCCGGTGCGCCGGTTGATCCAGGCGCCGGCGCGGCGTAGGTGGGGTGCTGCCCGGCGGGCCGCGGCCTTGGCTCGGCGGACGGTTGCTCGTCCGGCGCGGCCGGCGGCGTGGCCGGTGGCGGCGTCCAGCCGCCGGGACGCCTGCCGGGCTTGGGCGATGCGGGGGGCGGCGTGTTTGCGTATGGTGCGGCCTGCCCGGGTGGCGGCGCGGGCTGGTGCTGTGGCGTAGTGGCGGGCGGTGTTGAGGGCGCGGCGGGTGGCGGTGGCGGGGTGGCGCCGGTGGCGTGCGCTGCGGGTGGCGCTACGGCGGGTTCGGGTGGCGGTGGCGCCACCTCGGCCGCTACCGCTACCGGTGCCGGGGAACTTCAGGCGGCGCTTGGTGGCGCCGCTACCGGTGGCGCCACCTCGGCCGCCACCCCTGAATGGCGTTCCGGTGCCGCTCCGTCGACCACCGCCACCGCTACTGCTGCGGGTGGCGGTGCGGGTGCCGGGGGTCGCCCGGCTGGTCCGGCCGGTGGAGAAGGTGGCGCCACGCCCCGACCGCGCCGTGCCGGCGAAGGGGCTCTTCCCGCCACCGCCACTGCCGGAGCGCCGCTCCCCGCCGCCCCGGTTCTTGCGGGGGTGGGCTTTGCGCCACCTCCAGTAGCCGTAGCCGCCCGCTCCCGCCACTGCGACACCGCCACCCGCCACCAGGCCGAGCACGCCGACCGTGTTGTACAGGCCGATGCCGCCGAGGGTGGCGGTGGCGGCGACACCGACGAGGAGCTGCCCGGCCGGGGTGCCGGTGGCGGTGTCGGTGCTGCTGGTGTCGGTGTCGGGGGCCGGTGTCGCGGAGCGCGGGGAGGCCGGTGTCGGTGTCGCCTCGTCCGCTACCGGTGGCGCCACCTCGACGTCCTCCTGGCGTCCGGTGTCGACGGCCTGCCAGCGGTCGGTGTCGGGCTCGCCGATCGACGCGCCGGGCGCGCTCAAGACCGCACCTCCAGACAGATGGAGAAGGCGCCGTCGGCGTTCTTGTGCAGGTAGACGACGGTGGCGTGGCTGTACGCTCCGCGGATGAGCAGGAGCTCGTCGGCGAGCTGGGCGGATGTTCCGGTGCGGTAGATGAACTCGCTCACGACTCGCCGCCCGCGTGGTGTCCGTTGACGGGGCCGGTGATGGGGGCGAGCGGCTGCTGGGTGTCGGTCAGCCAGAGTTTCTTCATGCGGCGGCCGTAGGAGGGGGCGCAGCCGGCCAGCCGGGCGAGTTCGGCGCCGCTCGGGTCGCGTCCTTCCTCGATGGCGCGCTGCCAGTGGCGCCACATGGTGTCGGTGGCGGATGCGGTGGCGGTGAGGGTGTCGTCGCCGGTGTCGGTGTCGGGTGTCGTGTCGGCCTGGGTGGCGGTGGCGTTCTGGGCCGGGTGTCGGGCCGGTGGCGGCGCTACCGGTGGCGCAGTGTCGGTGCCGGTGTCGGTGGTGGCGCTACCGCTACCCGTGTTGGTGGCGGTCGGCTCGGCGGGCGTCACCGCTACCGGTGTCGGTGCTGGTGTCGTGTCGGTGGCGGTGTCCGCCACTTCCCGGGTGGCGCCACCTTCGAGCGCCACCTGTCGGGTGGTGGTGACGGCCGGGTGGTCGAGATCGGCCCACGGGGCGGAGGCGGTCTCCAGTACGGCCGACAGGCTGTCGCCGCCACCGAAAGCGGTCAGCAGGTCCAGCAGAGCCGCTTGCTTCGTCTTGTCGCGGGCGAGACTGGTGTGCGCCACCGCCAGGTCGATGGCGCGGTCGCGGCGGGTGACTGCGGCCCGGATCCGGCGGTCGGAGGCGCCTGTCTGGCGGAGTTGGTAGACCTTCTTGGCGGCCCGCGCCACCCGGGTCAGGCGGCGGTGGGCGTCGACCTCGTCGGCGGTGCGGTCGCGGGCTTCGGCCAGGCCGAGCCGCACCAGGATGCGTTCGGGGGTGAGGCGCCAGTTGATGCCGGACAGGCCGGACACGCGGCGCCGCTCCACCGCCATGCCGCGCTCCCACAGCCAGGCGGCGACCAGCGGGGCCGCGAGCCGGAACACGGCTTCGGGGAGGGAGGCGGCTTCCATCGCGGACAGCACCGCCGACAGGCTGGTGAGTGCCCAGACGGCGATGCCGTCGATGCCGGCGGAGTACTTCTCCTTCATGGAGCGCTTGGCTCGGACGGCGCTGGTGATGACCGCGACCTCGATGAACGCGAATCCGGCGGCTTGGAGTGCCCAGTGGAGGTGCAGGGTGCGGTCGATGAACTGCCACATTCCTTGGGCGGAGACGCCGGTGGCGATGCTGGCCGCGATGACGGTGAGGACGTCCTCAGCGGGGCGGGGGGCGATGTAGCAGCGGAAGAAGCGGTTTGTGGCGCGGGTGAGGGTGCGGAGTCCTCGCAGGGCGAAGATGGTGGCGATGAGCGCGGAGACGGCTGCCGCTGTTTGCCAGGCGAGGGGCGGGATGAGGCCGAGGGTGTCGGTCATCACGACGCCCCGATGATTGCGAGGGCGACGGCGAGAATCACTCCGGTGGCGAGTGCGGCCTTCAGGAGGCGGACGCCGCGGCGGACGAGCCGGTACTTGGCGTCGGTCAGGCGGGACAGGTGAACGTACTCGGCGTGCTGGTCCCGTTCGGCGTCGGCCTGCGTCCGGGCCGCCAACTCAGCGGGCGTGGTGTAAGCGTGGGCGGCCCACCCGGTTCCGGTGCCGGGCTTGGGGAGCTGGGGGTTGATGGCGTTGAGGAGAGCCCAGGTGGCGCCGGCCAGGAACGCCGCAACCGCTCCGAGGCCGATGAGGGCGGTGGCGGGGAGGGGGTTGATGAGGGCGGCGGCGGCGAGGACGGCGCTCACCGCGGCCCAGGCGAGGGTGAGGAGCAGACCGGCTTTGGTGTCGGTGCGGGCGAGTTCGCCGCGGACGGCTGTCAGGTCGGGGTGGATGTCCACTGCGGTCCTGTTCGCTGGTTGCGGGTTGGGGGTGGTGGAGCGTCTGCTCCGGGCACCCGCCCGGCCTGGTGGCCGGGCGAGCACCCGCAACGGCGCTACTTTTTGGGCTTCGCCTGGTGGCCCATCTCGTTCAGCGTCTTGACTCGTGTCACGAGCGCGGCGACCTGCTCAGCCGCGCTCTTTCCGGCATAGATGTCGCACTTACGGCAGCCGCCGCAGTTCGGGCCGCAGGACGGTTCACCCATGGGTTCTCCTTCGATCTGGCACTTGCGCGCCTCCTCGGAGCGTCTGCTCCGGGCACCCGCCCGACCGAGGGGCCGGGCGAGCACCCGCACAGTGCGCTACGGGGTGTGCGGGGAGGGGGTGCGGGTGAGGGTGGTGTGGCAGGTGCCGCACACCCGGGTGGTGTGGGGGTGCGCGTGGGGGAGGCGGATGGTCACGGTGGTGGTGGCCGGCGCCGTGCAGTAGGCCTCGGTGGGGCAGCACTCACAGCCGACCCGTCTGCACTGGGTGGTCATGGTGATCTCCTCTGGGTGGTGGTGAGGGCGTTGGGCTCAGCGGAGAAGAACACGATGTTGGCGCCCTGCATCTCCGGGCCGGCCTGGTCGATCGCCCAGGACAGCAGGCCCTCGCGGGTCGAGCCGGGGCCAGCGGTGACGGTCCGGATGGTCGTGCTCTGGCGCATCCCGTTCCCGAGGGACTTGGCCAGGGTGAGGATGATGAGGTACTCCATCACGATTCCTCCTCGGCGGCGGTGGGGGTGGTGTCGGCCATGGTGGTGGCGAGGGCGTTGAGCCAGGCGAGGTGCGCGGGAAGCGGTTCGGGGGAGGTCATGGGGTTCTCCGGGTGACGGCTTGCCAGGCGGGATGGTGGGCGGTGGCGACGTAGTCGCGGAGGTCCGGGAGGGTGGAGGTGCGCAGGGCGGCGAGCATGTGCTTGTCGTCGCCAGTGCAGTGGAGGCACTTTGCGGCGTGGGTGAGGAGCTGTTCGCGGTCCATCCCGTCGACGTTCATTCCGCCGCCTCGGGCAGGTCCGTCAGAGGGGTGTAGTCGGCGAGGTAGCCCCGGTTGGCTTCCTCGACGGTGCACCGGCCGTCGGCGAGCGCCCAGAGCGCGGCCTGGATGTCCTCGTCGGCGGTGTGCCGGCTGTTGAGCAGCCAGTCGATGGCCTTGTTCCACTGGGCGGTGGCGGGGTCGGCCGGGGGGTGGCCTTCGAAGGCTTTGCCGAGGAATCCGAGGACGGCGAAGGTTTCGGTGAGGGCCCGCTGCTGGGCGGCGGTGTCCGTCGGCATCCGGTAGCCGTGCCGGGTGAGGAGCGCGGTGACGTCCGCCATCAGGGTGGGGGTGAGGCGGTCGCCGTCGTCGGCCGGGGCGGGCGGCGGCTGCTCCTGGCGGAGGTGGATGGGGGTGACCGTGTACTCGGTGCGGAATTCGTCGCCGAGGACGACGTACAGCTCGTGCGTCAGCTCGGTGTCGTCGGTGGGGTGCCAGACGAACTCGGCGCCGGTCTCCAGGTTGGCGCGCTCCGCTGTCTCGCAGAGCTGCCGGGCTTCCTGCTCGGTGGCGCGGGTGGCGTGTGGTTCGCAGTAGGCGGAGACCAGCCACATGGTGGTCTCGGTGGCGCCGTGGGGGAGGGTGATGGTGAGCGGTTCGCGCTCGACGCCGGTCATCGGGTGTCGCCGGTCGTGGGGCGGCAGGTGCCGCAGTTGGCGACGGTGGTGTCGTGGCGGCAGGTGGAGCCGAGGGCCTCGATGTGGAGGCCGCTGGGCTGGGGGTGGGCGTTACTCTTGGGCATGGGTTTCCTTCCTGTTACAGCAGGTTGGTGATCAAGGGCTCGTCCGGTGGTTGCACACCGGGCGGGCCCGTTTTTGCGTTAAAGAGTCGGGATGGTCTGGCGGCGGGCGATCTCTTTTCGGATCGCGTCCAGGTAAGTGACCTCCTGGGGGAGCGCGTCCCCGCGCTTCACGTGGTGTTCGGCCAGGTCGCGTTCGACGGCCAGGAGGCATTCCGGCAGCCGGGGGAGCATCGCCAGATCGCTGGCGAGAATCCGGCCTGCCGTCTTGGGCGGCGTCTGGCGCTTGGCTTTGCCGACGTGGACCTTGGTCTCAACCTCGACCTTCAGCAGTTCCTCGACAGTTGCCGCGCGCACCCGATACCGGCCGCCCGGGGTGCGGGTAGCGGGAAGGCGACCGCTCTTGATCCACTGCGCGACCGTCTTGATGTCCACGTCGTAGATGTCGGCGACCTCCTGCGGGCGCATCAGGCGCTCGAAGTCGCTCACGTAGTACCTCCAAACCGGACATTGAGCTTGTGGGATACACTTAAGGTTGTTTACCCTAGGGTAATCGCCCTAGGGTGCTTGTTAAGACAGTGCACCGCCCTAGGGTGATTTGTCAAGGCGTATCGTCGAAGCTGCCCTAGGCTGGTCTCCCTAGGGTGGACACGTAGGCTGGAAGCACGCGCTGCGGCAAGGAGGGCTGATGTCTCACCGTGAGCCGTCGATCGGCCAGCGGATCGCCGAAGACCTGAGAACAGCCATCCAGTCAGGCGAACTCGCCCCCGGGCAGACACTCGACTCCGAGCGGAAGCTGGTCGAGAAATACGGCACCAGCAAGGCCACCGTGCGCAAGGTCATCGAGACCCTCAAAGCGGAAGGACTACTGGTAAGCGAGCCCGGAAGCGGCAACCGGGTCCGGAGAATTAAGAGACTGGACCGCCTCGGCTCCAAGCGGCATTTGCGCTCACAACGCCCGGCCGGCACCAGCCCCCTCGAAGCCGAGGCGGCCGAGCAGGGGTTCCATCGCGAGCTGATCCTGGCGGAGGTCACAACGGCCGTTGCTCCACCGGACGTCACCGACCTGCTGGGGGTTGCCCCGGAAACGCTGGTCGTCGTGCGCCGCCACCTCATTACCCTCGATGGCCGCCCCGCCGTGACCGCTGACTCCTACATTCCCGCCCGCCTGGTGGAAGGGAGCCGTATCGCGCGCCACGAGAAGGTCCCCGGAGGCGTACACGCCGCACTTGCTGAGATCCTCGGAGCCCCTCTCACGGATGCCGTGGAGGCGCTCATAGCTCGAATGCCCACCCCGGCCGAGACGGAGACGCTTCGCCTTCCCCCGGGCACGCCCGTGGTGGAGCTGATCCGTACCCTCCACGCGGGGGAGCAGCCCGTCGAAGTGACGGTGTGGCTGTTCGACGCGAGTCGGCATCGATTCATCTACGACGTGCCAGTGGACTAGCGTCCCGCCGAGGTGGCCCGGACGGTGGTGACGGCGTTTGTGTGGTGGAGCGGAACGGCTAATGCGCAGGTCGGGGAGGCAGGGCGCAGTGTGGAGGGCCGAATCGCCGGTTGTGGCCCGTTCCCGAGGGTGCGAGCGTGCTGTACTTTGTGGTCGTTGATCGCCGCCAGCGTGCGGCCGGAGCCTCCGAGGGCTCTCTAACCGAATAACGAAGCGGGCGGGCCCGGTGCTACCAACACCAAACCCGCCCTTGATCCGCCCCTGTTGTAGTCAGGAGAGGACCCGATGGGCACGATATCGTCGTGCGCGCGTATGCGCATGCTCACGCACCCAGGTGGTGGCGCCTGATGGCTGCCACGCCCCCCGCCGCCGGAGGCGCTCCGGGCAGAAAGGCCCCGACCCCCGCGCAGCGATACGCCGACGCCGTGTGGGACGCCGACCCCGACGACCTGGCACAGGCCGAGCTGGCCATGGCGCTGTGCTACGCCAACCACTCCCACCGGGCGCCGCACGACCGGGCCTGGGTGACGAACGAGCGGCTCATGCAGCAGTGCAAGATCCGGTCCACGAGCACGGTCACGAGGGTGCGGGACTCTCTCGTCGCGAAGGGGTGGCTCGTCGCGCTGCACCCGCAGACCGGGGTTCCTCTGTCCGAGGCGGAGCGGCGGGCTTTCCAGAAGAAGCGCAAGACCATTCCCTACCGTCTCACCGTCCCCGCTTCTTCGACCATCGAAGTAGAGGAAGCCCCCTCGGCTACTTCGACCATCGAAGCCACTACTTCGATCATCGATCCTCACTACTTCGATGATCGACAGCTACCCTCTTATGACCCTCTTAAGAACCCTCCTTCTCTCGGCGAGCCCGATCGGCAGACCGCTCCCGCCGTCGTCTCGACGGTCGAGGAGAGAGAAGATCACCAAGGAGAAGACCAAACCCCAACCTCGCCTCCGAAGGTGCCTGGCGTCTCGGCCGACCTCGCCGAGCGGGTCATGGCTCAGACCACGGCGACCGCCGCCGAGTTCGTCCGCGTCATGGAGGACGCGCGCCGCGACGGCATCCGCACTCCCGGCCCGTGGCTGCGTAGCGAAGCCGGGGCCGAGAATTTTCTCGAGCGCCTGGCTGCCCTCCGCGCCGCCCCGTCCGCCACACGGTCCGGGCCGCCCGGTGTCGGCGACTACCGGCAGGCGATCCGCGCCGCCTGCGAGGAGCACGGCACGCCTGGTGGGTCCGCCCGGTGCGCCCTGTGCCGAAGGCAGGCGCAGGTTCAGCCGCGCCGAGACCAGGCGCCGCCCGCAGGTGAAGAGCACCCCACCGAGCCGCCGACGTCTGGGGAACGTGACACCGCCGTCGCCAGGCTCCGCGCCCAGCTGGCCGACAAACGGCCCCCGCGGGCCACAACCCCGGCCCGCTTCATCCCGGCCGCCGCCGAGACTCCGCCTGCCGTCACCGCTGCCCGCACCTACCTCAACCAGTGCGGCGACGGCCTCCACTGGATGAGCGTCGCCCGCAAGAAGCTCGGCGGCTCCACCGCCGACCGCGACGAGGTCACGGTGCTCGCCGCGACCCTGGCGCACGAACACCACGACCGGATACCCGCCGCCCGCTAACCTGCCCACCAACACCCCGAGGAGACCCCCGTGACCACCGAGACGGCCAGAATCGACGACGCGATCCAGGAGACGCTGGACGCCATCGCCGACGAGGACGAGTACGCCCCCGCCAGAGCCTCCCTGACCGCCGCTCTCAACGCCCTGCGCGACGGCACGACGGCCGAGGCGCACGCGCATCTCGGCCGGGCGCTGCGACAGATCAACGAGACGTGCCCCGTCCCGTCCCCGGAGAACTGACCGCCCGCGTCCGACCAGACGAGCACCCTTTTCGAGGAGACTCTCGTGAGAGCCGCAGAGATCCAGCCCGGCGTCGTCTACGCCTACCGCATCGGTCCCGGCCGCCTGCGCCCAGTCGTGTTCCTCACCCGCGCCGACCGCGATCATCTGTACTGGACCGCCGACCGGTTCCGGCAGCCGGACACCCCGGCGTTCCGGAAGGCGCCCGCCGGCGCGACGCCCCACCGCGGGACCAGGATCAGCGGAACGTGCGGCTACCCGGTAGTCGTCGGGTACGGCGTCGAGACCGGTGAAACGACCGTCGAGGCGCTCACCGAGACCACCCTCGCCGACTTCGAGGCGGCCACCACCGGCGGCGTCGTGGATGGTGTCGCCTTCGAGCTGGTCGTCAGCCTGGGCCGGGTCGTTGGCCCGTGGCAGGAGGCGGCCGCTGCTGAAGACGCCGCCCGCCGGGAGCAGGACGCCGCCGCAGCACGGGAGCGGCAGGCCCGGCAGGCAGCCCAGCGCCGCGCCGCCGATCTGGTCGAGGCGCTCGCGGCTCTCGGGGTGACGGCGAGCGCCGACAACCCCTGGAAGCCGACGGGCGTGGTGATCGGCCTGGAGCAGGCCGACAAGCTGCTCACACTTCTCGGCCAGCTCGACGCGCTCCCAGGGAGGCCACGGTGACCGCCCGATGAGCACCTTCCTGGCCGCGTTCCTCGGCGCCCTCGCCGCGATCGGCGTCAGCGCCGCCGTCGCGACGCTGGCCATGACGATCTCGGACGGCATCATGTCCTGCCCCGCACCGAGCCCCACGGGCCTGCCGTGCTCCAAATCGCGTTCATCCTTTTCCCAGATCCGGGAAAAAGGACAACTCGGGAGTAGTGGCCATATCTGCAATCGCCCCTAGTGTTGGGGTGAAATATCCGCATGATGGCCATTGAAGAGTTTTGAAGAACATACCTCTCAAAACCGGCCTCCGCTCGCATTCATAAAGTCACCGATGGCCATCAATCAGTCCACTATGTGGAACGATCTCCAGTAGGCTCCCTTCCGTAGGGGAGTTCCGTAAACCGGTGTGGTCATTCGACACCACGGAACCCGCACCGGCCACCGACCTGCCCCTGGGATGATGGCCGGCACCCTTCGCCCCCAGTCGGAAACGATCACGTACGGGCAGGTCACCCTTGGGTAAACTCCCCGAGAACTCCCGCCGGGAACGCTTGGCGGACATGAGCATCCAGCCACCCCCCGAACCCGGCTACATTCCCCCCGGCCTCGACGTGGCAACCGAGAACGTGACGCCGATTGACCTGGGCATGGACGACCAGCTGGTCATCCGGCAGCGGTACTACCGTGGCAAGACAGTCGACTTCGCGATCATGCAGAAGATCCGGATCGGGCAAAAATGGATCGATGTCGCCCGAATCGACTGCTGCCACAGCACGATCCACCGCCACCAGTTCAACCGACAGGGGGTTGATGTTTACGACCGTCGTGTCATCATCAACATTCCAGCAGAAGAAGCCGGATGGGACATCGTGCATGCTGGGTATGACGATGCGTATACGGCGATGCTGGCAGAGTGGGATCAGAACCTTGAGAGGTGGCGAAATGGTGGCTGACCGTCCACAGCGTCTCCAGGCCGCCTCCGCCCTGGCCGCGTTTCTCAACACCCCGGCCTGGCAGGAGGCGTTAACAAGAGGCGACTACCGCTCCGACCAGCAGATCATCTTGGCGCTGGAGACAGACAAGTTCGCCGAGGTCCGCTGCCGGATCGAGCGATACGAACCGCCCGTTCACGTCGCGGTGTACTGCCCATCAGCCCCCATGGAGTCGGGGCGGCTGCACTTCCTCGTGCTGGAGCCCGCCTCCCCCGAGTTCGACCCCGACGAGGACATCGTCGACGTGGACCCAGAGTCAACGATCGGCATGTTTTGTACCTACATGGACAAGCAGGAGCGAAGTGTCCAAGTCCGGTTCACCCGGTGGCAGCCGCACCTGGTGGTTCGCGAGCTGACCAGCGTCTGACCCAGAAGTGCCCCCGCGCATGCGGGGTTGAGAGCCCCGGCTTCGGCCGGGGCTTTCGCGTGACGGAGAATCTGTGGCTCACCACCATTTCCGGGACTTCCCGGAAAAGGTGTTTGTGCAGGTCGCCCAGGTTACCGGCCTGCGTAACCCGGGCGACTGGGCCGTTCGCGTTTCGGGGCGCCCTTCGGTCCTCGCTGCGGTCCCTTGTTTGCGCAGGCTAGCCGGGATTTAAGGCGGCCCTTCAGTCCCCGGCGCGGGCAGAGGCGGGTCTGGCAGGGGCCGGGGGCGGGCCCTGCCAGACGATCAAAGGACGGAGCGGCCTGGAGCTGCGACGCTGGCCCGGTAGTGCAGGGTCAGCGGCCCGTGCAAGCGCTCAACCTCCTCCACCGGGGCGCACGCCCCACCCGCACCGGTGAGGTGCAGGCCGAGGTGCGGGATGCCGTGGACGAACCACAGGCAACCGCGGTGGTCGGTGACGAGGTCGCCGGGCTGGATGTTCACGCGTTCTCCTCTCGCTGGTCGATGCGGCGAATCAGCCGGGCCACGGTGTAGGCCCGCACGGTGGCGGCCCCGCGGCGGTGGTTCGCCTGCCTCATGGCCCACCACGGGCCGGGCGGGTACCTCCACACAACCCAGTCGGGGTAGGTCTGCTCCAGGCGCCTGACGATGTCCCCGTCAGACAGGCCGGCGAGGTCGGTGAGCAGCTGCTCGACGGTCATGGGCGTTTGCTCCGGAGGCTCCGCTGTCTCCCCCCTCATCATTCGGATACAGCGGAGCCTCCGGCCCGGACCGGCCTGGTAACGCAGACCGGCCCGGGGGTCTCAGGGCCAGTGCACGCCGTTCGGAGACCTGCTGCATAGGCCGTTGCCTGCGCGGCCGATCCAGTTCACATCCCACGCAGTCCCCTGGCGGGTGATGCTCTCCTCGCAGGAGCCGCACTTGTGGGTGGCCGGCCCCGCCGGTGCTGGCGGCAGGGTACGGCCCGGATTCCAGATGCCCGCGATCAGGGCGTGGAGCCCCCACCCCTGCGCGCCGTGGGCCGCGCCCCAATCAGACGGCCGCTCGGCCCCGCTCACCCGGCCGCCCGGTGCGCTCGCAGGACGACCCACACCCGGTGTCCGCGCCTCGGCCCCTGGTCGACGCCGTCGGAGCCGTACAGGTCGGCGAGACCCGACACCCGTGCCTGAATCTGCGGGACGGGGGCGGCGTCGGCGACGGGGGTGTTCGGGTCGCGGACCTCGAAGCGGAGTTCGGCCTCGTCCGCGATGGTGGTGAGGCCGATGTTGCCGTCCGGGCCGGTCCTGGTGAGGGCGTCGGCGATCAGCAGCCCGACGATCGTCTCGGCGTCGGCGACGCGGCCCGGCTGATGTTCGGTGGCCACGGTTCGGGCGTGGTGTGCGGCTGCGTGGATGCTGCCCGGCAGCGGGGGATAGTCCTGGACGAAGGTGGGCACGAGTCACCGCCAAGAAGGGGGAAGCTGGCCATCCAGCTCTTCATTCGTATGGCCAGCTTGTGAGCTGGATAGCCAGCCTGTCAAGCTGGTCGCGTGGACCAGCCGCTGTTCCTGCAGATCGCCGCGGACATACGCAGCCGAATCGTCACGGGAGAACTCCCGCCGGGAACCCGCCTGCCCTCACGCCACGACCTCGCCGCCCACTGGGGCGTAGCCGAAGGAGTGGTTCGCGAGGCGATCCGCCAGCTCGCCGTCGAAGGACTGGTCGTCACCAAAAGCGGCTCCGGTGTCCGCGTCAGGCAGGTCCCCGAGGTTCGGCGGATCGTCCGCTCCTGGCACCGCGAACGGGCCGCCGGCTCGCCGTTCGCCGCGGGCATGCAGCAGCAGGGCCGCCGCGGCAGCTGGAAGTATGAGTCCGCCACCGAACAGGCCACACCCGGAGTGCGGGCCCGCCTGGCACTGGACGACCCCGACGGCGACCAGGTCGACGTCATGCACACGAGGTACGTGTTCTCCGCCGATGACCAGCCGTGGATGCTGTCCGATTCTTACGAGCCCCTGGCGCTGACCAAGGGGACGATCATCGCGCTGCCCGAGGACGGGCCACTCGCAGGCTGCGGCGTCACGCACCGCATGGCGGAGATCGGCGTCGTCGTCGACGACTGGGTGGAGGACGTCACCGCGCGGCCGGCTCTTCCCGAGGAGGCGAAAGCGCTGGGCGTCGCGGTCGGCAGCATTGTGCTGACGATCGAGCGGACCTACCTCGCCGACGGCCGGCCCGTCGAGGTCGCCGACATCGTCGTGCCCGCGGAGACGTCCCGGCTCGGCTACTCCGGCCCGGTCGGAGAAAGCTGACACCGGCGCCCCGAGACGAGCTGGTGGCGTTCGGCCGTCCTGGCGTGCACCGGCCGATCCGGTCAATCCCCCACGGTCAGCTGAAGCGACACGGCCAGCTGCTCAGCGGTGTACTGCAGGCGCCCTCGATGACTCACCTCGATGCCGTAGAACCGGTGCCCGGCTGGCGCGTCCGGTAACGAGAACGGGAAGACGCAGCGAGCTCCGTCGAGTGTTCCGCCCTCCAGGTGGCCGAGGGCGATGGTCTTGTTCGCCTCGTCGGTGATGACGACCTGGGCGCCCTCCTTGATGTCGGAGTAGCCGCCTCCGGTTACACATTCCTGGCTGAAGCCGCCGCTCAAGCTGCGGGGGACACGGAGGGCGCCGCCGACGGTGATGGGTGCCGGGCTGGGGGCGGCGGGTTCGCTGTTTGAGCATCCGGTCAGTCCGGCGAGTGTGACGGCGAGGGCAGGGAGGGCGATTCTCCGCACAGCGACTCCTGGTGATGATGTTGGGGCGCAGAGTAGACGCCGGTGGCGGGGACGGGGTTGTCCGGCGGATTGAAAACGCTGGGCGGGAGAGGCTCGCCCGGCCGCGGCCCGGGACGAGGTGGTGCCCGGCGCCGAGCTGGCGCGCACCTAGCACGCTGACCGGGATGACAAATCTGTTGGGCTAGGCCCACAGGCTCCTGTGGGGACAGGTCGCCCTAGGGTCCATGATCGTGACCATCGACCCGTCGAGCTACGAGCCGGCATATCGGCAGCTCGCCCGGCTGCTCAAGGCCGCAATCGAAGCCGGCGAGTACGCGCCAGGGCGGCGACTCCCCAGCGAGGAGCGCCTCGGGCAGATTTACGGCCTCGGACGCAACACCGTGCGGGATGCTTTACGGGCACTCAAGCACGAGGGCGTCGTGCGAACGGTCACGGGCGCCGGCTCCTACGTCCGAGGCAAGGGCGAGGTCACCATGGTGGAAGTCTCCAGCGGTGCAGTCATCACCACTCGGATGCCGAGCGAGGAAGAACGGCGTGTGCTCGGCATTGACGAGGGGGTGGCTGTATTCGTTGTTGAGCGGCCGGACCGGGAGCCCGAGGTGTTGCCCGGTGACACGACCACTCTGATCGTCGGTTGAGGCCCTCGGCCTGAGGGCTTCAACCGAAAGGGGGTAGGTCGCGTCTACTCCCGGTAGAGGCAGGGGCCCCGGTAATTCCTGTACCGGGGCCCCGCTCTCCACTGCGCCGCACGGCCGGCAGTTCACCCGGGGGAGGGGGCGCTTGACCGTGCGGTTGCCTGCCTCGCCTATACCCGCGACCGGCTCCGAAAATCGGAGCGTACATGAGCAAATCCCGGGTGTCACTGTCCTTTTTTGCCATTGCTGCCCGCTTGTCCTGGTCGGCGGGGGTGTCCATGAAGATCGCTTAGACAGAACTCGCTTTTACTGTTTCCGCTCTTTCCCCAGGTGGGACGATGCAGGTGGCTACGTCGCTCACAGCGCAGCGCCTTACAAGCGAGATGTCACTGGTTCGAACCCAGTAGTGCCCACCAAAATGGCTCTGACCTGCGTTAATAGGCCAGAGCCTTTCGTGGTTTTGGGTGGGTGTCGGGACTGCGGTGCTTGGTGATCGCTCGCCAGATCAGCGAGTTACGTTGATTGGAGCCAGCGTCCTCCCTTCGATGGGACTGCTTCTGGCACGCATGACCAGATCTGGTCACCCCTTCTGATCATGCTTTGGGAGGATGACCTGATGCACGGAAAGTAGGCGACCTACACTCGTAGGTATGAGCGTCATGCGTGAGGAACTGCATCACCTGGTAGATCAGCTGCCGGAGGCGGAGCTGCGCCCGGCCCTGGAGCTCATCCGCGGTCGTCTGAGTGAGCATGAGTCGGGTGAGCGCGATCTTCCGTTCTTCGCGTCGTTCGAAGCTGCCTCCGATCTCGCTGAGCGGCACGAAGAGATTCTCCGCTCGGAGTGGGGCCGCTGACGTGCTCCTGTGCGACACGGGTGTTCTTCTCGCCGCAGGTAACGTGAAGGACCAACATCACCGAGCGTGTCTGAAGCTTCTCCGGCAGGCCGAAGGGCCACTGCTTGTTCCGTCGCCGGTGATGGGCGAGGTGGGCTATCTGCTCGACTCTCGTGTGGGTCCGCAGGCTGAGGTGACGTTCCTCAAGTCGTTCGGCGACAACGGCTTTCATGTGGCCGAATTGGAGGATGAGGACCTGCCGCGCATGGCGCAGCTCGTCGAGACCTACCTCGATCTGCCGCTGGGGCTCGTTGACTCGGCAGTGATCACCATCGCCGAACGCCTCGGGCTGAAGGAGATCGCCACGGTGGATCATCGACATTTCAGGGTCGTCCGACCTCGCCACATATCGGCGTTCAGGCTGCTGCCTGATTGATCCGAGGTGCCGCACCTGAGTGACCAACTGGGTGACAACGACCCCGGACAGGGGCGGACAACGGTGGACGGCCGTGGACCGTACGCCCAGGTCAGGGTCGGTATCGTCCCTGGTCGCGCTTCTGCCTCGATCGCCTTACAAGCGAGATGTCACTGGTTCGAACCCAGTAGTGCCCACCAGCCAGAACGCCCCGTTCCTGATCTTCAGAACGGGGCGTGAGTGACTAACTCTTGAAGATCTCGTCCATCGCCTCCGCGCCCTGCATGAGCACGGGGCGGATCTGCTTGCGGTAGACGGTCTCGGTGACCGCCGTGTTCTGGTGGCCGACCAGGCGGGAGATGTCCTCGATGGGGACGCCCGAGTCTGACAGCAGCGAGACGAAGCTGTGCCGCATCTCGCGGGGAGTCCAGTCGGTGCCCCGGAGCCCCGCCCTCTCGATGATCTTCCGCATGTCCCTGCGGACGTTGCCCGCGCTCATGGGGGTTCCCTTCGAGGTGGAGAAGACGAGCCCCTCCGTGTCGGCGAGCTTCCCGCCCGCCTTCTCCTGCTCCTCCCGGAGCGTCCGCAGCGCCTCGACGCACCGCCGGGGGAGCTTGAGGGAACGACGCGACCGGACATCCCCACGTGCGTGGGGAGCACTCTTGCTGACCTGCGCTCTAGCCACCCGCCGCCGCTGATGACACTCCAGCGCGCGCCAGCTCGGCCGCGAGGACGATCACCTCACCCCGCCCGATCAGGATTTCTGGTTGCTCGTAGAGGCTGCTTGGTAGTCCTGAATGTCCACTGGGCCGGTTTTTCCGATGTCGTGGAGGCGCTTGATGTCTTCAAGGAAGACGTCGAAGAAGTGGAGCAGACCGACTATGAGGCTGAGGGGACGGGGCCCATCGGCGTCCGCCTCGGCGCAGAGCGCGACAAGAGTTTCAGCGTCTTTTTCCCACCAAGCGCGGGCAAGGAGGGCGCCTCGCCGGAAGTTTTCTTCGTCTTGCTGGCGGTTCTTCTCGTGTTCGTCGGTGACGCCGGAGAAAGCGTGGCCGTCGGCTGTCGTGAAGCTAGCGGCAGGTACGAGGGATCCTGTGGTCGGGTGGATGATCATCGGTGATCCGTCGTGTTCGGTCCAGCCGACGATGGGGTGGCGCTCCCGCGAGGGGTGGTAGTAGGCGTTCCAGCCTGTGGTGGCGGCTCTGATCACAGTGGGCTCCCTGAGGCAATGGTCGCCGTTCGGCGGAGAGCAGCGGCGAGGATCACAACCTCGCCGCGGTGGACGTCTTCGTCGAGTTTGTCGTAAGCGGCGGTCATCCACTGGTCGAAATCGCCACCTTGCAGAAGTTCGGCCCGGGCGGCTTCGGCGGCGGGGTCCAGTGGCGGTGGCGGCGCGGAGGGAGCGGGCCGTATAGCTGCGCGCTGATTGACCCCGACCTGGGAACGGGCGTAGGCGATGGCTTTCTGCCGGTCCGTCAGTTCTTCGTCTCGTGGCGCAGGTACGGCGGCCGAGGCACGGTGCTGGGCGAACACGGTGGCAGCGGGTGGCGTGGTCGCGCGCCGACCCTGGACGCGGGTGAGGTACACACCGAGGTCGGCAGGCTTCATCTGCGGGATGTATGAGTCAGGAGCTCGAACGTTCCATTCCTGAGTGATCAAAGTGATCATCTCTCTCCTCTCATCCGGAATCGCGTCGGTGGCGTCCGTGATCGCCTGCTCGGCCGGGGAGAGAGGGATTGTTCAAAGGCTTTATTTCCCCCGCATCCATGCGGGGGGTGGAGGGGGCATCCATGCGGGGGGTCGCATCCGTTCCACCCCTGCATGGATACGGGGGGTGGGGCCGTCCGAGGTCTTCCCGGTCGGGTTCTTTGATCTCCTGAGCGGCTTCGGCCCCTTCACGCTCAACGGCAGGTCGTACATCCACCGGCCGCTTTTCCTTCGGCAGGTGCTCAGCGCGTCGCTGGTCGCCCAGCAGGAGCAGCCCCAGGGCGCGTAGGCGCTTGATGTCGCACGCTCTACCTGGTCGACCGACTTGCCGGTCTTCTCCGCGATCGTGGGAACCGACTGGTAGGAGCCACGGCCGCGCTCGTCGCAGCACGCGGCGATCACGGTGAGGGTGAAGGCCAAGTGAGCGGGGACAGGCGCGTCGTGGATCACCCAGGCTACGGCGCGGGCGCTGACCCATTCCTGAGTCATCGGGCACCCTCGCAAAGGTGCGTGAATATGCGCGTACGCGCGCACGACGATATCGTGCCCATCGGGTCCTCTCCTGGTATCACAGGGGATGGATCAAGGGCCTGTTCCGGTGTTGACGCACCGGGCAGGCCCGACTTATTTGGTTAGACGGCCCCCGAGGGGGTCAGCCGCGCGCTGGTGGCGATCAACGACGGCAGAGTACGGCACGATCACGGCCTCTAGGCACGGCCGGTGTTCACCGGCCCAGCCCCGCATGGCCAGATTCGGATGTCTTTCGGGAAGTCCGGGGCAATCGGACAGTAGGCGTTCACGATGACGTGGTGACCACACCAACCGATCCCGACCTCCGGCATCTAGCGGACCTCCTCGACCGTTTACCAGGTCCTGACGACCGTGAATTCTGGGCACTGGTAGATGGCAAGGGCCACGGCCCGACCGCAGACGACCATGTCGATTACGTGCTGAGGAAGCTCGTCGGCGGCTTGCTGGTACTTCGCTCCCCTGAACCCCACCCAAATCACGTCGTCAACCTGGTCGACTACCTCATGATGTTCTTCGGCGGAGATCACCTCGGCTTGTATCCGCTCATCAACCGCTACTTGGCCCCCATCCCCCTGCCGCCAGAGATACTCGGCCGCTACTGAGCTGACGACGCAGGCGTGCCGATGCATGTCCTGCGGAAGACCGCTGGACACGGATCGCTGATCACAACGCAGCGATGCCTATCCCCAAGTGGTCTCCAGCTCCGCGCGGTCTAAGCGCCTATCCAGCAGTCCTGCGCGTGACCAGGTGTGAGGTTGCCGGACATGAGGGCGTTGACACGAGCCTCGCCGGGGGGAGGCTCACTGGCCTCCTGGCGGAAAAAGGGGCCGAGCTTGGCGGTCCGTGGTCGGATCATCTGGAAGGGCCGGTCTGGGAACTGCGTGTCCGACTGTGTGATGTTGCAGCTCGGGTGACGTACTGGTGTGCTCCGGGTAGGACGATCGTGTTGCTCACGGTTTTCCGTAAGACGAAGCAGCATGATCAGCGGCAGATCGACAGGGTGGTCCGCGCGCAGAAGATCTGTGAACGCGACCACCATGGGCCGGTGGCCGAGATCTATGAGAGGCAGGCGTGATGACTGGTTATCACACCTGCTGGGTGCGGCCTGAATCTCAGGCTGAGGATCCCGAACGGATCATGATTCGAGAGGCGCTGGCCTTCGGTAAGGCGCTGTATGACCGGCGTAGTGCGCTTGGGCTGACCGTGGCGGAGCTGGCGGATCGTGCGGGCATGACCGAGGATGAGATCGAGCGCATCGAGGAAGGCGGGACCGCGCCGACGCTCGCCTTACTGCGGCATATGGCTGCGGCGCTGAACGCCGACGTTCGTCTGACCTCTGGTCATGATCTGGGCTCCGTCTGGTCCGAGCCACATGCGGCCTGATCGACGGTCACCGGTCACCCGGCGCGCAGGAATCCCGGTCACTGCCGAGATGCTGTGGGGGTCACCAAAATCAGCGCTGACGGCAGGGCGTGCAGAAAGCGCGAGTCCTGGGTGACCGACTGAGTGACAACGACCACGGACGGGATGGGCAACGATGGACTGCCGTGGGCCGTACGCCCAGGTCAGGCTGGCATTGGTCCTGGTCGCGCCTGTGCTCGGATCGCCTTACAAGTGAGATGTCGCTGGTTCGAACCCAGTAGTGCCCACCAGTCGGAACACCCCGTCTTCCAGGGCTTCGGCGTAGTCGGATGGCGTCCGATTTGCGCTCAAGCAAGGCCGACTTCGACAAGATCAAGATGGTTCGCGCGAACGCCATGCCATGGGCGGGGACGACGGCGTCCCGCTACGGTGCGAAACCGCCGCCGGCCCTCTGCCTCAGCCCTTGCTTTACCTATCGAGATTCGATAGATTCTCATCGTAACTCGATGGAAGGGTGGGTCATGGGAAAGCTGGCAGTGCGTGCGCTTCGCGCCGTGCTCGTGGTGGTGCTCGCCTGCACCGTGTTCGTACAGGCATTGACGGTGTGGGCGTTGGTCAGCGGGAGTGACCCGGAGGACGGGTCGCTCCCGCTGACCCCGCTGCGCGTGATCGCGATCCTGGGCATGGTGTCGGCCCAGGTCGCCCTGGTCGGCGTATGGCGGCTGGTGACGATGGTCCGACGCAAAACCGTGTTCTCCCACGCCGCCTTCCGGTACGTGGACGCCGTGATCGGCGCGATCGTGGCGGCTGCCCTCCTGTGGTTCGCGGTCACGGCACTCAACGCGCCGGGCCAGCGGGACGACCCGGGTGTCACCGTCATCATGGGCGGGATTGGCCTGGCCATCCTGGGGGTCGCGCTCATCGTGCTCGTGCTGCGGATGCTGCTCGCCCAGGCCGTCGCGCGCGACGTCGAGGCGGCGCGGATGCAGGCCGAGCTGGACAAGGTGATCTGATGCCGATCGTCGTCGACATCGACGTGATGCTGGCCAGGCGGAAGATGTCCGTGGGCGACCTCGCGGACCGCGTAGGGATCACGCCCGCCAACCTGGCGGTACTCAAGAACGGCCGCGCCAAGGCGGTGCGCTTCGCGACGCTCGCCGCGCTCTGCGAGGTACTCAAGTGCCAGCCGGGCGACCTGCTGCGCTGGGAGGCCGAGGACGCCGCGGGCGGATGACCTGCCCCAGGGCGGGCGTGAAAACGCCTGGCACCACCGGCCCGACACGGCACGTCGACCCCGTGGGCGTGGGCGTGGATAGCCGATCACCCGCAGCGCCGTCCCGGTCTTGTTGGGGAGATTCCGGTTGACTCGCACCGCACCGTTTTGGTCGACGACCGCGACCTGTGAACGTGACCTCCCCACTGAAATCCCCCGTCCTTCCAGCGCGAAAGGGCGGGGGATCGTCGCTGAGCGGGCAGCCAGGGCTTCGCCGCAGTCGCTTTACACCCGATTCGCGATGACCCGTCAGGTCGACGGGGTTCTGGAAACGTGACACCTACGGGCTTCCAAGATCATGAATTTCTCGCCGCCCCGTGATTCGAGTGGAAGACCGTGCCTGCCGACGTATCATCGCCGATCCTGCCTGCCTTGGTTGCAGGATGAGGCGCGAGTTCCGCACCTCCGGCACCAGCAAGATCGCGGATAACGCGCGCGCGGCCATCCGAGGGTAGCCCGACCCGGACATGATCATGGCGAAACGCTCCAGGAACCACCGCTCGCCTGTCGTCATTCCTCACCCCCTGTGCTGCACATAATTCTGACACTTCATGAAGTTCGTGAAATTAGTGTAGCTTGAGATTCATGACGAACGCGATTTCCGTGTCCGGCCTGGTCAAGACGTTCGGCCGGACACGTGCGCTCGACGGTCTCGACCTAACCGTTGGCACCGGAGAGGTGCACGGCTTCCTGGGCCCGAACGGGGCTGGGAAGTCCACGACCATCAGAATCCTGCTCGGTCTGATGCGCGCGGACTCCGGCAAGGCGAGCCTCCTGGGTGGCGACCCCTGGGCCGACGCCACCGATCTGCACCGCCGGGTGGCCTACGTGCCCGGCGACGTGACGCTGTGGCCCAACCTGTCCGGCGGGGAGGTGATCGACCTGCTGGGACGGCTGCGCGGCGGGATCGACGTGCGGCGCAGGTCGAGCCTGCTCGAACGGTTCGAGCTCGACCCTCGTAAGAAGGGCCGCGCCTACTCCAAGGGCAACCGGCAGAAGGTCGCCCTGGTCGCGGCGCTCGCCTCGGACGTGGAGCTGCTCATCCTCGACGAGCCGACCTCCGGCCTGGACCCGCTGATGGAGGCGGTGTTCAGGGACAGCGTGGCCGAGGAGAAGGCGCGTGGCCGTACCGTGCTGCTGTCGAGCCACATCCTGTCCGAGGTCGAGGCCCTGTGTGACCGGGTGAGCATCATTCGCGGCGGCAGCGTCGTCGAGACCGGCACGCTGGTCGAACTCCGCCACCTCACCCGCACCTCGGTCACGGCGGATCTGGTCCACGAGCCGGACGGCCTCACCGGCCTGCCCGGCATCCACGACCTGCGCGTCGAGGGCAACCGGGTGAGCTGCCAGGTCGAGCCCGCACACCTCGACGAGTTGTTCGGCCGTCTGGCCGCAGTAGGTCTGCGCAACGTGACCGCCGCCCCTCCCACGCTTGAGGACCTCTTCATGCGCCACTACCGCACGGCGCAGCCGGGCAGGCGCGGGCGTCAGAACGAGGAGGCCCGATGAGCGCGCTGACCGGAGCGGGCACTCTCGCCCGTCTCATCGTCCGCCGCGACCGCCTGATCCTGCCCGCCTGGGGGTTGCCGGCCGCCGTCTACCCGACGAGCATCGCCACCAGCACCGCCGCGCTGTACCCGACCGCGGAGTCCCTGCGGTCGGTGGCCGAGGAGGCGATGGCCAATCCCTCGCAGCTGGCCACCCGCGGCCTCGTCTTCGACGCGAGCGTCGGTGGGCTGACCGCGTGGACCGTGGGCTCATCCGGCGCGATGCTGCTGGGCTTGGTGAGCATGCTGCTCGTCATCCGGCATACCCGCGTGGAGGAGGAGTCGGGCCGTCGCGAACTCCTCGGCGCCGCCGTGGTCGGCAGGCACGCGCCTCTGACCGCGGTGCTGGGCGTGGTGTTCACCGCCAACCTGCTGATCGCCGCCCTGATGTCGGCGCTGTTGATGAGTGGCGGGCTGCCCGCGGCCGGTTCGATGGCCCTCGGCCTCTCGCTGGCCGCCGCGGGGTGGACGTTCGCCGCGGTCGGCGCCGTGGTCGCGCAGATGACCGAGAGCGCCGCCGCCGCGAGAGGTCTCGGTGTGGCCGTCTTCATCGCCCTGTTCCTGATCCGCGCGGTCGGCGACGCGGGCGGGGCGGATTGGCTGTCATGGCTGTCGCCGCTGGGCTGGACGCTGCGCATGCGGCCCTTCACGGGGGAACGCTGGTGGGTGCTGGCGCTGCTGCTCGCCCTCGTCGCCCTGCTGGCCACCGCTGCCCACGTGCTGTCGGCCCGCCGCGACCTCGCCGCCGGCCTGCTGCCGCCACGGCTCGGACCCGCCACGGCGGCGCCCGGCCTGCGCAGCCCGCTGGCCCTGGCCTGGCGGCTGCAACGCGGCCAGGTCGTGGCGTGGTCCGCGGGCTTCGCCGTGGGCGGCCTCGCGCTCGGTGGAGCAGTCTCCGGCGGCCTGGAAGGCCAGATCGACGCTCCGCAGATCATGGACATGATCGCCAGGGTAGGAGGCGAGGACGCCAGGCCCGTCGACTTCTTCCTCAACTACCTGCTGTCCATGCTGGCCTGGATCGTCGCGGCGTACGGCATCGCGTCGGCGCTGCGGCTGCGATCGGAGGAGTCGGCCGGGCGCGCCGACCTCGTGCTCGTGACCCCGGTGAGCCGCGCCCGCTGGGCGCTCAGCCACCTGGTTGTCGCCGCCGCAGGTCCCGCTGTCGTCCTGGTCGCGCTCGGCACGGCCACCGGTCTCGGGTACGGCCTGAGCACCGGCGACCTGGGCGGGCTTCCGCGGGTGCTCGGGGGAGCCTTGGCCTACCTGCCCGCGGTGTGGGTGATGACCGGGATCGCGGCGGCCCTCGTCGGCCTGCTGCCCCGCCTAGCGATGGCCGGTTGGGGCGTCTGGATGACGTTCATCCTGCTCGACGTGTTCGGCATGCTCGGGCAGGTCGACGAGACGCTGCTGAACATCATCCCGTTCGTGCACGTGCCCTGGGTCGTGCTCGGGCAGATGTCGACGGCTCCATTGGTTGGGCTGGTCGCCGTCGCGGCAGCCCTGACCGCGCTCGGCGTCGTCGGGCTGCGCAGGCGCGACCTCGCGTGACCAGCCGTCCTTCGAGACCGTGTTCAGCTCCCGCCACTTGTGCATCAGCCTCGGAACCTCGCTGCGCAGGAAGGCGAAGAAACGCTGGATCTCCTCCAGCCGTGCGCCGGGCGGCGTATCAGGGCTGAACACCGCCAGCCCGTCGTGCGCGCCTTCCTCGAAGCGGCGGTACACCTCATCGCTCGACAGGGCCGCCTTGTACCAGGCGGCCTGGTCGACGCGGTAGTGGTCGCGGCGCTGACCCGGATCCCGCTCGCGAGTGATCATCCCGACACGCATCAGGTACTTCACAGCCCCGGAGATCGCTGGAGGCCCGACCCGTAGTTGTTCGGCGAGTTCGGCGGCGGTGCGCCTGCCCTCCTCGGAGATCAGGATCGCGGCGAACACGCGGGCCGCCATCCGGGGATAGCCGGAATCAGACATGATCATGGCGAAGCGCTCCAGGAACCGCGTGGCCGCGGTCTCCTGATCGCCGCCGGTGTCGAGTGTCTCGGCCATCCATACCTCTCCGCGTCGCCTCCACCTGGCCACACCGAGTTTACACAATCTCTATAGTTATGAAATTTCGTGAATTAAGAAAAAGAGTGCGTCGTGTCCGGAGAGCAGAGATGATCTGTGCACGTGATAACGGCCCCAACACCTACAGTGCCTGCGTCTGGACCATCGACCGCACCGTCGCGACGCTCGGGCGCGATCGGCCGCCGACCGAGATCGCGGACGAGGGGGTGGGGCAGGCGCTTGCCGTGTCGTACGGCGGGGGAGACTCAGCCGGTTCCCCCGCACAGGTTGGCATGGCCGGCGTTGTAACCGTCCACCCAGCCCCTTCTGTCCCAATCTGATCCGTTGTAGGAGAAGCTCTCCGCCTTGCCGCAGTCGTTTCCGGCGTCGGTGTAGCCCTTTCTGTAGGCGTCCCGATATGCCCTCGGCTTCTCGTCCGGAGTCTCGGTGGCCTTGCCCTGCGGGATGTTCACCGTCGCCGTCTGGGCGGAAACCGGAACGGCCGTGGATCGGGAGCCGTCGGCCGCTCCGAGTGCGAGGACTGCGAGAAGTGCCGGGCTGAGCAGCGACAGGCGTTGCCTGCGGTCCATGAGCGCCTCCTCTGATCAGGCGGCCGGCGGGAAACTCCGGAGGCCGCGGTCGATAAGGCCAGGATATGAAGTGAATTGTCCGGAGCGAAGAAGGTGTTTGTTTATCGTCTTCTCCTTGAAGCGGACGCGGAGGGGGTCTGCTCGCTGGAGTCGCAGGTCACATGGGTGTGGACAGCTGCGGTTCAGGGTGGGGGTGCTCTCATCACGAGGGTTCTTCTTCGAAGAATCGATGAACATGATTTACCGTTTATGCAGATTATGGGGAAACTTCGATTTTCCTGCGTCTCGCAGCTGTATGACCGGCGTGACGCGCTTGGGCCGGCCGTCGAGGAACGTGTCTGCTCAGGCGACCCCTCCCTGACAGTGCGACGCCTCGTTCTCCCCCGGAGGGCGAGGCGCTTTCGGTTAGGCCGAAATCCCTCGTAGGATCGCCCGGAACTGCATCACCCGGGGGGACCATGGCCGACCACACCTTTCCTGACGATCTGCTCGCCGCCCAGCGCGCCTACTGGGAGGCGGATGCCCGCGTGCGCGAGGTGGTGGACACGTTGCCGTCGTCGCAGGAGGTGCTGGAAGGGGCCATGACCGATGAGCAGCGGCAACTGCTGGCCGAGGTGCGGGAGCAGAGGCTTCTCGCCCTGGAGGCTCTGAACAACAACCCGTGGTGGGGAGGCGTGGACGACCGGTATGCCGCGTGGGCGCGGCTACAGGAGGCGGCCAGAGCCTGAGGAACGCCCGGCTCGGTCCTTTCCGGCTTCCGTTCTAGCGATCGTCTATACATCGCTGACCGGGTGCGGGAGAAGGTGTCGATCCGGGAGATCTCACGCGAGCTGGGCCGTGCGCCCTCGACCATCAGCCGGGAGATTCGCCGTAACCGGCATCCCACTAACGGCCAGTGCCGACCGCACGCGGCTCAGGCTCGTGCCGACGCGCGCCGGCCGCGCCCCAAGCCCAGCAAGATCGGGCAGAACCCGGAGTTACGGGCCTACATTCAGCAGCACCTGCATCGGCAAGAACCAGTTGTCCGCCATCGGGACACTGGTCGAGCGCACCACCCGCTACGTCATGCTCGTCCGCCTGCCACACGACCACAGCGCGGTCAGCATGCGCGATGCCCCGCTGGACAGCATCGTGACGCTCCCGACCCATCTCAGACGCTCCCTCACCTGGGATCAGGGCAGCGAGATGGGCTGCCACCACGAGTTTTCCATCGCCGCCGACATGCCCGTTTACTTCTGCAACCCGGCCGGCCCGTGGCAGCGCGGCTCCAACGACAACACCAACGGCCTGCTCAAGGGCACAGACCTGTTGGTCCACACCCGCGAGGTCCTCGACGCCGTCGCCGCTGAACTGAACGCCGGGCCACGGACGACGCTCGGCTGGGGACCCCGGCGGAACGCCTCGCGGAGCCCTTGGCCGCCTGCGCCTGACCTCGGGGAGGCGGTGCTGCGGTAATCCCGTCTGCGATGGGAACGTGACAGCAGATGAGAATCGCGGTGTCGAAGCGCACCGTGCGCAGGCTTGCCGCGGTTTGCGGCGCTCGTGCGATTATCTCAAGCATGCCTATCGATCTGCGTAGCCGCTGGAATCACAACACGCATTACCATCACCTGGCTCTGCAGGCCGTGGCACCCGGGGCGAAGACGGCTCTGGACGTGGGCACAGGCGATGGTCTGCTGGCGGCCGATCTACGCGAGTTGGTGCCGCAGGTGACTGCCATCGATCTGGATCCTGCCGTCCTCGACCGGGCTCGCGCGACAAGGGCGGACGTGGACTGGGTCGTGGGCGACGTGATGAGTAATCCGTTGCCTGAAGGGCACTTCGACGTTGTCACGTCCATTGCGACCGTGCATCACCTGCCTGACTTGAGCGCCGGACTCACAAGGCTGGCCTCGCTCACAGCGCCAGGTGGAGCGCTCGTCGTGATCGGTTGCGCCAATAGCGGACATCCGCGCGACTACCTGATGGACGCCGTCGGCGTCGCCCAAAACCAGGTGTTCTCGCGCACACGCGGCTACTGGCATCACACGGCGCCCGTGAAGATGACCTTTCCCCACACTTACGCCCAGGTGAAGCAGATCGCCTCCGCTGTCCTGCCGGGGATGCGCTGGCGTCGGCTTCCACTTTTTCGCTACGCCGTTGTCTGGCGCAAGCCCACCTAAAGTGCCGACGCTCGGCGTCGACGAATGCGCACGTCTGGGTGAACGTCGCCGACGTTCTCCCCGGCCGGGACGCCGATTGGGAGGCATAGCGGGCATCCTTCCCAGGGAGGACCGGCCGCCCTCGGAAGGATGCCCACCGGTGATCGCCCAGCTAGGCTGACTGCCGCCAGCAAATGATCACCTGTGTCGCGACGACCCCTGGAATTCGCCCGGGACCGAGCGGGGCTTCGGTGTCCCCGGCGCCTTCTCCGGTAGGGGTGCCGTCGTCTGTTCGTCCGGCTCCGCGGCCCGCGGTGGACGTCCCCTCCGGCGTCACGGCCATGGAGGGCCGTGACGCCGTGCCGTCTTCCTCGGCTCACGGAGTCGCCTGGTGGATCATGCCGATGATTCCGTCCTTTCGGTCTCCAACGTCATCGGAGTCATCGATCCCACCTCGTAGATCACGCTGTGATCTGCCCACCGGCGGCTACCGGCGGTTCATGGACCACTTGCCGTCGGCCTGGACGACGATCAGGCGGGTGCCGCTGGGCAGCGAGGTCTTACCGTTGTAGCCGCCGATCTCGTTGAACAGCACATCGGGGAACCCGGCCCCGGTGAAGCCGTACACGATGAAGTTCGACTCGCCGGTGTAGCGGGCCCGAACCGTACGGAAACCCCGTGAGGGCGGGTTGAGGCGTAGAACGGCGTCTCCCTTTCCGCGCGCTGTGGCGCCCTTCCAGAGCGGCGCGGAGGACAGCGGGCGGAACCGCAGCGTCCAGGGGCCGTCCGCGGTGATTTTCAGCCCGGCCAGGGTGTCACCCGGGGTGGAGTTGTAGAGCACCGTGCCGGAGTAGGTGCCGATGGCGTTGAAGAGGACCTGCTTTTCCTTCCCTTGCCTGTCCAGGCCGTAGACGATGAAGTTCGACTCCCCGTCGTAGGTGGCCACCACGATGCCCCTGGTCTTCGTCGCCTTGACGCGGAGGACATCGTCACCTTCTCCCCGGAATGTGGTGTCCCGCAGGGTGGAGGTGAGGACCGTCGCGGCCGCTGGCGTGGCATTGATCGGCAAGGCGAGGAGCACGGCTGAGGCCAGAACCGTGAACGCGGTGAGCGCGCGGAGGGGCAGGTACACGAAGTCGTCTCCGGGGTAGGGCGATGCGGACGAGGGAGAGGACGTTCCGCGGGATTTATGGGAGTACCTCCCTATCGGGAAAGTTGGAGCCCCACCTTTTCCGCAGGACAGGCCGGATATATCGCTGTCGGTGTGGCCGGGGTCCGGCCCTGCGGGATGAGTCCGGTTCCGTGGAACCCGGTGCCGTGCTTGGGCGGTGTGCCGTCACAGCCGTCACAGTCCGCCCGCCCGGCCGACGTCGGCCGGGACAGGGGACTGGGGCGGGGGCAGGTCAGGTTGCGGTCAGGGTGGGGGCGGACTGCCGGATCATCGCGGTTGAGACGCGTTCGGCCGCCTGGGCGACCAGCGGGCCGTAGGCCGCCCGGGTGGCCTCGTCGAACCGGGTGATCGGCCCGCAGACCGACACCGAGCCGAACACCGTCCCGTCCTGGCGCAGCACGGCCGCGGCGACGCCGCCGGCGGCGGGTTGCCGCTCACCGGCGCTCTCGGCGTAGCCGAGCCGGCGGATCCGCGCGATCTCCACCAGCAGGGCGTCCGGATTGACCAGGGTGCGGGCGGTCAGCGACTCCAGCGGGCGCAGCCGCAGGAACGCGTCCACGTCCCGGTCGGGCAGGGCGGCCAAGATGGCCTTGGACGACGATCCCGCGTGCAGCGGGTACGGCCGGCCGACGCTGACGGTCATTCTCACCTCGCGCGGGCCCTCCACCTGGTCGAGATAGAGCCGGGCCCAGCCCTGCCGCATGGACAGCGTCGCGGTCTCCCCGGTCGCCTCGACCAGGTCCCGCAGGAACGGGTGGACCGCCGCCCGCAGGTCGAGGTTGACGAAGGCGTTGAGCCCGACACTGAGCGCGCCGACGCCCAGCGAGTAGCGTTTGGTCCCCTCGTCGAACTGGAGGAAACCGTCGTTGCTCAGCGTCTTGAGGATCCGGTGCGCCACGGCCTTGGGCATGCCGAGATGCCGGGAGAGCGCGGAGACCCCGATGCCCGACGGGTTCGCGTCGGCTACGGCGTAGATGATCTGCAAAGCCCGGGCGAGACCCGACGCGGACACCGGATCAGCGGCTTCCATGACCCTGTTCCCCTCTCTTCGCCGGATGCCATCGGCACTTTAACCTCTGCCGTTCCCGCTCGCTGAAAATCGATCAATGAACTGCCGCCGTATCGGCGCGCGGCGGTCGTCCCCCGGCGCTCTCCAGCCCGAGAGGAGGGGCCGCTGGGGCGTGCCGGAAGGTCGGAAGGTCCGCCGGGATCAGTCCCGGCCGAGCTCGTCGGCCCTCAGCGCGAGGAGGACGTCGGGGCGGAGCAGCTGGGAGGTATTCTCCAGCTCCAGGAGCTGGAGGATGCGGCGCAGCCGGTAGCTCACGGTGTTCTCATGGATCGACAGGTGCTGCGCGGTCAGCCGTACCGAGAGCCCGCGGGACAGGTAGGCCCGCAACGTCTCGATCAGCGCGGGGCTGGACCGCAGCGGCGTCAGCACCGTGTCGATCAGGCGGCGGGCGTCGAGGGGGTTGTCGATGAGGAGCACCTCGGGAATGACGCGCTTGAAGTGCACGACCGCGCGGTCGGCCCCCATCCGCAGCCCGGCCTCCAGTGCGCCCAGCGCCTCGCGGCACGAGCCGCCCGCCTCCCCGAACCTCGGCCGAGGCTCGCCCAGGCCCACGACCAGCCCGCCGGGCAGGCCGGGCCGGCGGGCGGCGCGGGCCAGCGCCTCGTCCACCCCCGGGATGTCGGCGAGCACGAGCAGCATGGTGGAGCCCTTGCTCCCGGCGAGGATCCTGCTGCGCAGCCTGGGACGCAACGAGTCGAGGACCGTCTTCTGGGCTTTCGCCAGCACCAGCGGATCGGTCTCGCCGGTCATGCCGATGGCGGCGGCGCGGTGCGGGACCTGAGCCGGCACGCCGACGAGCCTGGCCCGTTCCTCGACGTCGACGGGGTCGAGCGGCTCCCCGCCGGCCAGCCGGGAGACCAGGTCGGTGGCGATCTGGTCGAGGTGGGCGGCGGCCTCGCTACGGGTCTGGCGGTAGGCGTCGGTCGAGGCGTCGATCATGGTGTCGGTCACCACGGCCAGCCGTTGCACGAGTTCGCCGAGGTCCTGTCCCCGCAGTGCGGGCCCCGTCGTGATCAGCCGTTCCAGCAGCGCCCGCTCGGCGACGTGCCACGAGGCGACCAGGCTCTCGATCGGCACGCCCTGGATGGCCCGCCGCTGGCCGAGCGCCGCCGCGGGCAGCAGCTCGGCGTCGGTGAGCCGCCGCCGGTCGGCGACCGCGGAGAGCATGGCGATGAGGTTGGGGGCCACCACGCCCGAGAGGTCGTCGACCTCCATCCTGGCCTGGTCGTATCCGGGCAGGCGCTCCCAGACGGTGGTCACCAGGCCGGCCGCGATCTCCTCGACCTGGGTGAGCAGAGCGCGGGCCTTTTGTGTCATGTCCACAAAAGCGATCTTCTCATCTTCCGGCAATGCCACGTAGTTGGGGTCGATGCCCTCATGGACTATGGACTATCACAGGGCGCAGTCCGGTCCAAGGAGGACGCTATGAGTACAAAAGTGGAGTCGGGCGCGGAATCCCTCGCCGCTGACCTCGACGACCACGCGCTGGAACCCGTCCCTCTGAACCGGCGCAAGTCCCTCACCCAGATGATCATTGTTCAGATCGGCTGGAACATCAGCGTCAGCAGTTTCCTGGTGGGCGGCGTCGTGGGCGGCGGCACCACGTTCGGCGAGGGCATGGCCGCGATCCTCGTCGGAAACCTGGTCCTGGTCGCCGTGGCCGCGCTGATCGGGACGGTCGGCTACCGGACCGGCCTGTCCAGCTATCTCGCCGCCAGAGTCGTCTTCGGCCGTCAGGGCGCGGTGGTGGTCTCGCTCCTGCTCGGCGTGGTGGCGATGGGGTTCATCGGGGTGCTGATGGACACCTGGAGCGGGGCGGTGCACAAGCTGATCCCGGCGATCCCGCCGTGGGCGTTCATCCTGGCCTTCGGCGCCGCCATCACCACGACGGCGATCTTCGGGTTCAAGGGGATGGCCAGGTTCTCCGCGATCGCCGTCCCGATCGAGATCGCGATCGCGCTCCTCGCGCTCTTCAAGATCGCCGGGGGTGAGGGCGGGTTCGCCGAGGTGGTCTCCCAGCAGCCCGCGGTGCCCATCGGTTTCGCCACCGCGGTCGGCGCCGTCATCTCCACCTGGATCACCGGTGCCGCGCTCGTCGGGGACGTGACCCGCTTCGCGATCCGCGGACGCGACGTGATCATCGCCTGCTTCGCCGGGTTCGTCGTGGGCGCCGGCGTCTTCGAGACGATCGCCACCGTGTCGGCCATGTCCGTGGGCAACAGCAACTTCGTGCTGGTCATGCAGGGGCTCGGCCTGCTGGCCCCGGCCGCGGTGATGCTGGTGCTCGCCCTGTGGAACACCGCCGACAACAACCTCTACTCGGCCTCACTGGCCTTCACCAACGCCTCCAACACCCTCAATCTGCGCATCGGCAAGGCCGTCTGGACCCTGGTCGCGATCACCATCGCGGTGCTGGTCGCCTTCGCCGGTCTGGCCGCCCAGTTCCTGGTCTTCCTGCAGATCGTCGCCCTCATCGCGCCGCCGTTCGCCGGCGTGGTCATCGCCCACTTCTGGATCCTGACACGTCACCAGATGAGCGGCCGGCTGCTGGAGTCGGCGCCGTCGGTGCGGCCCGAGGCCATGGTGGCCTGGGTGCTGGCGGCCGTGCTGTCCAAGTACACCGACGTCCTGCTCACGGACGCGATCGAGGGACTGCTCTACGGACTTGTCTGCTACTCCGTGCTCGGCTGGGCGGTGGCCGCGCTCAAGCGCCGCACCCCGGTCGGCATCGCCGCCGAAACCCAGGAAGGAGACGCGTGATGAGGTTCGGTCTCGGAGTGCCCACGGGGACGGAGGGGCTGATGTACCCCGTTCCCTACGCCGACATCGACGAGGCGGTCGAGCTCGCCGTCCAGGCCGAGAGCCTGGGGTTCGACTCGATCTGGGGCAACGACCACGTCACCACCCAGGGGTACGTCCGCGAGGAGTTCGACACCCCGCCCCGCTACTACGACCCGTTCGCCTACCTGAGCTACGTCGCCGCCCTCACCAGCCGGATCCGGCTGGCCACGGCCATCATGGTGCTGCCGTTCCGCAACCCGGTCGTCGCGGCCAAGCAGGCCGCCACCCTCGACCGGCTGTCCGGCGGCCGGGCCGTGCTCGGCGTGGGCATCGGCGCCTACCGCGAGGAGTTCGAGGCGATGAACCCCGGGCGCCGCATCAACAGGGGTGAGCACGCGGCCGAGGCCATCCAGGCGCTCAACGCCCTGTTCACCGAGCGCCGGACGTCCTTCAGGGGCCGCTGGGTCGAGTTCGAGGACGTGGAGTCCTATCCCAAGCCGGTTCAGCCCGTGCTGCCGATCCTGTCCGGCGGCAACGCGCCGGGGTCCCGGACCCGGGCGGCGCTCTACGCCGGGGGATGGCTGCCCGCCTGCCTCACCCCCGGGGAGGTGGCCGAGGGCGTCGGCGACATCAGGACGCAGGCGGCGGCGGCCGGCCGCGAGCTGCCGGAGGGCTTCGAGGTCGCCCTGCAGGTGGCGGTCTGTGTCGCGCCCACCCACGAGGAGGCGTGGCGCAGGTTCCGCTCCTCCCAGCTCTACAACCACCTGGTCTCGCTCTCCGGTACGACGCTGAAGGACCAGGGAGTGGCCGACCTGGCCGGCCGCAACCTCATCGGCACCCCCGACAGCGTCGCCGAGCAGGTGGCCGCCTACCGGGAGGCCGGGGTCGACACCCTGGCGGGCCTGCTGTTCGCGGCCAACACGGTGGAGGAGACGCTCGCCGACATGCACGAGTTCAGCGAGACCATCATCACCAAGCAGGGAGGAGAACAACGGTGACCGGCATTCCCCCCGCACCGGCGGTCGACCTGACGGGGCTGACGGCCGAGCGGGCCGGGCGGCTGCGCAAGGCCCTGTCCGAGGCCCCGTTCGACGCCGTCGTCCTGACCACGCCCGAGAGCATCCTGTACGCCACGGGCTACCGGAGCGTCGCGGGAGCCCTGTTCCGCGCCCACAGGATGGCGGCCGTGGTGACCACCGACGACTGCTGGCTGGTCTGCCCGGCCGCCGACACCGCCCCCGCGGTGGACGGCGGCCTGCCCGAGGACCGGGTGGTGCCGTTCGGCCGGTTCTACTTCGAGTCCTCCCGGCCCACGCCGCTCACCGGCGTCGCCGACCGCCACCCTGACGTGTACGCGGCGCTCAGAACCGCGATCGAGGCGGCCGGGGCGGGGCTCCGCTACGGCGTCGAGGGGCTCGCGGGCGATCCGGCGCTCGGCGCCGCTGTCGGCGACGGGGCCGAGGCCGACGCCACCGGCTGGGCGATCCGGGTGCGCGGCCTGAAGCTCCCCGGCGAGGTGGAACTGCTGCGCTACGCGGCGCGGCTCGCCGAGGCCGGGGTGCGGGCCGCCCTGGAGATCGCCGAGGAGGGGGTGACCGAGCAGGCGCTCGCCGAGGCCATCGCCACCACGATGGTCGCCGGGGGAGGGGAGCCGCGCTTCGTGGTGGCGACCACCGGTCCGCGTTCGGCCCTGTCCGACGCCCATCCCACCGACCGCCGCTGGCAGCGGGGGGAGCTGGCCCGCTTCGACGTGGGCTGCCTGTACGCCGGCTACTGGTCGGACATCGGGCGCACCGCCGTGCTCGGCGAGCCCGACACGCGCCAGGCCGGTCACTACGCGGCGATCCTCGCGGGCCTGGACGAGCAGATCGCCGTCACCCGCCCCGGCGTGGCCGTCTCGGAGGTCTTCGACGTCGCGGTGCGGACGGTGGAGCGGGAGGGCGTCAGCCCCTACCGGCGCCACCACTGCGGTCACGGCATCGGGCTGGCCGTGTACGAGCCGCCGATCGTCTCCCCGGGGGTGGCGGTCGAGCTGGAACCCGGCATGACGTTCTGCTTCGAGACGCCGTACTACAACATCGGATGGGGCGGCATGATGGTGGAGGACACGCTCGTGGTGACCGGCGACGGCGTCGACCTGTTCACCCGGTCGCCCCGCGAGCTGTCGGTGGTGGCGATATGACCACCGCCTCCCGCTACCTCGGGCGGCTGGCCTGCCTGCGGTGCTCGGCGGCCTACCCCGACCCCTCGCTGGAGCTGGTCGGGCGCGGCTGCCCGGCCTGCGAGAAGGACGGCGCGCCCGCCAACGTGCTCCCCTCCTACGACCTCGCCCCGGCCGGCCGGCTGCCCGCGGACCCGGCCCAGCCGGGGTTGTTCCGCCACCGATCGCTGCTGCCGCTGCGCGACACCACTCCCGCGGTGAGCCTGGGCGAGGGCGGCACGCCGCTGGTGGCGCTCCCGCGCACCGCCGAACGCCTCGGGCTCCGCGAGGTCCTGGTCAAGGACGAGACCCGCAACCCCACCTGGTCCTACAAGGACAGACTGGCCGCCGTGGCGGTGACCAAGGCCGTGGAACTGGGCGTCGAGGCGGTGGTCGTCGCCAGCACCGGCAACCACGGGGCCGCGGTCGCCGCCTACGCCGCCCGCGCCGGCCTGCCCTGCGTGATCCTGACCGTGGCGTCGGTGCCGTCCACCATGAAGACCCTCATGCAGGTGTACGGCGCGCGGGTCGTCGCCCTGGAGCACCCGCGGGATCGCTGGCGCCTGATGCGGCAACTCGTCGAGGAGCGGGGCTGGCTGGCCATGTCGGGGCACGCCGACCCCCCGGTGGGGTCCATCCCCTACGGCGTCGACGGCTACAAGACGATCGCCTACGAGATCGTCGCGGACCTCGGGCGGGTGCCGGACCACGTGGTCGTCCCGGTGGCCTACGCCGACGGGCTGGCCGGGATCTGGCGCGGCTTCGCCGACCTCGTGGCGCTCGGCCTGGCCGACCGGACCCCGGTCCTGGTGGCGGCCGAGCCGTTCGGCCCGCACGGCGCCGCGCTGGCCGCGGGCACCGACACCGCGGGCCCTGTGGCCGTCGCCCCCTCTGTCGCGTTCTCCATCGCCTCGCCGTACGGGACCTTCCAGGGGCTGACCGCGCTGCGCGCGACCGGCGGCAGGGCCGTACCCGTCCCCGAGGACGCGCGCGTCCTCGACGCGCAGGGCAGGCTCGGTCGGGAGGCCGGCCTGTATCTGGAGGCGTCCTCGGCCATCGGGCTGGTCGCGGTCGAGGAGCTGGCGGGGGCGGGCGCGCTGCCCGCCGACGCCACGGTGGTCCTCGTCGGGACCTCCACCGGGCTGAAGGACGTCGGGGCCACCGCGGCCACCCTGCCGCCGGTGGCCGTCGTGGAGCCCACACTCGCCGCCCTCGACCGGGAGCTGGGCGGATGAGGCTCGGATTCTCCATCTCGGGCCACCGCGACGCCGCCTCAGCCGTCGCGGTGGCCAGGCTGGCCGAGGACGTCGGGTTCGACACCGTGTGGATCACCGAGGACTACTGCGAGCGCGGCGCGTTCGCGCTGGCCGGCGCGATCGCCGCGGTCACCGAGCGGATCCGGGTCGGCATCGGGGTGGTCAATCCCTGGACCCGCCATCCGGCGCTGATCGCCATGGAGCTGGCCTCCCTGGAGGAGATCGGCGGCGGGCGTGCGATTCTCGGCCTCGGCGCCAGCAACTCCCGCTGGATGACCGACCGGCTCGGCATCCCGTTCGACCGGCCGATCGGCCGCCTGGCCGAGGCGGTCGAGGTCATCAGGGCGATGATGACCGGCGAACACGTCGAGCACCGGGGCGAGCATTTCCGGGTGTCCGCGGGACTGGCCTTTCCCCCGCCGCGCCGTACCCCGCCGATCGTGCTGGGGGTCAAGGGGCCGAGGGCGCTCGCCCTGGCCGCCGAGTGCGCCGACGGCCTGCTGCTCTCCATCCTCTCCTCGGCGCCCTATGTGGCCTCGGTCCGTGAGCGCGTCGGGCCGGGGATGGAGCTGGCCGCCTACGTCGGACTCTCGGTGGACCGGGACGCGGGCGCGGCCAGGGGCCGGCTCCGGCCCATGGTGGCCACCTATCTCGGGGTGCACGGCGACCACGAGATCACCCGGACGGCGGGTCTCGACCCGGAGCTCTGCGCCGCGTTCCGCGAGGGATGGCTCGCCGACGCCCCGCGCACCGACCTGGTCGACGACGCCCTTCTCGAACTGTTCACCGCGGCCGGCACGGTGGCCGACGCGGCGGCCTCGCTCGGCCGCCTCGCCGCCGCCGGACTCGACGTGGCGGTGATCCGCGACGACCCGGACACCGACCCCGAAGTCCTGGTGCGCACGGCCGTGTCCGCTCTTGGCGGCTGACCGGCGCGGGCGGCGGGATCCTCGTACAATGACGCGATGTCCTCCTCCCAGAACGGTTCCGGCGACAGCGTTCCCGACGGCGACGGTCCCGGCGGTGGCGGTGGCGGTGGTGACGGCCCCGGCGGCCCCGGCGGCGCGGTTCCGGGGGGCACGGCTCCCGGGGACGCCCCCTCCGGCGGCGCCCCCGAGGCGGACGGAGCGCTGCGCGTGCTGCGCCGCGTCTTCGGCTACGCCTCGTTCCGGGAGGGGCAGCGGGAGATCATCGACCATGTCGTCGGCGGTGGCGACGCGCTCGTGCTCATGCCCACCGGCGGCGGCAAGTCGCTGTGCTACCAGATCCCCGCGCTGGTGCGCGCCGGAGTCGGCGTCGTCGTCTCACCGCTGATCGCACTCATGCAGGACCAGGTCGACGCCCTGACGGCCCTCGGCGTGCGGGCCGGGTTCCTCAACTCCACGCAGGACCTCGACGAGCGCCGGCGGGTCGAGTCGGCCTTCCTCGCGGGCGAGCTGGACCTGCTCTACCTGGCGCCGGAACGGCTGCGGGTCGACTCGACGCTCAGGCTGCTCGACCGCGGCGCGATCGCGCTGTTCGCCATCGACGAGGCGCACTGCGTGGCCCAGTGGGGGCACGACTTCCGCCCCGACTACCTGGCACTGTCCGCGCTGCACGAGCGCTGGCCCGATGTGCCGCGCATCGCGCTGACCGCGACCGCCACCCCCGCCACCCACACCGAGATCGCCTCCCGGCTGAACCTGGAGCGTGCCCGCCACTTCGTGGCGAACTTCGACCGCCCGAACATCCAGTACCGCATCGAACCCAAGAACGAGCCGAAGCGGCAGCTGCTGAGGCTCATCCGCACCGAGCACCCGGGGGACGCGGGCATCGTCTACTGCCTGTCGCGGGCCTCCGTCGAGAAGACCGCCGAGTTCCTGGTGGAGAACGGGATCCAGGCGCTGCCGTACCACGCGGGACTCGACGCGCGCACCCGCGCGGGAAACCAGGGGCGATTCCTGCGCGAGGACGGCGTCGTGATGGTCGCCACCATCGCGTTCGGCATGGGCATCGACAAACCCGACGTCCGATTCGTCGCCCACCTCGACCTGCCCAAGTCCGTCGAGGGCTACTACCAGGAGACCGGCAGGGCCGGGCGCGACGGCCTGCCCTCCACCGCCTGGCTGGCCTACGGTCTCCAGGACGTGGTGCAGCAGCGCAAGATGATCGACACCTCCGAGGGCGACGAGACCCACCGCCGGAGGCTGGGCACCCATCTCGAAGCCATGCTGGCCCTCTGCGAGACGGTCGACTGCCGCCGCCTGCGGCTGCTCGACTACTTCGGCCAGTCCGGCACCGCCTGCGGAAACTGCGACACGTGCCTGTCGCCGCCGCAGTCGTGGGACGGCACGGTCGCCGCCCAGAAGGTGCTGTCCACCGTGTTCAGGCTGCTGCGTGAGCGGCGACAGAAGTTCGGCGCGGGCCAGATCGTCGACATCCTGCTGGGCAGGAGGACACCCAAGGTCGTCCAGCACGGCCACGACTCCCTCACCGTGTTCGGCATCGGCACCGAACTGGGCGACGCCGAGTGGCGCGCCGTGGTACGGCAACTGCTGGCCCAGGGACTGCTGTCGGTGGAGGGCGACTACGGCACCCTGCTGCTGACCGAGGCGAGCGCCGAGGTGCTGGGCGGCAGACGGCGGGTTCCGCTCCGGCGCGAGCCCGAACGGCAGGCACGCGCGGCCAAGGCCCCCCGAACCGCCAAGGCCGGTCGCGCCGCGGTCACCGAGCTGTCCGATGAGGCCACCGGGGTGTTCGAGCGGCTGCGCGCCTGGCGGGCGGCCACCGCGAAGGAGCAGGGGGTGCCCGCGTACGTTGTCTTCCACGACGCGACCCTGCGCGAGATCGCGACCGAGTTCCCGTCGTCCCTGGCCGAGCTGGCCGGAGTGAGCGGTGTCGGCGAGAACAAGCTGGCGAAATACGGACAGGAGATCCTGGACACCCTCGCAGACGGGCGGCCGGACGCCGAGGCCGGATCGGACACGAGTTCAATTGAGTCACACTTGTGAGCAACCGTTTCACCAACAAGGCTCCGACATTCTGGAATGATCGCGTTCATATCCTGTCGGACATCGAGAATGACGGACAGTGACTGATGCCCCTGATCGATCAAATCACCGCCTTCGCGTCGGACCGGCCGGTCGTAACGGTCATCATCTGCGTGGTCGGTCTGGTCCTCCTGGGCCTGGCCTACCTCGCCTTCCGCGCCGTGTACCGTGCCACGAACCAGTTCTTCCACCGCTACGTCGCCCCGCGCCCCGCTGAGGACATCCTCACCGTCGTCGCCGCCAGCATCGCCACGGGCGTGTCCGCCCAGGGCATGTGGCGTTTCTCCGGCGACGTGCTGGGCTTCGACGGCCCGCTGAGACTGCTGCTCTTCGCGTTCATCGAGGTCGCGGTGATCACCAGCGCGGTGCGGGCCCGCCGGAACATGAGGGAGAACTACTCCGCGGGCATCGACGGTATCGCGGTGTGGACGCTCACCGGCCTTTCCGCGGTGCTGTCCAGCATGGACGCCCGCAGCCTCGCCGAAGCCGTCTTCCGGCTCGCGGCCCCGCTGGTCGCCGCCTGGCTCTGGGAGCGCGGGATGGCGATCGAGCGGCACCGCATCACCGGGCGGCACCGCATCAACTGGCGCCTCACCCCCGAGCGCATGCTGGTCCGTGTCGGCCTCGCCGAGGTCAGCGACCGCACCGCGAGCGAGGTGGACGCCCACCGGCGGCTGACCCGCGTCGCGCTGGCCGCCAAGCGTGCCCGCGCGCTGCGCGAGGCCGGGGCGTCCGACCGGAAGATGCGGGTGGCCCTCACCAAACTGGACCGGGCGATGGACCGGGCGGTCGAGCACACCGGCCTCGCGGTGGACACCAACCGCCAGGAGGCGCTGCTCTCCCAGATCGGAGCGCTCTACAACACCTCGGCCCTGATCGACCTGAGCCCGCCGGTGCCCTGGGCCCCCGAGCCCGAGGAGCCGCACGTCTCGCCGGCGCTGCCCCCGGCCGCGCTGGACGACGACGATGACGAGGACGTGGTCGAGATGGTGGACCCCACCCCGCCCGTGGTGGACACCGCGCAGCGCGCGGCTCTGATGCGCGCCGCCCGGGAGTACTGGGACAAGCAGATCGAGCGGAAGTTCGTCCCCCGGGCGTCCGACATCGCCCATGAGATCGGCATCTCGCTGATCACCGCCCGGGAGTACCGCGCGCTCTGGAAGCTGGAGCCCCGGGCGCACGCCCTGATCGAGGCCGCGTACAACGAGCACGGCATCATCGACACCGGCACCTTCCCCGCGATAGAGACGCAGGAGAAGGTCCTGACGGTCAACGGCGCCTCCCACGGCTGAACCGCGCTCCCCGCGCCCCCACGCTTCCCGCGCTCCCCGTCCCCGCCGACGGCGGCCCGGCGCGCCGACACCGGCGCCCGGGGCCGGGAGCGGTGGGGGCGCCGGACGAGGACTACGACGGTGATGGCGGGGCGACGGGGGTGACGGGGGCGGGGTCTAGTCGACCTCTGCGCTGCCGTTGACGCGGAGCTTGCGGCGGGCGCGGTCGTAGAAGGTCCTGCCGCCGAGCCGTACGACCCAGGCGGCGGCGCGGAGCGCGGTGACGGTGAGCCGTTCCCCGGGCGACAGGTGGCCGGCCACCGTGCCGTCCACCTCGACGGCCAGCAGGCCGCTCGTCGGGAGCAGCTCCAGGGTGACCTCCTCGTCCGCCGAGAGCACCATGGCCCGGTTGAACGCCGAGTGGGCGGCCGCGGGTACGACGAGGAAGCCCTCCACGGTCGGGGACACGATGGGGCCGCCGGCGGAGAAGCTGTAAGCCGTCGACCCGGTGGGGGTCGAGACGATGACGGCGTCGGCCGCGTAGCGGACGAAGGGGTGGCCCTGGACGGAGACCGCCACCGCCGACAGCCCGTCGCCCGGGATGCGCACCAGGGCGATGTCGTTGAACGCGGTCACCGTCCCCACGCCGGGCAGGGGCGCCCGCACCGCCATGCGGGGCTCGACGGTGTAGTGGTTGCCGTCGATGGCCGACAGCGTGGGGGGCAGGTCGCCGGCGTCGATCTCGGCCAGGAACCCCAGCTTGCCGAGGTTCACGCCGAGAACGGGGGTGGGCCGTCCGGTGATGAGCCGCATGGTGCGCAGCATGGTCCCGTCGCCCCCCAGGCTGACGAGCAGGTCGGCCCGTTCCACCAGGGTGTCGGCGTCGACCGCCACCGCGCTGCAGTCGATGCGCCCGACCTCGTCGGGCAGGCCGAGCACGGTGACCTCCCGATCACGCGCCCACTCCACGATCGTGTCGATGGCCGTCTTCGAATCGCGCTGCGGGTGCAGCACCAGTCCAACCGTTCTGACCATGCCCATCCCGACACTGTACGGCGGGCCGTCCCAGGGTCCGATCCTGGCCGCTCCGCGCCGTCGCTCAGGACTGGCGCTCCCGTTTCATCCGCGCCTCGTGGAGATGGCGGCGCCCCCCTGCCAGCTCGTCCCTGATCCGCTGTTCCAGGCCGGTGAAGAAACGGTAGTAGCCGTCGTCGTAGTCCTCGACGACCTGGAAGGTCCACCGGTCGGTCAGCACGTTACGGCCGATGAGCTCCTTGGCCACGGTGTCGGCCAGCCGGTGGTGACCGGCGGCGCGCAGCAGTTCCACGACCCGGTCGAGCTGTAGGTCGGCGTGTCCGGTGAGCTGATGGAAGGAGTAGAGGTGGCCCCGGGCCCGTTCGGTGGTCTCCAGGGCCTCGGAGAGCCGGCCCAGCGCCTCGACGGTGGTGTCGTCGATGTCCGCGGGGCCTGCTGGTTCAGCGGGGCCTGCGGGCTCCGAGGGGTCGGCGGGCTCGGGCCTGCCCGGTCGTCCGTCGTGAGTCACCTGGCCTCCTCGTGACAGGCCCGCCCGGCGCGGCGGGGCGCCCTCGGCGACGGCGGTCCCGCCGGCCCTGCCCCGGCTCGGCCGTCACCGCCTCCACGGTGGTTGAACCGCGGGAATCGGTCTGTACCCGCGTGGGGGAGAGCGAATCGCGGTGATCGCCTCCGCCGCACGCCGTTCCACGGTCCGGTGGAGAGGGCTCGGGACGACGGGGAAGGAAAGAAGGAGGGGGAAGAGGAGAGAAGGGGAGAGAAGAGGAGAAGGGGGAGAGCCGTGTCATCGGACTGCGGCGCGGGCGGCGCGCGGGACGGGAGCCCGCGGTGAGCATCGCCCTCGCGCTCCTGGCCGTGCTGGTCCTGACACTGGGCACCGGATACTTCGTCGCCCAGGAGTTCGCCTTCGTCAGCGCCGACCGGCTGACCCTGTCACAGCAGGCCGTGGCGGGCGACCGGCGGGCCGGCCGCGCGGTGAAGGTGATGGAACGCCTCTCGTTCATGCTCTCCGGCGCCCAGCTCGGCATCACCGTCACCACGCTGGTCGTCGGTTTCATCGCCAAACCCGCGCTGGCGGGGGTGGTCGCCCCGCCGCTCGCGGCCGTGGGGCTGGCCGGGGGCACGCTGGACGCGGTCTCGCTGCTCCTGGGATTCCTCATCGCCACCGTTCTCCAGATGATCCTGGGCGAGCTGGTGCCCAAGAACCTGGCGCTGGCCAGATCCGAGCCGCTGGCCAGAGCGCTGGCCTCCTCCACGCTGATCTACATGACGGTCGCCGGGCCGCTCATCCGGCTGTTCGACTCTGCGGCCAACCGGCTGGTGCGCATGGTCGGCATCGAGCCCGTCGAGGAACTGCGCCACGGTGCCACGCTGGAGGAGCTCGGGCACATCATCGGCGAGTCCGAGGCGCACGGCCACCTCGCCGAGAACCAGGCGGACCTGCTGGAACGGGCGCTGGCCTTCTCCGACCACACCGCGGAGGAGGTCATGGTCCCCCGGGTGGACGTGGTCACCGTCAACGGCTCCGCCCGGGTGCCGGAGCTGGACGAGCTGATCGCCGAATACGGCCACACCCAGTACCCGGTCCTGGGCGACCGCCTGGACGACGTGATCGGGATCGCCGGCCTGCGCGAGCTCACCGGGATCCCGGTGGACAGGGCGGCACTGACCTCGGTGGCGGACATCGCGCGTGAGGCGCTGGTGGTGCCCTTCTCGGTGTCGCTGCCCGACCTGGTGACCCAGATGCGTGACCGTCACGAGGAGGTCGCCTGCGTTGTCGACGAGCACGGAGGTCTGGCGGGACTGGTCACCTGGGAGGACGTCGCGGAGGAGCTCGTCGGGGAGATCGCCGACGAGAACGACCTCGACACGCCCCTGGCCGTACGGCGTGGCGACGCCTGGGAGGTCGACGCCGGGCTGCGCATCGACGAACTCGCCCTGGAGACCGGAATCCCGCTCCCGGAGGACGACGACTACGACACCGTCGGCGGCCTGGTCCTGCAACGGCTGGGCCGCTTCGCGGTACCCGGTGACGTCGTCACCGTCGAACCGGTTCCCTCCGTGGACGAGCGGGCGCCCAGCCACGTCGAGATCGAGGTCCTCAGCATCGACCGGCACGTTCCCGAGCGGGTTCTGCTCCGCCCCGTCCGCCGCGTTGAGAACGGGGACGGGACCGGGCGGGCAGGCGGGGCAGGGGAGGGGACCTCGTGAACCCGCTCATCGGCCTGATGCTCACCCTGCTGCTGCTCGTGGGCAACGGCTTCTTCGTGGCCGCCGAGTTCGCCCTGGTCGCAGCCGGGCGCCACCGGCTGGAGAGGGCGGCGGCCCACGGCAACCGTGCCGCGGCGGCCGCCGTCGCGGGGATCAGGGAGTTGCCGCTGACCCTCGCCGGAGCGCAGCTGGGCATCACGCTCTGCTCACTGGGGCTGGGCGTGGTGTCCGAGCCGCTGATCGCCGGTGGCCTGGGCCCCGTTCTCCAGGGCCTCGGCCTGTCCGGCGTCGCCGCGCACGCCGTCGCCTTCGTCATCGCACTGGGCATCGTGACGTTCCTGCACATGGTGATCGGCGAAATGGCGCCCAAGTCGTGGGCCATCACCCACCCGGAGCGGTCGGCGACGCTGCTCGCCCTGCCGTTCCGCGGGTTCACGGTGGTGGCCCGCCCGGTGCTGGCCGCGCTCAACGGCGTCGGCAACCTGCTGCTGCGTGCGGTCGGCGTGCGTCCCACCGGGGAGACGGCCACCCCGCGCGACCCCGAGCAGCTCCGGCATCTGGTGGAGGAGTCCCGGCGGCTGGGCCTCATCGAGACCGAGGATCACGCCGTGCTCACCCGGGCGCTGAACGCCCCGAACATCTCGATCGCTCCGCTGATCACCCCCTGGGAGGCCGTCGCCGGCGTTCCCGCCGACGCCTCGGCCCGGAAGATGGTCGCCGTCTCGGCCAGGACGGGTCGCACCCGCCTCGTGGTGTGGCGGGGAGAGCGCCCGGTAGGCGTCGTCCACGTCCGTGACGCCTACCTCGCCCGCGCCCGTGGTGCGCGGGTCACCGCCGGTGACCTGCTCTACCGGCTGCCCGAGCTTCCGGCCGACATCTCGATCTCCGACGCGGTCGCCGACCTGCGGGCCGCTCACAGTCAGCTGGCCGCGGTCCGCGCCCCGGATGGCGCCCTGGTGGGGCTGGTCAGCCTCGACGACCTGCTGACCACACTGCTGGCTCCGGATCAGGGAGCCCCGGGGCTCTGGTAGGGGTTGGTCACCCCCGGGCGCGGGCCGGACGCGCCTTCCCGCCCCGCACGACGGAGCCCTCCCCGCCGTCGGGCGGGGAGGGCTCGGGGTGTCGATCGGTCCTCTGTCGAGACGATCAGTACCGGCTGGGGACTAGTACTGGCTGGAGACGGTCAGGCCGCTGAAGGCCGTCGCGGCGTGGGCGCTGATGTAGTGGTAGCCGGCGACCGGGCTGGTGATGGTCAGGGTCTCGGCGT